>NZ_CP053845.1:679398-1019097 GCF_013201975.1 Campylobacter sp. CCUG 57310
ATTTGCAAGATAGCATGGTGGTTATATTAGGGTGCGTTTTTATGTTTAGTGCGATTGGATTTAAGCTATCTTTGATACCTTTTCATACATGGGTGCCCGATGTCTATGAGGGCACAAACGCCCCTCTTGCAGGATACATGTCGGTAGTGCCTAAAGTCGCGGGATTTATAGTGGCGATGAGGCTTTTTGAAAGTCTTGCAAATTCCGGTATCCAGTGGGTGCACGATATGCTTTATATAAGTGCGGTTTTAACGATGACTATAGCAAATTCGATGGCTCTTGTGCAACGCGACGTCAAGCGAATGCTTGCTCTTAGCTCCATAGCTCACGCGGGCTTTGTGCTTTGTGCGATAGTTGTCGGCACAAGCGAGGCTAATACGGCGCTATTTTTGTATTGGATTATGTTTTTGTTTGCGAATTTAGGCGCATTTTCGATGCTTTGGGTTGCACGCTGCGATGATACGGTGTGTTGGGACAGGAGATTTAAGCATCCTTACGAAAAATTTGCAGGACTTATAAAGACTTTGCCAAGTTATGCCGTAATAATGGCTATTTTTATGGTTGCCCTTGCCGGAATTCCTCCTTTTAGCGTCTTTTGGGGCAAAATTTATCTCATTTTTGCAGCCGTTGCAAGCGATCACATCGTCTTAGCCGTGATTATGGTTTTAAACAGCGCTTTGGCGATTTATTATTATCTAAAGCTTGTTGTTTATATGTTTTTAAAAGAGCCTGTGGTTAAAGATAAAAACCTCTACATCGCAAATACTTCAAACGCTCTTAAGGTTATCGTCGGCTTTGCGGTCATCACTACTTTAACGGCTATGCTTATGATAAATCCACTGCTTGAGTTTATCGCCAAATTTGTAGTTGCAAGTGGTTTTTAAAATTAAACATCATATAATATCAATATGAAAAAATTAGCCATTTTATCTATTTTTCTTCTTGCTCCGCTTTTTGCGTTTGGCTTTTCTTTGACCTTAAATTCAGGCAAAGAGGCAAATAGAACTTATAGTGTCCTTCATCTAAAAGACGAGAAGGAATTTAGCTGCAAGGAGCAAATTTTAGCTTACGATAAAAAGCTTTATGTATGCGAAATTTCTAGTAGTTCAATCCCTAAAATAGATGACAAGATACTCTCTTTGGTCAAGATAAATTTCACTCAAGATGAAAATACGACCAAGATAACCATAACTCCGCACGCAAATTCAAGGCTGATAAGCTATAAAAGCCCACTTTTTGGAAGTAGCGACGTAAAAGAAAGCAAAGATGAATTCGCTCTTCATCATACGATACTCATAGATTCTGCTTTGAGCGAATTTGATAAGCCAAAACAAGACGGCATAAATTTCGCTCCCAGCTTTAATGATATGAAACTTCCAAGCGTGGGAGCTCTTGATCTGAACAAAGCTCCGATAGAAAACCCCGATAGCCACGATATAAATTTATATCTTGAAATCAAAAAAGACTATGACGCTAGGCGCTACGAAGCGGTTTTAGTTTCAACTCAAACGGCTTTAAAAAGATATGCAAACAGTATATTTGCAAGCGAGTTTATGCTTTATCGCTTGCGAGCTCTTGATAAAATTTTAGAAAAAGAAGAGAATTATAATGAAATTTTGCCTATGGATATCGCAAACGAAGGCAAAGCATGGATGAGACGATTTGCTTCTGATGAAAATTACTCCGAAGTGCTTTATCTTGTTACTAAATCATACATCAGGCAGGATATGATGAGCGATGCGAATTACACTCTTGATATACTGATGAACGAGCATTCAAACTCGCTTTGGACGAAGATGGCGATACTTGAATTTGCAGATAAAATTTACAAAACGGGCAAAGCCGCCGACGCTATAAAAATGTATGAAAAGGTTCTTTACTCAACTAGTAGCGTAGATGTAGCAAGCAGAGCCGCTTTAGCCTTAGCGCAAACCAGTATAAATGCGGCGAAATTTGAGCAAGCTAAAGATTATATACTAAAAATTCTAAACGCAAATGAGAGCTATCTGCTAAACGATATATCTCAAGCCATGGAGCTTGCTGCCGTGTTTCACGAGCGTAAAATGGACGATGTGGCTTCAAGGATTTATGAGATCATAACCCAAAACTCTAACAGAAACGATGAACACTATGAAATAGTGCTTAAGAATTTAGCCCTTAGCTTAAGTAATACAAAAGATGTAAATAAAGCCTACGACTACTTAAAACGCTATAAAGATGAGTTTAAGGAGGGCGAATTTATCTCGCAAGTTCAAATGGGGCTTGATAGACTGTTTTTTGAACTTAACGAAAATAATGCAACTAAACTTCACGAATACTACGATACTCTTATGGATAAATACGGTAAAAACGAAATAGCCCAAAGAGCTCTTAAAGAGCAGACCGGCTTATATCTAAAAGAGGGAAAATTCAGCGATGTGCTTCGCTATACAAACACGGCTCGCGATATGAACGATACCGAGGCGATCATTAGCGTAAATAATGCGGCTTTGGCGCTTGCTAATGAGATGATTCGCCAAGACAACTGCAAAACAGTGGTTTCGCTAGTGGAAAACTATGAGATAAGCGGTCGTATAGAGGCGAAATTTAAGCTGTTTAATTGCTATATGAGGCTTTTAAGGTTTGAAAGCGCTTATGAGCTAGCACGTGCTAATATAAATTCGCAAGATATGCTTGATCGTATCGAGTGGCTCATAAATTTAAGCTCCGCACTTATCAAAGTAGAAAAGTATGCCGAGGCTTTGCGCGTGGCTGATGAGGCACTTGCTATCGCGACTAAAGAGGAGTATGCGGACGTTTCGCCCGTGCTTTTTTATCGCTTTGAAGCTTTGCTTAAACTTAACCGAATAAGCGACGCAGTAGCTACTATAAGCGCGATAGAGACGCTTAGAGAAGATGATTTTAAGGTTATTGAAACCTATGATAAAATTTCAAGCGCAACTTATGCAAGTAGCGATTTTGTAAAATCCGCCGTCTATGCCAAAAAAGCCATTGAACTACAAAAAAGGCTAAATATCACTACCTTTAGCCCGAAAATAAATTTTGAATACATTGATTCTTTAAATAGGCTTGATAGGCTTGATGAAGCGGTGCAAGCGTCAAAAGAGCTTGTAGGTTCGCGACTTTTGCCAAGCGATAGAGCCAGAGCGCTTGCTCAAATTTCAGAGATTTATATCAAGCGTAAGCAACCAAGCGAGGCGAAGCCTTATATAAAAGAGTGCTTGGAGCTAAATTTTGAAAGTTCGTGGAAGAGTATCTGCGAGCAGCAATTAAGGCTCGTGGAGTAGGGCGCAAGGAAGCCGTGCTTGAATTTGGACGAGAAATTTATCCTAATACCGGGATATCTAAAGCTAAAATTTAATACGCTAAGAAAAATTAGAGCTTACGTTTTAGCTCCTTTTTACGCGTGGATTTGCGTGCTTGTCTTGTTTATCCTGCTTATGCCTTTTGAATTTGCTTTAAAGTCTATCGCAAGCTCGCTTCAAACTCCTGAGCATACTGTTTATTGGGCTTTATGTATCGGTGCTTTTATTTTTTCGCTTGCTTTTTTCTTGCGTAGAGTAAGGAGAGATAAGAGCCTAAAATTTAGCCTTTTGTTTGTAAATAATCCTAGACTTAGCCTTAGAATTTTTAAACTTGAAATGGCTGTGTTGTTTTTTATGTTTATCGGGAATTTACTGATTTTGTTTATTATGTTGTTTTTTATTGATTACTTGGATGTTGGGATTGTGGAAAATTTTCTTGCATTTTCATATCCTATCTGTTTTTTGGTTTTTATAGCTTGCGTTTGGGCGAATAAAATTGAATTTGAGCCAAAAAGTGAAGTTTAGCAAGAGCTGAAATATACCGCTCTTATTTCTTCTTGTTGTCTAAATTTTGGCTGTTTTGATGTTAAACAAATATATGAAGCAAAAGGATGATTAAAATATCATCCCTTCGTTATCTTGCTTGATTAGATTATCCTCGGCGTCTTGCTTTGGAAGCGGTGAAATTTTCGTATAAAGTTCGTCTTTGCCCTCATATATCGTGTGAAAAACACCCTCGGGTTCGGTAAAATTTTTCTTTGAATTTGGAAATTCCTTCATATAACTTTGCACAAATTTTTTAAAGACAGGCGCGGCTGTTCGTCCGCCACCCTCGATTTTTCTCATCGGAGTGTTGTTATCGTTGCCGTACCATACGATCACTTGAATTTCAGGAGTATAACCGCAAAACCATGCGTCTATGTTGTTGTTTGTAGTTCCCGTTTTACCCGCAACCTGCACGCCCGCGATTTTGGCATTTTGTCCGGTGCCGCTGTTTACGACGGTTTTTAGCATATCGTTCATCAGGTATGCCTGCTCAGGCTCGGTTACTCTTGTGCGTTTTGGCTCGAAGATAGTTTCTATGTTTTGCGCGCTCATAACTCTTCGAATGAGTGTTGGCTCAACCATCTCGCCCTGATTTGAAAATATAGAGTAGAATTTAGAAAACTCAAGCGGAGAGATCCCAAGGCTTCCAAGTGCTACGGACAAATCTTTTGGTACGTTTTTAAAGCCAAGCTCGCTTAAGCGTTTATAAACAGTGTCAAGTCCGATTTCACTAAGTAAATTTATAGTAGCTAGGTTTCTTGACTGACGAAGCGCGTCTTTAAGTGTGATATAGCCTTGAAAGCCGCCGCTATAGTTCTTAGGCTTCCACGCCTCTTGATTTTTACCCGTATCAAACACGCGCGAGATATCAGCAGCCTTGCTCATCGGCGAGTAGCCCAGATCAAGCGCTATCTGGTAGATAAATGGCTTAAAGCTAGAGCCCGGTTGCCTCATACTCTGCGTAGCGCGGTTGTAGTTGCTTTTGGAGTAATCAACCCCTCCGACAAGTGCCAAGATACCCCCGTCTTTGGGTGATGTTACTACGATAGCTCCGTTTAGCACTGAAGCGTTTGCGTCCTTATCTCGCTTTAAAATTTCATTATGCCCGAATTTAAGCGCCTCTATCGCCATATCCTGAATCTTTAGATCAACGCTTGTTTCGATGATATATCCGCCTGTTTTTATGTCGTTAAAGTGTTTTGAAGCCTCTTTTATAACCTCGTCTACGATATAAGGAGCTTTGTTTTGCGTAAGGGTATCATCATATACGACAGGCGTTTCCATGAGAGACTTTTCATACTCTTCTTTATTTATCCAGCCGAGTATATTCAGCCTCCAAAGAACGTTGTTTGCGCGACTTAGCGACAAGTCAAGATGTCTGGTAGGATCGTATGTGCTTGGGGCTTTTGGAAGACCCACGAGTATGGCTATCTCTTTTAGGCTAAGTTCGTTTAGCTCCTTTCTAAAATACCCCTTTGCGGCTGTTTTTATACCGTGATAACCATGTCCAAAATATACGTGATTTAGGTATCGCTCTAAAATTTCTTCCTTGCTAAGCTCGTTTTCAAGCTTCATAGCAAGAACCATCTCTTTTATTTTTCTTGTAAATTTCTTCTCGCGGGTTAAGACCATATTTTTTACGAGCTGCTGAGTGATGGTGCTAGCACCCTCTACAAGCTTTCTGGCTTTGATGTCTTTTATGATCGCTCTTGTGATGGCTTCTGGATTTACTCCGCCATGCTCAAAAAAGCTCGTATCTTCGATCGCCACAAGAGCTTCTATAAGGCGCGGAGGTATCTCGTCGTATCTTGCGTAAATTCTATTTTCTTCATCAAAGATATTAGCGATTAGCTCGCCGTTTCTATCGTAAATTTGAGTCGTTAGCTTTGGCTTAAATTCGATGATGTTTGTCGCATCAAATCGAATTTGCGAGTAAAGATAGATAATTGCCGCGGACGCGGAAACAAATACGATAAAAAGAAACGAAACTATATATCTCATAAAAATGCCTTTAATTGTTCGTAGTTTAACCCTCTGGCTGTGCTTTCGTTGCCTGTTTGTTTTAGGATGTATTTTTTGTTAAAGCCCTCTATCATCATGGCTCCGGCTTTGCCTTGCCACTCGTTGCTTTTGATGTAGGCTTCAAGTTCTTTTTTGTCAAATTTGCCAAACTCATAGGCCGCCACGCTTACGTTTATAAGCTCGAAATTTTCGCCTAAAAATATCATTGCGGTTATTATCTTGGTCGTGCTTTCGCTTTGTAAATTTAGCATTCTGATAGCGTCTTTGGCGTCTTTTGCCTTGCCTAAAATTTCATCCCCGCACACGACCGCACTATCTGCAAGAAGTATGTTTTTTAAATTCGGATAGGCTTTTAAAAACTGCTCTTTTTTGTTTTGAACTATTTTTAGCACATAGCTTGCAGGAGGCAGTTTTTTACTTATACCGCTTTCGTCAAATTCAAAGGAAATTTGCTTGAAAGCTACTCCGTTCTCTTCTAAAATTTTAGCTCTAGTAACCGAACTTGAAGCTAAAATTATCATTAAAACCCCCTATATGCGACACCAAGATAGGTCGCAAATAAAGCCGCAACAACGTTAAAACGTTAAGCGGTATAAAATAATAAATTATTACGATTAAATTTTCGTGAAGCTCGATATACTCGCTGTCATCGATTGATTTGATAGCTTTTTTTAGCCTGTATGTTACGTAAAGGACGTTTATGAGCAAGAAGGCAAATATCGTCCATTTTGTCGCTATTATCGTGTTTGACATAGGATCTGCGATCTTTGAATAGTCGCTATTCTTGATAAGAATGCCCGTTACCGCCATCACTGATAAAGCCGCATAAACCGCGTATCCAAGGCGCTTAAGAGCTTCTATAACCATCAGGTATCTTTTGTGGTTGTTTGCTATGCCTTGCATGAAAAATTTACACATAAACCAAAAGCAAGCCTGAAATCCTATAAATACTATAGTCGCGCTTATGTGCAAAAACGGAATGATGTGGCTTAATTTTGCAAATGCGATGTTAAATTCGGGCATTTTTATCCTTTTAAAAATAATACGTCAAAGGACGCAAGCTATCTTTGCTCACTATGCTAGTTTTTCTTTTGCGAATTTCACCGCCGCCTCTTTTGCTTCATTCATTTTGCCGATGTCTTTTCCGCCTGCGGTAGCAAAGTCATCTCTTCCTCCGCCGTTGCCGCCTAAAATTTGAGCTATAAATTTAACCCATTCTCCGGCTTTTAAATTTGCGTTTTTGACTCCTGCGGCGATTATCGCTTTGCCTTCTTTTTCCTGCATAAACAGCACTGCAACGCGTTCATTTGCGTTTTTAAGCTCGTCAATCGCGGTTTTGATATCGCCGCCTTGCAAGATCTCAACTCCAAATTTTACGCCGTTTACCTCGCTTAAATTTATGGCTTTTGAACCGCCTGCATTTTTAAGCTCGTCTTTTAGTGCCTTTATCTCGTTTTTTAGTTTTTTAACCGCATTTATAGGCTCGACGCTTTTTAGCTCGGATTTTAGCTCGTCAAGTTCGGCTCTAAACTCTCTTGCTAAATTTACCGCAGCCTTAGAGCAAACCGCCTCTATTCTTCTTACGCCGGCACTTACTCCGCTTTCTTTAACGATAAAAAAGGCTCCGATCTCGCTTATATCTTTTACGTGCGTTCCTCCGCAAAGCTCTTTACTCACATCGCCAAAGCTTAGCACGCGCACTTTTTCGCCGTATTTTTCGCCAAATAGAGCTATCGCTCCGCTATTTTTGGCTTCATCTAAGTCCATTATTTCTATTTTGGCTTGCGCTCCCTTAGCTATCGCGTTATTTACGAAGTTTTCTATCTTTTCAAGCTCTTCGCTTGTTAGCGCTTTAGGATGCGAGAAGTCAAACCTAAGCTTATTTGCCTCTACGCTTGAGCCGGCTTGGGCTATATGACTGCCTAAAATTTTAATCAAAGCCGAGTGTAAAAGGTGAGTTGCGCTGTGGTGGCGCGCTATCTCGCTTCTTTCGTTAGAAACTTTCGCCTCAACTTCATCTCCTGCTTTTAACTCTTTGGTAACTGAAATTTGAGATAAATTTAGCCCAAAGAATTTTTGCGTATCAAGCACTTTGGCAAAATTTTTTATCTCGCCTTCATCCGCACACTGACCGCCGCTTTGAGCATAAAACGGCGTTACATCAAGCATGATCCAGCCGACTTGGTCTGCTTTTAAGCTTGAAACGCGTTTGAAATCATCATCAAGCAGAGCTAAAATTTTGCTCTTTTGCTCTAGGGTTTCATAACCGCTAAATTTATTTTCGCCAAATTCCTCTAAAAGCTCTTTAAAATCGCCTTTTGCGCTTTTGTCTCCGCTTCCTTTCCATGCGGCTTTTGCGCGGCTTTTTTGCTCGTTCATAAGCTCATCAAACCTCTCCTCATCAACCCTTAATCCCTTATCTCTAAGCATATCGGCTGTTAGATCAAGCGGGAAGCCGAAAGTGTCATAAAGCTTAAACGCCGCATCTCCGCTAAAAATTTCTTTTGTTTTTGCCAACTCGTCGTTAAATAGCTCAAGTCCTGAAGCGATAGTGGTTAAAAACCTCTCCTCTTCAAGGCGAATTTGCTCTTTAACCGTATCTTTTTTCTCGTTTAGATAAGTGTAGTGAGAGCCCATCAGCTCGCATACTTGATCAACCAGCCTATACATAAACGGCTCTTTAATACCAAGCAGGTATCCGTGGCGAATCGCGCGACGTAAAATTCTTCTTAGGACGTATCCGCGCCCTTCTTTGTCAAAGCCTACGCCTTGAGCAAGCAGGAATGTAACCGAGCGTATATGATCGCTAATCACACGGTAGCTAGCCCCGCTTTCGTATTCGTAAGGTTTGCCGCAAATTTTAGCCACTTCATTTATAATCGGCATGAAAAGAGAGCTATCGTAGTTGCTAAATTTGCCTTCCATTATTGCAGTTACGCGCTCTAAACCCATACCGGTATCGATTGACGGTTTTGGAAGCGGAGTTAGCTTACCGTCCGCGCTTCTTTCGTATTGCATAAAGACAAGGTTCCAAATTTCAAGAAACCTATCTCCGTCACCGCCCATATAGTCCTCATCTGAGTTAAAGTGCTCCGCCCCTTGATCGTAAAAAATCTCCGAACAAGGACCGCAAGGACCCGTATCGCCCATCTGCCAGAAGTTATCTTTGTCGCCAAATTTGTAAATTCTCTCTTTTGATATATGCTCTTGCCACATAGCATAAGCCTCGTCATCGCTTTCATGAACCGTGACATAGAGGCGATCTTTAGGCAGCTTTAGTACATCTGTAACAAATTCCCAAGCGTAAGCGATCGCGTCTTTTTTAAAGTATTCGCCAAAACTGAAATTCCCAAGCATTTCAAAAAACGTGTGGTGGCGCGCAGTATAGCCCACATTATCAAGATCGTTATGCTTACCGCCCGCTCTTATGCAGGTTTGGCAACTAGTGCGGATAGGCGGAGTAGGGCGTGGAACTTCGCCTGTGAATATGCTTTTAAAAGGCACCATCCCTGCGTTTGTAAAAAGCAACGTCGCATCGTTTGGTACAAGCGGCGATGAAGGTATGATCTCGTGGCCTTTGCTTGCAAAATAATCCAAATAAGCCTGTCTGATATCCATAATTTTTCCTATCAAATTTTATAAAATAGTGCTGATTTTACCATATTTTTCATTAAATTTTTAAAGGCTTGGTTTTAAAGTTAGCGTCAAGAGGGTTTGAAATTTGTTACATTGTAAAATATATTTTACGAAATTTAAAGTGGATTAAACATATAATTACCAAAATAAAATATAATGTCTATCAAAAAAACGGATGAGATTATGAAAAAACGCCTTGCGATCATAGGCTTTGAAGATATCGGCAAAATGCACTATAACGAGCTTAGAAGATCTGATGATTTTGAACTGGTGGGAATTTATAGTAATAAATGCGGCGATAATCATGCCAGAGTTGAAATTTATGATGATATAAACGAGCTTTTTGAGATAACAAATCCCGAAGCGCTTATAATAACTGACGGAATAGAGTATTTTAATCTGTTTTCAAAGTGTGTAAAAGCATCTAAATTTATCTTTATAAATGCACCTTTAGCTAAAAGCAGTAGCGCTATTCAGGAGATGAAATACTGCTCGAATTTAAGCGGAGCTGTAAGCGCTATGTGCCTTTGCGATAGATTTAACCCCGTGATAGCCTCTTTAAAAAAATCTCTTGAAAAAGAGGAAAAAATTTACTCTATAAATATTACTTGCGGTATTTGCAAAGATGAAAATTTGTCTATGCAAATGCTTTATAATATCGATTTGGCAAGGTATTTAACAAGCAGTGAAGTGGGGGGATTTTTTAAATTCGAATCCAAAAACGACAACAAAAAAGAGGCTCTTAGTATGCTTTATGAGCTAAAGATGAAAAATCAATCTTTGGTTAGTATTCACGGCTCAAAAGAGTATCCTATCAACCGTTTTATAGTGGAAGTAGCGGCAAAGAGCGGAATTTATTTTGGCGATTTGCTTGGACTCAAACTTAATAAATACACTGCCGAAGGACAGCAAAATTTGAAAGTAAATTGTGATATATCGCCTGCAAGAATGGCTCAGATAGAATTTGGTAAGCTTTGCGAATTGGGAAAATTCGAAAATTTGGCAAGCTTTGACGAGGTGCTTAAGGTTTATGGAGTGTGCGCATGAAAAGGCTTTTGCTGCTTTTAAATATGGGCGGACCAAATAATCTTAGCGAGGTTGAGGTATTTTTAAAAAATATGTTTAACGACCCCTGTATATTAGGGATTAAAAATAAATTTTTGCGTAAATTTATAGCCTTTATGATAACTCGCTCTAGACTTAAAGAGGCTACGCATAACTACGAACAAATCGGAGGCAAGTCGCCCATTTGCGAGATAACCCAAAAACTATGCGGTAAAATTTCAAGCTTAAGCGATGAATTTGATGCGGTTGATTTTGCTATGAATTACACTCCGCCTTTTGCAAAAGAGGTGCTTAAAAAGTATGAAAATTTTGATGAGATTATAGTTTTGCCTTTATATCCTCATCACTCTATAACAACCGTAATTTCAAGCTTAAATGATTTTAACAAAGCGTTTGAAGAGCTAAATTTAAAGGCTAAAGTGAAAATCATAGAGCCGTTTTATAAAGATGAAGTTTATAATAAGGTCATAGTAAATTCTATAAAAAATATGGTAAGAGATTTAAAAACAGAGGAAATAACGCTTATATTTTCTGCTCACTCTTTACCTCAAAAGATTATAGACAATGGTGATGTTTATGAAAAGCATACTTTAGAGCATGTTGAAATTCTTTCTGCTTTAATCAATAAAGAGATGAAATTTAAAGAAATTCGTGTTGCTTATCAGTCGCGTTTAGGACCTGTAAAATGGCTTGAGCCGGCGCTTGGCGATGAACTGGCAAAACTTGAAAATAAAAAAGCGCTAATCTATCCTATATCTTTTTGTATAGATAATTCAGAGAGCGTTTTTGAGTTGGCAAAAGAGTATAAAGATGTAGCCGATGAGCTTAAATTTGAGTATTATGATGTTGTTACTTGCCCTAACGACAGCGAAGAATTTGCTAAATTTTTAATTCAGATAGCCTTAAAATAATAAACTAAAGCGGAATAAAATTTGCTTTTTATCTTTAATGATTATTTATCGCAAGGAGAAAATTTGAAGATATCAAGCGAAAATTCCGCACTTAAATTTTTAGAGGATTTAAACAACCTTTACAAGTCTCAAAAAATCATTCAAAACGACAAAAGTGAATTTCAAAAAGAGTTGGAAAGCATAAATTTAAAGGCTAAAAGCTCGCTAAAGAGCATGGATGTGGATAGCTTTAGGCAAAATTTAACCAAGATGGGGTCAATTAAATTTATAAGCTATCTAAACGAGCTAAAGATAGAAGAGAAGGTCGAGGCAAAGCGAGCAGAACTCATCAAAATTCTTGGGCTTGATGAAGAGAGCGTAAAAAGCAAAAGCGCAAATGAGATCAAAGAGCTTCTTGCTGTGCTTGAAGATATGCTTGAAAAATTTAGAAAAGATTTGCTTGCCAAAGCTCAGGATAATTCACTTCTTGAAAAACAGCAAAAGCTTGCTAGACACGCATCACCTTTAAGCTTCGTTTTGAATATAATTTAAATTATGTTAATATTTTATCTTGAAATTTTTATTTATAATATATTTGAGCTTACTTTTAGTTTTAAATTTGCTTTGAGATAAGTCCTGTTGTTATTTATATGAATTAATAAATTTATAAAAAAGTTGTTTTAAGTTGAATTTAAAAGAATTTATAAAAAATAGCGATCTTAAGCCCTATGGAACGCTTGAAACTCTATGGGCAATAGTTTTGACGCTTATTATCTCTTCGGTTATTACTTTTATAGTTTTAGTTGTATCTATGCTTTTTATAGCCATAGTTTATAATATAATGATGGAGCTTGATCTGCTTACAAGCGGAATCACCGTCTTATATGATATGGTAGTTGATTTTACGAAAAACTATATCATTATAGCTGTTACTTTTATATTTTTCTGTTCGAGATCTTTAAAAACATATATGAAAGATCATGCCGGATTTATATCTTATGGTGTTTCATTTACTATAGCTGTTGTTTGTGCAGTAGTGTCTATAGCTTTTAACGCTCTTGTTCTTCTTCATTCATTTAATTTAGACGGATTAAGCTGGTTTGTTTATTATTTTAGTTCGATTGTCGTGATATGCGTAATGGCTTATAATTTAAGAGATATAGTAAGCGGAAATTTTATAAAAGATAGGCTTTTAATAGCAGGATTGTTGCTTATATTTATGATTTGCTCGGCTTTTATACTTATGAATATTTTAGAGATTAAAATTTAAATTTGTGTGAAATTTGGCTTTAGCTATATACTATAAAACTATTTTTTAGTCTTTTTCTCTTCTGTTTCGTTTGTGTTATCAAGTTTTAAAAATCCCTCTTCAATCATCAGATCAACCGTCTTTTTAAACACAGGCAGAGCGCTTTGAGCTCCGAAGTGATAATATGGTTTCTTTGGCTCTCTTACTAGAACCCCGATAGTATAGCTGCTACCTTCGCTGTCATTTACAAATCCAAAAAACGAACCGTTATATTTGTTTGAATAACCGCCTGCAGATGCGATGTGAGCCGTGCCTGTCTTGCCGCCTATTTCAAGTCCGGAAGTTTTTGTTTTTTTGCCCGTTCCGCTCTCAACGGCTTTGATGAGTATTCGCTTCATGCGTTTTGCTACATCTTGAGTAAGTACTTGCGTAGGCTCAGGATTGTTTACTACATAAAATTTACCGTTTTTGTAAAGAGAGCTCACAACTTTTGGCGTTACCATAAATCCTTTGTTATTAAAAACATTATACGCTTTTAAAAGCTGTATAAAAGTCGCTTGAAGACCGTATCCGTAGCTGATAGTCGCTTTATAAATTTGCGAGTTTAGCTTTGCTACGGGAGGCATATTGCCCACTTGTTCGTATGGCATATCGATACCCGTTTTTTGTGTGAAGCCGAAATTTAAAAGCCCCGAGTAAATTTGCGAGCCTTCAAGACGCTGGGCTATCTGTATCATGCCGATATTTGATGAGTGCGCAAGCACGTCTTCTGCGGTCATAAAGGGCTGCGGATGAGTATCTCTTATTGTACGTTTGCCAAGCTGATATTTGCCGTTATAGGTGTTTATGCGCTCGAAGGGATTTAGCTTATCTTCGGCAAGCAAAAGTGCAAAAATAAACGGCTTAAATACCGAGCCCACCTCGTAAGCATATTCGGTTGCCGATGAATTTAAGGATTTATAATCTTGCTTTTTTATATTTGAAGGATTGTATCTTGAAGTGGTTGCAAGTGCCAGCAGTTCGCCGGTTTTAGACTCCATAACGCCTACGATTATCTCTTTTGCGTTTAGAAATTCTTTTCTTTCGTCTATGATTTGCTCTAATGCGCTTTGAAATTTAAGAGAGACCGTTAAGATGGTATCATACCCATCTACACGGTTGGCTAAATTTGAATCGCTTGTTAAGATGATATTGTTTCCGATATCCTTGGGTCCTAAAATTTTAGCGTCTTGAATAGCCGAAATGTAGTATTCGTATGACTTCTCAACACCTTTTACACCGGTAACTTTGGTGATATTTTCTTTTTCTATCTTTTTTACGTAGCCTATAAGCGGAGTTAAGGCGTCTTTTGCCATATACTGCCTGCTTTCGCCGCTTTCGACTATACTCATGCCGCGAAGAGATGCTATGCCGGTATTAGGATCTTCGTAAGGAACAAAAATTTTCTTTCTGTACAGCTTTCTTGCAAGCTCTTGAAGGTAAGCGGCGCCTTTAGAGTCGATTTTATAAGAGAGAGTTACAAGCCCTTTTGTGCTGTTTATGCTTTTTTTAACCTTTTTTGGATCATCTCCACTGTAAAGTGAATAAAGCTTAACAAAGAGATCTTTTTTGTTTGGATCGATATTTCTCGTATCGACCATTACTTTATAAAGTTTTTGGCTACTTGCGACGCTAAATCCGTCTTTTGTGACTATATTGCCGCGAAGTGCAGTGTTTACTTCGCTTGTTTCAAGCTTTGGCAGGCGTCTTTCGATGTTTGCTCTATAAAAGATAACCGCTAAAAATATAGATATCCCAAATACAATTAGTGAAAATAAAATTAAAATTTTTGATTTTCTAGAGTTCATTTAAGGCTAAATTTGTGTCCTTGATATCTCTTTGTATGCGCTTAGCGCTTTGTTGCGAATTTCAAGCATTAGCTTCATGCTGGTTTCCGCCTTGCCTATGGCGATTGCGGCTTGATGAAGGTCTTTTACTTCGCCTGTTGCTAGATCGGCGATTGCTTTATCGGCATTTACTTGTACTTCGTTTAGCTCTTTAAGCGAATTATCAAGCATGGTTGCAAATTCATTTTCGCTTTTTTGAGTCAAATTCGCATTTTCTTTTTTAAATGGCGAAGCAAAAGAGCTGATTTTATCGATATTTGTCATTTTTATTAACCTCTTAATAGTTCTATCGCACTTTGAGCGATCGTCTTTGCGCTTTGAAATGCAGAGACGTTTGCCTGATAGGCTCTTGTAGCCTCGATCAGATCAGCCATTTCGATGACCGGATTTATATTTGGATATGCGACGTATCCTTTGGCATTAGCATCAGGGTGGCTTGGATCATATTTTAGTTTAAAATCCTTATCGTCGCGCACCACTTTATCAACTACGACGCTCATTATAGCAGGTTTTGCGTCTTTTTGCCAAAAGCTATCATTAAGCGGGTTTTCATACTCAAGCATGTTCGTTTTTTTTGCGATTTGCTCATTTAGCGTGCTATCGAAATCAACCGCTTTAAATATCACTTCGTGTCGGCGATAAGGTCCGCCTTCAGCCGTTCTTGTAGTGTTTGCATTAGCTATGTTTGAGCTAATTACGTTCATTCTAAATCTCTGTGCGCTTAGTCCGTATCCGCTTATATCAAAATCGCTTAAATAACTCATCTTAATTTCCTTTAAATCTTGCTACTTGCTTCAATCACGCTTTTAAAGTTTGCGCTATCGCGCTTCATTGCGTTATCAAGTGCAGTTATCATGATCGCATTTTTACTAAGCTCTGTTGTCTCCACATCAAGATCGACCGTGTTGCCGTCGTTTCTAGCCATGTGTCCGTCACGAAGAAAGATAGTAGCTAGCTTTGAGTCGGGAAATTTTACCTTTGGCAAATGAGCCTCGTCAGTATTGGCAAGCTCAAGCTCTTTACTTTCTTTTTTGCCGTAAATTTCAGCTGCTCTTTCGCTTAGAGCTCTTTCAAATGCGATATCGCGTGATTTATAAAACGGCGTATTGATGTTTGCGATATTGCTTGATATGAGCTGCTGGCGCAAATTTCTGCTAGCCAATGCGCTTTCTACTAGCTGTTTTGATTTTGAACTTGATATTCCTGCAAACATCTTTAGCCTTTTTGATTAAATTTCACTAGATTTACAAGCAAGTTTTGTTCCTAAAATTCTAAATTTTAAACCAAATTTTCCAAATCTTTAAAATTTTCAAATCCGCTTGGCTCTTTTTTTAAAATTTCAAATATTTTTAAAAACTCATCGCGCTTCATAGCTTTTGCGCCCATAAATTTAAGGTGATCGTTCATCACTTGACAATCAATCATAAAATCAAATTTGCCCAAGGCCTCGCAAAGCTTTATGAGAGCTACCTTTGAAGCGCCTGTTTTTAGGCTTATCATACTCTCTCCGCAAAATACTTTGCCAAAAACTAGCCCGTAAAGTCCGCCGATTAGTTTTTCATCCTCATAAACTTCCACACTATGAGCATATCCGGCTTTAAACATCGCAGTATAGGCTTTTATGATGTTATCGCTTAGCCAAGTGTCTTCCTTTGCGGCGCGTTCGTTTTTGCAAATTTGTAAAAAACTTGCAAAGTCGTGATCAAATTTGACGTTAAATTTTTTAAGTGCGGATTTTATGCTTTTTTGGATTCTGATATCTTTTGGAAACAGCACTGCTCGTGGATCTGGACACCACCAGCATATCGGCTCGTGCGGTAAAAACCAAGGAAAGATTCCTTTGTCGTAAGCTTGCAAAAGCGCCTCAACACTTAAATCTCCGCCTATGCAAAGCGGAGCATTTGAAGGAGCAAGGCTTGGGTCCGGGAAGTTATAAATTCTTGTAAATTCCACTTCCATGCTCGCTCTTATCTGTTTTATTTTGCTAATTTATCAAATTTAAAATCTAATTTGCCGTCTTTTACACCGATATTTAAAACGCCGCCGTTTTTAAGTTTGCCAAATAAAATTTCCTCGCTAAGCTTGGTTGAAATTTCATCCTGAACTACGCGCTTTAGATTTCTAGCGCCAAATTCCTTGCTGTATCCTTTTTCCCAAAGGTATTTTTTGGCTTTCATATCGGCTTTGATGACTACTTTTTTATCTTTCAGACTTGCGCTTATCTCATCAAGTATCTTTTGAGTTATGAGAGCTAGCACGTCTTCGTTTAGGTCGTTAAAATGCACTATCGCGTCGATTCTATTTCTAAATTCCGGGCTAAAGAAATTTTTAACCGCACTGTCTGCTTTGCCGCTTTCATCCTTGCTAAAGCCCATTTTAGGAGCCTCTTTTGAGCCTAAATTTGATGTCATTATGATGATAGTATTTCTAAAATCACTCTTTGCGCCGGTATTGTCGGTTAGGCTTGCGCTATCAAAAATTTGTAAAAATACATTCACAAGCTCGTCGTTTGCCTTTTCGATCTCGTCAAATAAGATCACGCTATAAGGATGCTTTTTGATAGCGTTTGTAAGCATGCCTCCGCCTTCAAAGCCCACATACCCAGGAGGCGCTCCGATGAGTCTTGAAACGCTGTGCTTTTCCATGTATTCGCTCATGTCAAAGCGCTCGAAATTTATACCCAAATTTCTTGCCAGCGATATGGCTAGCTCGCTTTTACCGACTCCGCTTGAGCCTGTAAATAAAAACACTCCGATCGGAGAGGTTGGGTTTTTAAGCCCGGCGTATGAGCGTTTGATCGCATCGGCTAGAGTTTTAACCGCGCTATCCTGACCGAAAATTTCAGATTTCAGCTTGTTTTCTAAGTTTTTAAGGAATGAGATATTGTCAGTCTTTAAATTTGTATCAGGGATATTTGCTATCTTGCTTACGACCGCTGTTATATCGCTTTGTTTGACCCTTGGTATTTTTGGCTTGTTTTAGCGAGAGGCTAGCTCCGACTTCATCTACTAGATCAATTGCGCTATCGGGCAAAAATCTATCGTTTATATATTTTTTAGCTAACTCCACGCTTAGTTTTAAAATTTCATCGCTATATTTTACACCGTGAAATTTCTCGTATTTACTTCTAAGCCCTTTTAAAATTTCAAAGCTCTCATCTATGCTAGGCTCTTCTACGTCAAGCTTTGCAAAGCGTCTTGAGAGAGCTTTTTCTTTCTCAAAAAAGCTTCTGTATTCCGCATAAGTAGTAGCGCCGATACAGCGAAGAGCACCGCTTGCAAGGGCGGGTTTTAGTAAATTTGACATATCAAGGCTTCCGCCGCTTGTAGAGCCTGCACCTATAATCGTGTGAATTTCATCTATAAAGATTATCGCGTTTTCTTGCTCGCTTGCTTCATCTATCACGTCTTTTAGGCGTTTTTCAAAGTCACCTCTATATTTTGTGCCTGCTATCATAGCGCCCAAGTCAAGAGCGAAAATTTGTACATCCTGAAGTTTATAGGGCACTTTTTTATTTGCAATCTTAAGTGCTAAGCCCTCAACTATGGCAGTTTTTCCGACACCCGCTTCTCCTACAAGCAGGGGATTGTTTTTCTTTCTGCGGCTTAAGGTTTGCATCATGCGTTCAAGTTCAACTTCTCTTCCGATAAGCGGATCTATCTTGCCCTCTCTTGCAAGATCGGTTAAATTTATAGAGAATTTTGATAAATTTTGAGCTTTATCGCTCTTTTCTGCTTGTTCTTGTTTTAGCTTATCCGCTTCAACTCCATAAAATTCAAGCGCTTTTGCGCAAAAGCTATCCTTGCTTGTAGCGATTTTATAGAGCAGATCTTTTATTCCGATATTTTTATTTTGAGTTTTTACCTCATCGCCAAGTTCTTTGAAGATTTGCTCCAGCAAAAGAGTCATGCGAGGATGCTTAACCGGCGTTATGCGCTCGTTATTTTGCGAAAGATATTTTTTTAAGTCGTTTTTAAGAGACTCCATATCGTTAAGCCCCGCAGTTATGAGGATATCTCTGCTCTCTTCGTTTAGATTTATAAGCACGAAGAGTATGTGCTCGCTAGTTAAGTATTCGTGAGAATTTGAGTAAGCAAACTGCTCCGCTTTTTCTAAAAAATAGCTTAAATTTGAATCCAGCATCACTCCTCCTCAACCTTTACTTTTAAAGGATACCCCGCGCCAATGGCGGCTTTGCGCACGTCTTCTTGCTTGCTGAGTGCAATTTCTTTAGGATACACTCCACAAATCGCACTTCCTTCATTATGCACTTTAAGCATTATCGTTATAGCGTTTTGGGCGCTATGATGAAAAATTTGCGTTAATACATCAACCACAAAATCCATACTCGTAACATCATCGTTTAGCAAGATGACTTTAAATTTCTTCGGAAACTCCAACTTGTCTTTTAGGCTTGTAAATTCGTGTTCTTGCTTGCCTGTTTTAGTTGGCATTTCTAATGCGCTCCATATCCTTTTCAAGCTTGCCCATGTGAATTCCGCCAAGATAGTAAGGCACTCCGAAATTCCCGCTTCCGATATCGGTCAGCGTTTGATAAATGCCGTTTTTAAGTACCATTTTAATCGGCACCGATTCAAGACGTGGATATTTGATGTCTTCAAGCAGTTGCGCGCTTATCTTGTCATTTACAGGCATATCGTTTGATATGAAATAGTAAGCGTTGTATTTTTGTGCGAAATTTTCGATTACGTACTCGTTTGTTACGTTTTCAAAATGAGTAAGTCCGATAAGTATGAAATCTTTGTCGTTTTTAAGCTGATAATCCATAAGTTCAGGCGCTTCTTTTTGGCATGGCGGACAAAAAGTTCCAAAAATATCAAACATAATAATTTTGCTTTCATCGCCCTTTATCACGAAGCCCCCATCCGTTCTAAGCAGAGTGAGGTCTTTGCCAAATACGCTTGTAAGCTTAATCTCTTCGCCTGTTTTGTATCCTTCTATCTTCTTTGGAGCTTTTGCACTATCATCCTCTTTGCCACAACCCACTAAAAATAGCGCACATAAAAGCGCTACAAATATCTTTTTCATCTCTTTCCTTTTTTTAGTTTTTATAGATTTTACGAAAAAACGCTCAAATTTGCAAGGCTAGATATATCTTTTCATGGCGGCACGAGCCTCTTTATCGGCCTCGCGTTTTTTGAGACTTTCGCGCTTATCGTGTAAATTTTTACCTTTTGCAAGAGCAACTTTTACTTTAACTATATTTTTATCGTTTAGATAAAGTACCAGCGCAACCAGCGTTAGCCCCTCTTGCGTAACAGCGCCAAACAGCTTATCTATCTGCTTTTTGTGCATTAAAAGCTTCCTTGGCGCTCTTTCATCGGGTCTAAAGTGCGAATGCGTCGTATCCAAGTGGCTGATGTGAGCGTTTAGCAGAAACATCTCGCCTTTTATCACGCGCACGAAGCTGTCTTTTAGATTTGCTCTTCCTGCGCGCAAAGCCTTTACTTCGCTACCTTTTAGTACGATACCCGCTTCAAAAGTTTCAAGTATAGTAAAATCATGAAGCGCTTTTTTATTTTTTGCTAAGTCCTTGCCCATTTTTCTCTCATTTCAAACAAAACACGCTGCTTCCGCTTCCGCTTAAAAACATATCTTTATATTTTTGCATTTGCGGATAAAGCTTAAAGCATGGTGCATAAAGATCGTTTAGTTCGCTGTTTTTATAGCCTGCAAGCAGTTGCTCGCTAGTCAAATTTGACATTTTGTTCGCTAAATTTGCGTCTATCCTGTTTATAAAATTTGCTCTAAATTCGCTATAAACCGCAGGGGTTGAAGCGAAAACCTGAGGGGTAAATAGCTCTAAACTAGGAACTTCATCTTTAAATTCCTCTATCACTTCGCCTATGCCGCTTACGTTTGCAGCCTCAAAGTCGCTTACGAAAAACGCCACGTCAGCTCCGATTTGCTCGGCTATCTTGTAAAGTTTTTCGCGTGGAATTTTTAAATTAAGCTCCTCGTTTGTCATCTTTAAAAATGTCGCTGCGTTACTGCTTCCGCCGCCAAGTCCTGCGCCTATCGGGATGTTTTTATTGATGATTATTTTATGCGAGCTAAAGAATTCATGAATCTCGTCTTTAAAGCCTGCGTTTTCAAGTGCTTCTTTTGCTTTTAAGACTATATTGTTTTTTATGTTTTTATTATTGCACTCTACGCTAAATTTGTCCGAGCGAACGAAATTTATCTCGTCAAAAAGCCTGCGCCAAAGCACAAACCTAGAAACTATCTCATGATAGTTTCCTCTGGTTCCGATAATTTTTAAAAAGATATTTATCTTTGCAAAGCTTTTCATTTTTGTATTTTTTTACTAAGCTCGCTTAGACTTGCATCGTCGGCTAAATTTATAGCCTCTTTATTTTTGCTTGCAACCTCCTGAGCAAGCTCGGAGCGTAGTATAATCATATTTTTAGGAGCCTCTATACCAAGCTTAACGCCGCTTTTTGATATGCCAACGACCGTGATCTTGATATCCTTACCAAGAAGTATGCTCTCATCTTCTTTCCTTGAAAGTATTAGCATAGTTTAGCCTTGTTTAATCGGTACGTAACCGTTTGATCTTTTATCTCAATGATGCTTAAAAATTTATCAAAAGATATTAAATATATTTTATTTTCTCTCTCTTTGAAATCCGCCACGCTTAGCTTCTTACCGTCCATTAGATCGCCTATATCGCCTAAGTATTCATTGCGCGGTAGGTTTAAAATTTCAAGAGGATTGAGGAATTTTTCGTTTTCAAATTTTAGCCCACCTTCGCTTTGTCTATGAAGCGCGCTAAGCGTAGCTTTTTGACCTAGTTTTGAGGCCAAAATTTGCGCGTAAGAGCGGATGTATGAGCCCTCATCGACACTTAGCTTTACCGTTAAAAACGGATGCATATAGCTTAAAATTTGAGCTTTATATACTCTCATGATCTGCTCTTTAAGCTTAAATTTCACTCCTTCGCGAGCGAGTTTATAGGCTCTTGTACCGTTTATATGTTTTGCGCTAAATTTTGGCGGAGTGTAAGCTATCTCTCCTGTTAAATCGCTTAAAATTCGCTTTATATCGCTTAAATTTAGCTCTTTTACGTTTTTTACTTCGCTTATATTTTCATTGTCCAAACTTTCGCTTTGCGCCCCAAACCAAATGGTAGCTATGTAAACTTTTGGCGTTTTATTTATGTAGTTAAAAAATCTAGTATAGCTTCCGAGCGCTACTAAAAGACACCCGCTTGCAAAAGGATCAAGAGTGCCTGAAAAGCCTGCCTTTTTCACGCCGTATTTACGCTTTAGGCGTGTTAAAAAGCGATTTGAGCTAACTCCTATGGGTTTATTTACAACAAAAATCGCGTTCATACGACTTTTTCAACGAAGCTTGACATGATATCACGCTCTATGCCGCCGAAATTTATGCTGAGTTTAAGCTCTTTTTTGACTTTGCTAACGCCTGTAACGCGACCTATGCCAAAAATTTTATGTTTTACCAAATCGCCTTTTTTATATTCATTTGAAGTTTGCGTTTGGATTATAATGCTTCCGGAGCATACGCCCGCTTCGTTTAAAAACCTACTTCTTTCAAGCCTTGTGCGCTGCCCTTTGTAAAATCTTGAATTTACGCAGCTTAACGTGAGCGTTTTTTTTGCTCTTGTTATGGCTACGTAAGCCAGTCTTCGCTCCTCTTCTATGTCGCTTCCTTCGCCGATTAGCGGGAAAAATCCCTCCTCAAGACCGATTACGAAAAGATGATCAAATTCAAGCCCTTTGCTTGCGTGTATGCTCATGATTGATATGGCGTCTTCGCTTATACCGTCTTGCTCGCTTTGAAGAGTTAGTTCGTTTAAAAATTCTTCAAGCTCGAAATTCGGATTTTGCTTTATCTGATCTTTTATCATCGCATAAAATTCATCGATGTTTGCTACTCTTTCAGCTCCGTCAGGCAGGCTTTCGTAGTATTTTTTGATACCGAATTTCGCCTCAAGCTTATCTATAAGCTCATATAAAGAGGCGCACTCTTTCAGATCTTTTAAATTTAGGACAAATTCGTTAAGTGCGGATACGATCTTTTTGCTAAACGCTTCATCTTTTTCATCTAAATTTAAAATCGCTTCAAAAATGGAAATTTTGTTTTCGTAGGCTATCTTTTCTATTTTGGCTAGACTTACTTTGCCAAGTCCTCGTTTAGGGCGATTTATGATACGCTTGATTGAAAAATCATCGTTTTCATTTGTGATAAGCCTTAAGTAGCTGATGACGTCTTTAACTTCGGCTCTTTCATAAAATTTCACTCCACCGACCATTTTGTAAGGGATTTTTTCTTTATTAAGACCCTCTTCAAGCGAGCGAGAAAGGGCGTTTATGCGGTACAAAACGGCTATATCGCTTGCATCTACGCCTTTATTTAAGAGATCTTTTATATGCTTTGCTATCTTGCTGGCTTCCATACTCTCATCGTTTGATTCTAGAAACACTATCTCTTCGCCTGCTTCTTTGGTGCTTACAAGCTTCTTGCCAAGGCGGTTTCTGTTGTGATCTATGAGCTCGTTTGCAGCTTTTAAAATCGCACTTGTCGAGCGGTAGTTGTGCTCTAGTCTTACTATTTTCGTGTTTTTAAATTGATCTTTGAAATTTAAGATATTTTCTATCTTTGCGCCTCGCCAACCATAGATGCTTTGATCGTCATCGCCTACTACGCAGATATTCTCGTGAGTCTTGCACAACTTGCGAAGTAGCTTATACTGCAAATCGTTTGTATCTTGGTACTCATCTACCATTATATAGCGGTATCTTTTGGAAATTTCGTCAGCCAAGCCTTCGTTTTGATCTAAAATTTTATAGGTTAGGCAGAGTAAATCGTCAAAATCAACAAGATTGTTTGAGCTTAGATACTCTTCGTATTGCTTGTATGAATTTGCGATCTTAAGATAGTATCCGTCTTTGTTTTTAGATGCGTCGCTATAAAGGCTTAAATTTGCAAATACATCCTCAACGCTTAAAAGAGAGTTTTTAAAATTTGAAATTTCGCTTGATAGGGCAGGGGTTGGAATTTGGCTTTCAAAGCTTTTTAAAATTCTTTTTTTATCATCGGTATCTATTATTACGAAGCTATTTTTGCGATTAAGATTATCTATATAAAATTTTAAGAACAAAAGCCCGAATTTATGAAAGGTGCAAAGCAGGGGAGTTAAATTTTTACTGTTTTCGCCAAGCATATTTATGGCTCTTGTTCGCATTTCGTTTGCAGCTTTATTTGTAAAAGTAAGAGTAAGCGTATTTGCAGGATCTATACCTACTTCGCTTATAAGATAGGCAAGGCGAGTGGTTATCGTTTTTGTTTTGCCGCTTCCTGCGCCTGCAAGTATAAGCATAGCGCCGTCTAAATGAGTTGCCGCTTCTCTTTGTTCATCATTTAAAGATTTTAAAAATTTTTCCATTAAATTTCCAAGAAATATATTTAGTGTATTTAGATTGTAACACAACAACCTTAAAAATCAGCGTTTTTAATATCTATTTCAGTGTAATTTTAGTATTTATTACTATAATTATTCGATGCGTGATATTATAATTTTTCTTAATAATATTATGTTATCTTAAAAAAAGAAAAGAGAGCAAGAGTATGATTAACGATTTTAGTAAAATTTATACCTTCATGGAGATAGTCAAAGAAAGAAGCTTCTCAAAGGCTTCAAAATCCCTTGGTATCTCTCAACCGGCAGTTACTTTACAGATCAAAAAGCTTGAAGAAATCTTAAAAGTAACTCTTATAATGCGCAAGAAAAACGGAATAATCTTAACCAGAGAGGGTGAGAAATTTTACAAACTCTGTCTTCGCTTTGAAAATGCAATGTTTAGGTTTAAGGATGAAATTTCTCATATCAAAAACGATAAAGCGCCTCTTGTTATCTCAACTACACAGCTCATAGGCGAGACTTTTATGCCGCTTATGCTTGATAAAATTTCAGAAGTGATTGACGCCGAGCTTGATATAAGGATAAAAGAGCAAAACGAACTGATCGCGCATTTAAAAGACAGAAGAAGCGATATCTGTATCGTCTTGGAGCAGTCGCTTGATGAGAATTTGATTACTAAAAAGCTCTTTGACTACGAAATTATCTTGGTTTCAAACAAAAAACTCGTAGATAGCGTTAAGCTTGAGGAGCTTTATAAATTTAAATTTATTAAAGACAGAACCAAGTCTTATCTAAACGACTTTTTTAGCAAATACGGCATCAATTACGCTGATTTGAAAAGCGCTTATTTGCTTGACGGCTCGATAATGGTTCAGCGTGCGATACTAAACAACTTTGCAGATGATTATGTAACGTTTGTGCCGAGATTTTTGGTTGAAGAGCATATTAAAAGCGGAAAGCTGTTTGAAATTAAAATGAACAAGATAAAGCTTATAAGAACGGTTTATGCTGCTGCTCTCAAAGAAAATGAAGACGTCTTGAATAACTTTATAAAGATTAAAAACGGTTTTGAGTTTTGATTTATAAAATATAGTAGGTTTTTTAAAACCTACTATATTTCTGCTTACTAACTAAAACGTAAATTCAAATGTAAATTTGAAGTTTCTTCCCGGGGCATTGAATCTGTTAATGCCAAGTCCATCGCTTTTCCTGACCATGTTTGTAGTTCCAAAAGAGCGTATAGAACGAGCTGATTCCCATGTTATATATTTTTCATCGGTAAGATTGTATGCGCCAAGTCTTAATGTAAGATTTTTTATAGGTTTTGTGTAAGCTATGATATCTATTGTTGTGTATTTAGTGCTTAGCCAGTGAGATCTATAGTCTGTTACCAGTCTTCCGTTTATATAATCTCTTGCGCTAGGAGGATTGCCTGGTTTTTCATTTCGCCAAAACATATTGTAAGTATCTTGAGGTTTTTTAGCAGAAACATCCGTGATATATAAATCGGCCCCAAATTTATCGTTTTTAGAAGCATAGCCTATATTGTATACAGATGTTCTAGGCTGAATAGCATTCATAGGCACAAGACCATCTTCATCGGTTAAAATTTTACCTTTTTGCTTTGTTAATTTATAGCCTACATGGAATCCTTTGAAAGGTTCAAATACATCTCCTAAATTTAGCTTAGAATTTATCTCTATGCCGCCTACTTTGGCTTTTTGTCTGTTTACATTTTGGTATATATCAAAGTCAAGTCCACTATTTACATTGTTTCCGGCATTTTTTCTTTCGACTCCTAAAAATTTAAGATCTAGAAAATTTGCATAATCTGTTTTAAATGTGCTAAAAGATATAAAGCTTGAATTTTGATGAAAAGTTAGTGCTATCTCCTTTGTCTTTGCTATTTCAGGCTGTAGATTAACATTTGGTTTTATAGTAAAGTCGGGATGTTTAAAGGCCAAGTAAAGCTCTTCGTGAGTAGGCGCTCTAAATCCTTTTGAATATTTTGTTTGAATTCTTATAAAATCAAGTGGGTCAAGTGTAAATCCCAATGAGTATGAACTGCTTTTAAATTCTCTTGGTCTAGAGAAATATTCTATATTTTTTTGTGGATTTAGTTTGTTTTCTTGCTCTACTTTTGCCGCTTCTGCTTTTGATTTTTCATGTTCTGCTACTTTATCATTGTAAGCTTTTAAATCTTTTTGGTATAAATCCGGCTTGCCTCTATATTTTGGCTCCCAAGGAAATGGTTTTTCAAGAATACTTGGCGCAGGCTTAATCGGAGGAACGGGTTTTAGAGGTATAAATAACCCTTTTACCATATCATCGGGTACTTTTGGAGATACTCCAGGAATGTATTCGGGGGTATATTTTATTTTGTCATATCTATAGCCTAAATCAATACCGACATAGTCGTTTATCTGCACTTCATCCGCTACATAAAATGCACCATTTTCATTTTTAACGGGAATTAGAAAAGATGTTTCAGGTTCAACTTTTGGGCATTTTAGACCATTAAATCCTGTTCCTTTGCAGTCTTTAAAATCATCTGTCCACCAAGCAGGAGCAGTAGCGTCATATCCCTGCCTATTAACCATCTCCTTTTTACCTCTTGCGTATAATCCGCCATAAGAAAGACTATGATCCATTGAAAATATTGTAAATTCTTTTGTAAAATCAAGATTAAATTGCTTAGTGTCAGTATTAAGATCTCTTTCTTTCCAGTCTCTCTCTAGATAGCCTTTTGAGCCGGGAGTCAGCGTTGAGAATTTATTTGTATTTGCTTCAACCTCTTTTCCAAATCCGTTAATAAATTTATGTGTAGCTTTTATCTTTTTATATATCTTTCCGCCTTGTTTTTCTTCAGTAACGCTAAATTTATATTTTTTACCATCCTTTCCTGTTATTTCCGTAACACCTTTTGACAAATCGATATTATGACCTTTGATATTTGGATCTCCATATGGAGGATTTTCATATAATGTTATATCTTTAGAGCAGTCGTAAACGGAGCAGTCAAATAAATATTCGTTTACGTTTTTTAAGTTAAAGCCGGAACTATGTCTTTTGCCGGTTGAGTCCGTAAGAACCGATAGCCCTCCCGCACCGTCTTTTGTTAATGTTACATCTTTTCCGTGTTTGTCTACTACTTTTCCGTTTTGTACATTTAGCCCTATTGGATTTGCTATTTCTGCACAATCGCTACCTCTACAAAATTCCTCTGTTCTGGCTCTGGTTTTGATCTTTTGATTAGAGTATGTAAATTTAACGCTATCCCATAAAGGAGTTTCGGTAAAATTTTCATATGTCATACTAAAATTTTTTCTTGTAGTCGTATCCGTAGTATGTCTTTGACCTAGTTTCTGTGGAAAATCAAAGCCAGTAATTGATTTTGGACTAAGTGTGTAAGAATAATCATGCCCTTTTGAAATATTTTCATAGTCATCTATAGCAAATCCAAATCTATGCTCTTCATGCGGTTGAAAGCCTACTTTGATAAGATTGCTATGTTTTTTTATATAGTAAGGGTCGGCTTTTTCTCTTTCTCTTCCTACTATTGAATCATCGTAAGAATCATACCCGTAGTTTTTGGTTTCATGATGCCTTCTTTTTGTTGTTATAAATAAAATATCAAACCATTTGTATCTGGCAGCAAGAGTGTGGGAGTGCAATCTCTGATCATCTGCTGTTGAAACTCCGCCTTTGTATCCGTAAAAATAATCTTTTTTAAGCAGGAAGTCCCTAGCGTCTTTTGTTTCAAACATTACAGAGCCACCAAGCGCTCCTGAACCGGTTTTTACAGAGTTAGCACCTTTTGCTATAGATACCTCTTTGACGGTTTCTATTTCAACTCCGTTTCTTGTATTGTTGAAATTTCCGTATCCTTCAAAAATCTCTTTAAAGCCTTGCGAGCTTAAAGTTTCAGCCTGATGAAGTCCGTCTATAGTTATAGCGACACGGTTTTCATCAACTCCGCGTATAGCATATCCGCTTGCGCCAAATCTTCCTGTTTCAACTACGCTTACTCCTGTTTCATACTTCACTAAGTCTTTTGTATCTGAAATTTGCTGTTTTGATAGAGTTTTATCACTTTTTTTGATCTCTCCGACTTTCTTTTGTAAAGGATCTTCTTCAGGACTATCTGTTATAGTTACCCCTCCTAACTCCACTTGATCTACATTTTTGTCCTCCCCTTGTAAATTTAAGCCCATTCCCAAGATGGCTAGAGCGACTAATGAAAATTTAAGTTTTCCCATTTATTAAGCCTTTTTGAGGTTGATAAAATTTGTAATTACAATATTCGTTATTATAAAGCAGACAATGATAATAAATATTAGTTTAAACACATATTAAATATATTATGCGTGGCAAATAAAATATGAAATTTTATTTTGTGTTGATATAAAAGCGAATGAAAAAGCTTTATTTCTTGAAAAGCTCTCTATTTTTTGGATTTGACATGAATATTGACATGGATTTTTCCGTTTTGTTTTGATTTTCTTTTTCTTTATGAATTGCAAAATTTATTAAAATCGGGCTATTTTCAACCAAAATTTGAACTATCGCACCAAGCGGAAAACTAACGAAAGAGGCGAAATTATCCGCCCCAAAACCCGCTTCAAAGCTAAGCTCATCCCCACTAAGTTTTGCACTTTGAAACGTATATCCGTCAAGTGTAAAAACTATCACCGGAGGCCTAAACGCCGAGCTTATCTCTGTGGGTAGCTCGGGATTAAATTTAACCAAGTCCAAATTCGCCATCACGGAAAACGGCTGATCGTTTTGCAAAAGATAATCAATGCACTCATAAACGTGCATTTTCATAAGTAGTCCGAATTTCTCGTCGTCTAAGATATCCTCTAGCATTTTAACTCCTCAAATTCATCAACAAGCTTCTTAACCTCTTTTATGCCGATATCCCAAAATTTTTCGCTCTCTATATCAAAACCAAATTTTGCAACCATATCTTTTGGGCTCATACTTCCGCCAAGACTTAAAAATTCAGTATAAATTTCCACGAAATTTTTACATTTTCCGCTTTTGTAAAGTCCAAATATCGCAAGGACTAAAAGCTGCGCATAAGAGTAGGCATAACAATAAAACGGTGAGTGTATGAAGTGCGGTATATAGCTCCACCAAATTTTATAATAATCATTTAAGGTAACGCTTTTGCCAAACATCTTTTTGCTCTCTTCAAGCCAAATTTTGTTTAGCTCCTCAAGTGAAATTTCACCTTCATACGCATGAATTCTGCGCTCGAAAGTAGTAAAATTTATCTGGCGATAAAGCGTGGCAAATATATCTTCTATCTTTCCTGCTAGAAGTGAAATTTTGTCTTTATCGCTTAAATCTTTCTTGATGTAGTCAAACACAAGCATCTCGCAAAATACCGATGCGGTCTCGGCCGTAGTAAGCGGCGTATCCGAATTTAAGTAGCCTACCTTATAAGATAAATGCTGATGTATCGCATGACCCAGCTCGTGAGCCAAGGTAAATAGATCTCTTCTGCCGTCCGTGTGATTTAGCAGCACATAAGGATGGGCGTCGCTTGAGCCTGAGTGACTAAATGCTCCTCCGCGCTTGTTTGGCGTAGGATAGACATCGCACCAGCCTTCTTCAAATGCTCTTTTGGCGATCTTTGCAAATTCGGGACTAAAGTCGTTAAACGCTTTTAAAACTATTTGTTTGCATTTGTCGAATTTATACTCGCCGTCTCCTTCAAGAGGTGCGTATCTATCGTAATCATAAAGCTTTTTATAGCCTAAAATTTTACGCTTCTTCTCATAAAATTTACTAACTAAATTAAAATTTTTTTCAGCTGTTTTTATGAGCGCATCTACGCTTTGCTTTGTGATTTGGTTGCTTTCGTGTCTTGGCTCTTCGGCGCTTTTGTATTTGCGTAGCTCGCAGCTTGTCTTAAGGCTCGTTTTTATCATATTATATATGTATCCAAGCAAATGCTGATTTTTAGCTAGCGTATCGCTTAATGATTTTGCCGCAAGCTTTCGCACGTTTCTATCTTTATCGTGAAGCTTGCTTAAAATTTGCTCTTCGCTTAAAAGCTCATTTTTGAATTTAAATTTAAGATTACTCATTGTTTCGTCAAATAGTCTTGCAAACCCGTCTCTTCCCGTATTTGCCGTGCGAAGCAAGACCTGCTCTTCTTTTAAGCTCAGCTGATGAGCCTTTGACTTGGCGAGATTGCTTAAATAGTATCCATGGGTTTTTGAAGCTTTTATAATCTCTTGTTGTTTTTTATCTTCAAATTCGTTAAATTTGATCTCAAAAAAGAGCAAATTTTCTTGAGCCTTTGTGGCAATCTCTTCAAATTTAGCGTAAAACGCTCCTTTTGAAGTGTCTTTGGCAAATACCAAAAAGGCATAAGTCGCAACTTTTGAAATTTTAGCAAGCAGTTTTTCATACTCGCCAAACGCTTTTAAAAATTCATTTGTGTTTAAATTTGCAAATTTATCTGAATAAGTTTTTTCAAATTTTTCACACTCTTTTTTTAAGTTTAATGCTGATTTTTCAAGCTCTTTTTCATTCTTAAAAAGAGGTTTTAGATCCCAACTCGTCATATATTTTCCTTAAAATTTTTAGAGTATTTTACACAAAATTTGTCTTAAATTTATAAAAGTTATAGTTAAAAGAGGAAATTTAGCGCCAAAAAGACGCTAAATTTATTAAAGATTTATTCTGTAGTTTGTGAAGCGATAGCCGTAAATACAACGTCAGAAGAGCTATTTACCGCAGTTTCAACCGAGTCTTGTATAACTCCGATGATAAATCCTATCGCAACTACTTGCATCGCGATATCGTTTGAAATTCCAAAAAGTGCGCAAGCAAGAGGCACAAGAAGAAGCGATCCGCCCGCAACACCAGAAGCTCCGCAAGCTCCGATAGCCGAAATAAAGCTAAGAAGCAAGGCGTCTCCGAATGTTACCGTTATATCAGGGATCGAATTAACGGCGGCAAGCGCAAGGATACTTATAGTAACGGCAGCTCCGGCCATATTTATAGTAGCTCCAAGCGGTATAGAGATAGAGTAAAGCTCCTCTTTAAGGCCAAGTTTTTTGCAAAGCGCGATATTTACAGGGATGTTTGCAGCCGAGCTTCTTGTGAAAAACGCCGTTACGGCACTTTCTTTGATGCAAGTCATGATAAGAGGGAAAGGATTTTTCTTGGTTACTACAAAAGCTATAATTGGATTAACGATAAACGCAACCACAAGCATTGCTCCTACTAGAACGGCGATTAGCTTGAAGTAGCCTTTAAGAGCCTCAAATCCTGTTTCGTGTATGCTGATAGCAACAAGTCCAAAGATACCAAAAGGTGCTAAACGAATAACAAATCTTACTATCTTAGTAACTCCATCGCTTACGTCTGAAAATACTTTTTTAGTCTCCGCCGAGCATCCTCTCATAGCTATACCGCCGCCAACAGCCCAAGCGATGATGCCTATATAGTTACCCGTAGCTATAGCTTGAAGAGGGTTTTGAACTATCTTAAACATAAGATCTTTTAAGACATCAACTACGTTTTGAGGTGCGCTCATGGCAGCACTCTCAATCCCTTTTAGCACAAGTTCGACAGGGAAAAGAAAACTAGCCGCAACCGCAACGCAAGCTGCTAAAAATGTACTAACAAGATATAAAACAACGACTTTTTGCATGCCTTTTGCGTTGCCAAAGTCTTTGGTGATGATCGAAGTTGCCACAAGAACGAAGATCAAGATGGGAGCAACTGCCTTTAAAGCACCTACAAATAAACTTCCAAGTATCGAGATGGAATTTATGATTTTATTAGCAAGTTCGGCAGATTCGCCGCCCGAAACAACTTGGGCATTACCCCAAAAGCCTATAACGGCGCCCAGAAGAATTCCGATTAGAATTTGAACGATTAGGTTTCCGTCGGCAAATTTTCTTGCCATATTGCAAACTGCACTCATGTGTTTACCTTAAATTTAAATTTGAAAAAGCCTAGTATAGCAAACAAACCTGAAATTTTAAACAAATTCTAAGCGATTAATATGGATTTTATTTTGAAATGTTACAATTTCAAAGTTTCAAAAATACCCATTTTAAGGAAAAATATGTATCTATTTACATCTGAAGTCGTAAGCCCGGGGCATCCCGATAAATGCGCAGATATCATAGCAGATAGCATCGTGGATACCATCTTGACTCAAGATCCAAACGGAAGAGTCGCAAGCGAGGTTTTTGTAGCGGGCAAAAATGTAATAATCGGCGGAGAGATAAATTCGAAAGTAAAATTAAGTTTTAAGGATTATGAAGCCATAGTCAAACATGCGCTGGCTAAAATAGGGTATGACGGCAAGTCAAATTTCACTAAAGAGCAGTGTTTGCACCCTGATGATATAGAAGTTAATGTTTGCATTAATCAGCAAAGTAGCGATATTAATCAAGGCGTAGATCAAGCTAGCGGCGAGATAGGGGCAGGCGATCAGGGCATAATGTTTGGTTTTGCAAGTTGCGAAGCGAGCGAATATATGCCCGCGGCTATTACTTACGCAAGAATGCTTTGCGATAAGGTGTATAAATTTGCCAAGGCAAATCCCGACAAGCTCGGAGTTGATATCAAAACTCAGGTTACTATTGATTACGGCACTAAGGATAACTTTGAAAATTGTAAGCCCGAAAGCATACATACCATAGTGGTTTCAGCTCCTTGTGTAGAGACAATGAAGATAGAAGAGCTTAGAGCTCTTGTACAAGAACTTATAGACGGCTCAAATTTGCCAAAAGAACTTTACAAAAAAGAAAAGACACTTATTTATATAAACCCTACAGGCAGATACGTAAATCACAGCTCGCTTCACGATAGCGGCCTAACGGGTCGCAAGCTTATCGTAGATAGCTTTGGCGGATACGCTCCGATAGGAGGCGGCGCTCAGAGCTCAAAAGACTATACGAAAGTTGATCGTAGCGGACTGTATGCTGCTAGATGGATAGCTAAAAATATCGTTGCTGCAGGACTTGCTAAAAAGTGCATAGTGCAGCTAAGCTATGCTATCGGAGTTGCTAAGCCTACTTCCGTTAGCGTAGATACTATGGGAACGCATATAGAAGGCGTAAATGACGATAAATTATCTGCTTTTGTAAGCGAAAATTTCTCTTTGACTCCACGCTGGATAAAGGATAAATTTGGACTTGATAAACCCGGCAAAGATACGTTTTTATATGCAAAGGTAGCCGCAAAAGGGCAGGTCGGAAATGCTAAGTATCCTTGGGAGAAACTTGACGCGATAGATACGTTTAAAGCTTTGATTAAATAATTTTCGCAAGCCCGCTAAATTTAACGCGGGCTTAATTTGCTCTCAAAATTTAAGGCTTTGTATGAGAATTTGCCTAGCTTTGCATCTTAAATTTTACCTCAAAAACCACGCGGCAAAATTTAAAGAGATTTAAAAATGCAAACGGCGATAAATCAAAACGGCAAAAGCAAGACGCTCAGACTCGTTTTACTTGGACTTTGTATTTTTTAATTTTCTTTTGGCGCTAGGCATTTTTCTGCCTTTTGACGTGCTGTCGCACTCGTCTATTGCGTTTTGGTTTGTGGAGGCTATGCTTGAAACTTATCCCGCCGTCGAGCGCGCCTTTACTCATACTGATTTTACGCAAAAAGCTGCATTTTATATCGCTTATATGGGGATCGTGAAAGTTGTCACGTTTACGGGTTTCGTTGCGGCTTGTTTGCTGTGTGGCAGTAAAGAAAATAAAGCTTGCGCGATGAAAGAAGCAAGAAAAGAAAATCCCGTAGTAAGAGTTTTTATTTCATTTTTTGGTATTTTGTGGGTTTGTTTTTTGACAAATAAGGATTTTACGGGTTATCATATCGGATATCGTAAGACAAGAAACTCGCCCGGATACGAATGGATTTTGAAGTCTCCCGGTGAGCTGTTTTGGCAGATGATGTTTGATCTTATATTTTTAGCTATTGTGGCAGCTTGTATAATTTACGTAGCATTGCAAATTCAGCTACTTTTTCACAAGCGTAATAATGCTTGAATTTAGTAAAAATTACTTAAAAATTTATCGAGCAAGCCGCGTTTTGGCGTGATTATCTCAGACGGCGAGCCGTTTACGCTGTGATAAATCGTTTTGTTATATTTGGTTGAGTAGTATTTAAGCAAAAGGCGTTGTAAATTTGGCTCCGTTGAAGGCACGAACCAGCCGTTGTTTGTGATAGCTATCATCACGTCAAATTCGCCCTTAAACAGCTCGTCTCGCGTAGCTTCATAGCAAATCGCATTGCGAATTTTAACTCCGTCTATCTCATAATCGCTAACCGAATTTGCGGTTTTAAAGTCCTTGCCACCGTCAAAAAAGAGCTCGTTTATCAAATTTTTCATAAAATTTGGAAGCAGAATTTCTTCGCCGAAGGGTACTAGCACAAGCTTATCAAAGCGCTTAATTTCGCCTTTATCAAAGAAAAAAGTAGAGTTATAGCTTTGGGAATTTTCGTAAGCAAGAGCGCCTGCGACGATAGCGATTTTTTGAGATTTCTCTTTAAGCTCGGCAGTTAAATTTCGCTCCTGCGTCATAAATGTCGGAAATACGCTTTCAGGCATGATTATGGCTCTTTTGCCCTCATTTATCGCCTCATCTATCATCTTTAAATTTTCATTTATAAACTCGTTTTTAAGTGATTTTTCCCATTTTAAAGCTTGAGGGACGTTTGTGTTTGTAAGAGTTACTTCAAAAGGTAAAATTTTAGCTTTAGCATCATCATACTGAACGGCAAAAAGTAAAAGCGTGATGCAAGCTAAAAATTTAAGCTTGGTTTTTATATAAAACAGCGATAAAATCGCAGCAAATACAAAAACAAACCCGTATAAATTCGGCTTAAAAATTCCAACAACAAATATTGCCTCAAAATTTAGCCAGTTAAAATTAAAAGGATGCAAATTTGAAATCAAAATAAGCAAGACCGCTTTAAGCCAAATTTGAGTAGGAATTCCGGCGATAAAAAACATAACTCCATATACGATACCTATAAATAAAATTTCAATCGGGATTAGATAGCCAAAGTTGTAATAAATAAGGCTAAAACTGATCCAATAAAACCACAAAATTCCTACGAAAAATCCTGTCGTAAAAAACTCATAGCGATTGAAGTTAAAAAGTAAGTAAAAGCCTAAAATAGCAAGAAACGGCGAGACGAAATTTAGCACTTCAGAATCAAAAAGCGAAAGAAATATAAAATTTGATATCAAAAATGCACTAAAAAAGGCTTTTCTTATAATTTTAGTGCTAAAATATTTGATTAAAAAATTTTTTACTAAGGAATACAATGCAAGAAGGCAATTTTTTAGCTTCATTACTACCTCTGATCGTGCTTTTCGCGATTTTTTACTTTTTGGTTATCAGACCGCAGCAAAAACAGCAAAAAGAGCATCAAAAGATGCTTGCAGCCCTAGAAAAGGGCGATAAGATCATCACTGCGGGCGGACTTTATTGCGAAGTCATAAAACCTGAAGATGATTTTATCAAAGTTAAACTTAATGACGATGTAATAGTGCGCATAGGACGCGAGTTTGTCGCTAGAAAAATCGAGACCAAAGTCAATGCGTAGTGCAAAGGTAACATATAGGCTCGTTATATTTATCATCGCTTTGGTTTTAGGTATAGGCTTTTCCGCACCTTCGTTTTTTAAGGATATGGGCGGAGCTAAGATTAGCCTCGGGCTTGATCTTCAGGGCGGACTTCATATGCTACTTGGCGTAGAGACCGAGGAGGCGATACACTCTAAAGTGAAATCAATCGCTTCAAGCATTAACTACTACGCAGGCAAAGAAGATATCCTGATAGATAACTTCAAAATTCGCCAAGATTATGTAAATTTCGAGCTTTTAGACAGCGATGATCAGCGCAAGATAGATGACATGCTTAAGGAGATAAAAGGGCTTGATGTAACCAAAGAAGCCCTCAAATACACCATAAGGCTAAGTGATAGCGAAAAGGCTGAAACGATAGAGTATGCTATAAATCAAGCTGTTGAAACCATAAGAAACAGGCTTGATCAGTTTGGTTTGGCAGAACCTACCGTGGCAAGACAAGGCGAAGAAAAGATACTTGTAGAGCTTCCGGGTGTAAAAACACAAGCCGACGAGCAGCGCGCTAGAGAGCTAATCGCAAAAGCGGCGCATTTGCAACTGATGGCTCTTGATGAGAAAAGACAACCTCAAGCAAATACTCTAAGTGCTGCAGAGGCCGAAAGCTACGGTAGTATCGTTTATCCTGACGTTAAAAATGAGCAACAAAAATACGTAGTAAAAAATATCCCCGTTCTTGACGGCTCTATGCTAACTGACGCCAGAGTGGCTTTTGATCAGCGCACGAACGCTCCCGTGATCAGCTTTACGCTAAATGCCGAAGGTGCTAGAATTTTTGGTGATTTTACGGGTGCAAATGTCGGTAAGCGTCTTGCTATAGTGCTTGACGGCAAGGTTTATTCCGCACCTGTTATAAATGAGCGCATAGGCGGTGGAAACGGACAGATAAGCGGCGGATTTAGCGTAGAAGAAGCTCATGACGTAGCTATTGCGCTTAGAAGCGGTGCGCTTTTAGCTCCCGTAAAGATGCTTGAAAAAAGAAGTATCGGGCCAAGTTTGGGCGCTGATAGCATCAATCAAAGCATGACGGCTCTTGCAAGCGCAGGAGTGCTTGTAGTACTATTTATGATAGTTTATTACGGATTTGCGGGAATTTTGGCAAATTTTGCTCTGATTGCAAATATCTTGATACTTGTTGCTGTTATGGCCATGTTTGGTGCCACTTTAACTCTGCCTGGCATGGCGGGCGTGGTTTTAACCATAGGTATGGCGGTTGACGCAAACGTAATTATAAACGAGCGTATAAGGGAATTTTTACGAGACGGACACGGTATAGCGGCAAGCGTCAAAAAGGGCTATGAAAATGCCATGAGTGCGATAATAGACGCAAATTTAACCACCCTAATAACATCTGCAGTTCTTTATGCATACGGCACAGGTCCCGTTAAGGGGTTTGCCGTAACGATGAGCATAGGCATCCTAGCTTCCATGCTTACCGCCATACTCGGCACTCGCGGAATGTTTGACGCGCTTATGGACAGGATAGAAAAAAGCGGCAATACGCAAATTTGGTTTGGTTACAAGAGAGGATAATAATGCAAATTTTTTCAAAAGCACATGTTTATGATTTTATGGGCAAGCGTTATATCGCTCTTGCGTTTTCCGCTATCTTGTTTTTCGGTTCTATTTTTTTGCTTGTTACTAAGGGGCTAAACTACGGTATTGATTTTTCGGGCGGAACGCTTATACAAGTAAAATATGAAGACAAAGCGCCTCTTGATAAGATTAGGGCTGCACTTTCTACTGATGAGACGTTTAAAAACGCTTCGGTTACCGAATTTGGCTCTGATAGCGAAGTTGTTATTAGATTTTCGTCTTCAAATTCAAGCATCGGAAGCGACGTGGGCGCTAGTGTAGGCGAGCTTATTAAAGATACGGGCAAATTTGAAATTCGCCGTGTGGATGTCGTAGGACCAAAGGTAGGAAGCGAGCTTAGACAAAAGGGAATGATGGCGATCGGCATATCTCTTGTGGGAATTTTACTCTATATAGCGTTTAGGTTTGAGTGGAGATTTGCGATGGCGGCCATCGCTTCTGAAATTCACGACGTTGTAATTACTCTTGGAGCCATTAGTCTTTTTGGTATAGATGTGAATTTAGACACTCTTGCGGCTATTCTTACGGTAGTCGGATATTCGCTAAATGATACTATTATCATATTTGACCGCATTAGAGAGGGCATTAAAACCAGCAAGAACTCGGATCTTGACGTTATCATCAACGAATCGGTTTCCGCAACTCTTTCAAGGACTATATTAACTTCAGGAACGACTTTGGTTGTCGTTGTTATATTATTCCTTTATGGCGGCGACATGATAAACGGCTTTGCCTTAGCGCTTATAGTGGGAATTTTAGCAGGTACTATCAGCTCTATTTATATCGCTTCTCCGATACTTCTTTGGTTTAAATTTAGCGTAGATAACTATAGAGCCAAAGAGGCTGAAAAGATGAAAGCAAGAAAAGAGCGAGAGCGACATAGGGCTATGTTTGAAAAAGGCGTTGTGTAAGGAGGATTTATGAACTGGGGAAAAGTTGTTTATATATTTTTCGCGCTGATGAGTCTAACGACTACGGCGGGCTTTTTGTATGATAAAAACGAGATAGCGCTATTTGTAGCGGCAAGCGTAAATTTAGTCTCTACACTGCTTAAAATCGGTGTAAAAAATGTCTTATCAGCCGAGCTGTTCGCTAGTTCGCTTGTGGCTGATTTGCACCTTATACCTGCGTTTGTAGTGCTTCAAACAACAGGAAATATGACCGTTGTTTATTCGCTTGCAATCGGCGCTGCTATCGCAAACTTTTTTTCACTTTCGCTTGTTTTGGTTGAAGCAGGCAAGACTCAAGAAGAATTTTAGGAGATAAAATGGCTGAAAATTTGAAGTATGACGCCTTAAAAATTGAGAAAAAATGGCAAGAAATTTGGTTAAAAGATGAAGAATTTGAGCCAAAAGATGATTATAGCTTGCCTAAAAAATATATATTAAGCATGTTTCCATACCCAAGCGGACGTATCCACATGGGACACGTAAGAAACTACTCAATAGGCGACGTACTGGCAAGATATTACAGAAAGCAAGGCTATAACGTGCTTCATCCGATAGGATTTGACAGCTTTGGCATGCCTGCTGAAAATGCGGCTATACAGCATAAAATTCATCCTAAAATTTGGACTTATGAAAATATCGATTATATGAGAAAAGAGCTTCACTCTCTTGGATTTTCATTTTCTAAAAACCGTGAATTTGCATCGTCCGATCCGCTTTACACCAAATACGAGCAGGAGTTTTTCATCAAAATGTATGAAAAGGGACTTGTTTACCGCAAGAATGCCGTAGTGAATTGGTGCAAGCACGATCAAACCGTTCTTGCAAACGAGCAGGTTGAGGATGGCTGCTGCTGGAGATGCGGAAATAGTGTGATCCAGCGTGAGTTGCCGGGGTATTATCTAAAGATAACCGATTATGCCGAGGAGCTTTTGGCCAATCTTGAAAAATTAAAGGACAAGTGGCCAAATCAAGTAATCACTATGCAGGAAAACTGGATCGGAAAGAGCTTTGGTCTAGAGTTTAAATTTAGCCTTGATGAAGCTTCAAAAGAGCTTTTAGGCGGAGAAATTCAAGGATTTGAGGTTTTTACTACTCGTCCCGATACGATTTATGGAGTTAGCTATACTGCACTTGCTCCTGAGCACAAGATAGTTAAAAAGCTGCTTGAGAGTAGAAATTTAAGCGATGAGGCAAATGAGAAAATAAAAGCTATGTTAAATCAAAGTCCAAGAGAGCGCCAAGCAAGCGAAAAAGACGGTGTATTTTTAGGAATTCACGTTATCCACCCATTAAGCGGTGAAAAAGTGCCTGTTTGGGTAGCGAATTTTGTTTTGGCTGACTACGGAAGCGGGGCTGTTATGGCGGTTCCTGCGCATGATGAGAGGGATTTTGAATTCGCTAGTAAATTTAGCTTGCCTATTAAATGGGTAATTAAGCCTATTGATAGCGAAGCGGACAGCTCAAAAGCATTTACCGAAAGCGGAATTTGTATAAATTCGCCACTTATAAATGGGCTAAATAATGAAGAGGCAAAGCTTAAGATCATAGAAAAATTTGAAAGCGAAAAGATCGGAAAAAGAGTTGTAAATTTTAAAATTCGCGACTGGGGAATTTCTCGCCAAAGATATTGGGGTGCGCCTATTCCTATGATTCATTGTAATAAGTGTGGGGTAGTTTGCGAAGATATAAAAAATCTGCCTGTTGCTCTGCCTGATGATGTTGAGATAACTGGTGAAGGCAATCCTCTTGATAAACATCCAAAATGGAAACATACTAAGTGTCCAAAGTGTGGCGGTGATGCGATTCGTGAGACCGATACTATGGATACATTTTTCCAAAGTAGCTGGTATTTCGCTAGATATGCAAGCGATCATAAGACTTGGAATGAAAAAGCCTTTGATGAAAAGAGCGTAAATTACTGGATGAACGTCGATCAGTATATCGGCGGGATAGAGCATGCGATACTGCATCTTTTATATGCGAGATTTTTTCAAAAGGCGCTTAGAGATCTTGGGTATTTGCGTGATGATGAGCCTTTTGAGAGGCTGCTTACTCAAGGAATGGTGCTAAAAGACGGTAAAAAGATGAGTAAGAGTAAGGGCAATGTCGTAGATCCTGACGATATAATTAAAAACTACGGAGCTGATACTGCAAGACTGTTTATACTATTTGCTGCACCTCCTCAAAAAGAGCTTGAATGGAACGATAGCGCAGTTGAAGGTGCGTTTAGATTTTTAAATAGACTTTATGATAAAGCAGGAAGCGTTAAAAAGTGCTCTAAAATTCCCGAAATTAATCACTCTGAACTTAATAAAGAAGAAAAATACGCTCGCGCAAAAGTCTATGAAGCACTTAAGAAATCCCAAGAGGTATATACTCAAAGCTTTACTTTTAATACCCTCATAGCTGCGTGCATGGAGGCTTTAAACGCAGTAAACGCTCAAAACAACGAAGATGTAACTACTGAAGCGTTTTTTATCATACTAAATTTGCTTGAGCCGATCGTGCCTCATATTGCAAACGAGTTAAGCGAAAATCTATTTAACAGAGCAAATTTTGGCACTATTGAGATAAAAGAAGAGGTGTTTGAAAAAGATAGCTTAAATTTAGCCATTACAGTAAATGGTAAAAGAAGAGGCGAGGTTGAAGTGTCAAGCGACGCTAGCGAAGCTGAAATTTTAAAATCGGCCAAAGAAGCCGTATTTAAATGGCTTGAAGGAAAAGAGCTCGTAAAAGAAATTTATGTGCAAGGAAAGCTTGTAAATTTGGTGGTAAAAGGTTAGATATGAGATTTGTAGCCGCAATTTTTATCGTTGTTTTTTTAATCGGGTGCGGATATAAGCCTGTTTCAAAGATAGCTAACGAGATAATGGATGAGAGTGTGTATGTAGATGTGCTCATCGATAAATCCGAGCCCAAAAATAGCGTCTGGATAAAAGACAGCGTAAAAGAGGGCATCGTATCAAGGTTGAATAGAAATTTAAGCGACGATAAAAATGCGGGCACAACCATAAACGTAAGTATCAGATCTATGAATTTTCAAGCACTTCTTTATGATGAAGACGGGTATGTTTCGCTTTATAAGGCGGTGTTAAATTTGGAGTTTGATACGAAATTTAAAAACGGCAAAAGCTATAAGATAGTTACCAGCGGAGAGCATGACTTTAGTATATCAAGGAAGATTAAAGACGTTCGTTATGCAGATAGCGTTATCAGCGAGACAGATAAGTATAACGCTATAAGAGCCGCTTCACAAGAAGCCTTTGACGAATACATAGCTACTCTTGCCGTTAAGGGATTTAAAGATGTCAACAAAGATTAATCAGATAATTAGAGATACTATAGGAGTTATGAAGGAGAGAAATTTAATCCTAACTCCTGATAACTATGCCGAAACATTTTGCGAGATAGCTAAGAAAAACGGTGTAGTAGTGCCTGATTGCCAGAAACTTGAAAAGTATATCTCAAGGTTAAATTCGGACTTGCAAGAGCAGCTTAAAAGTAAAAAAGTTAAAAATTTAGACGAGCTTTTTGCGTTTCTTAGCGCCAGGCTAAACGCAGCAGGTTCAAACGACTCGTTAAAACTAGTTAATGCTTTATCTTTAATGAGTAAAAGAATTTTACAAGCCACTGCCGCGCTTCATAACAAAGAAGCTAGGAAGTTATCTGATATGAGCATAGAGGCGCTTAATCGCAAGCTTGATATGGCTACGGTAGAAAAAGTTAAAGACAAATGGTTTGAGTTTTTGACGAATTATGACGACTCGTTTTTTAGCCGACTTAATAGCTATGGCGTGAAAAATTATGACGATATACAAAGCCTTATCATAGATCTTGATAACTCGCTTATGAGATCGCACGATAGCGCTTATATCTGCCAAAAGATGATACCTCTCATAGTTTTAATGCTAACCCCTTCGATATCAGATCAGATGGATAGTGAAATTAGCGCCTTTGAGCTAAATTTAAAAAGCGATCCGAAATCTATTGAGCAAGAGAGTGTAAAAACCGAGATACAAAAACTTGTTAAAAAGCGTATAGAGCTTGATAAGGCGGAAATTTCAAGCAAAGTTTCAGTGTTAAATGAAGTGCTTGAGAGTATCAATATTCGTGTTACTAATCTTATGAGTAGCTCTACTATAAGCTCAACTAAGATGCAAAACATCAAAAGAGACCTGAGCGAGATAAATTTAATAAATTTAAGGCAAGATAGCTTTGAGGGTATTAGAAATAAGCTTATGAGCATAGCCGATATGCTTGATAGCGAGACTAGAGAGCTTGGTAATCAGATGAGCTCCAATCAAAAAACCATCAAAGAGCTTCAAGATAGGGTAAATCGACTTGAGGGAGAACTTGAGAACGTAAAAGCCGAGAGTAAAGAGGATTTCTTAACCAAAACGGCGACTAGAAGAGCTCTCATGGAAGAGCTTGATCGCAATGAAGAGGTTTATAAAAGATTTGGCACGGATTATTCAATATGCTTTTTTGATATTGATCATTTTAAGAGGATTAATGATACTTACGGGCATGAGGCGGGCGATGTAATTATATCAAGCGTAGGCAAGATGCTTAGAAAATACTCCCGCCAAATAGATATAGTAGGTAGATACGGCGGAGAAGAATTTGTAGTGATGCTTCCTCAAACTCCACATGCAAATAGCCTAAAATTTGCAAATAAAATTCGCAAAATAATTCAAAGCTCTAAATTTATGTATAAAGATGAACGCATTAATGTAACTATAAGTTGTGGAGTGGCGGTAAGAAGCGAAAATAACGATTTGGCTTCCACTCTTGAAACGGCAGATAAGATGCTTTACGCAGCAAAACAATCAGGCAGAAATATGGTAATGCCAAAATCCAATGAAGCTTGATAAGTTTTTAAGCCAAAAGCCGCTTTTTTATAAAGAGATCGACTATACTCGCATGCCGCGTGCATGGAAAAGTATAAAAGATAGTCTAAATCCCTTTAAGATAATACATATAATAGGTACAAACGGTAAGGGCTCAACAGGAAGGTTTTTAGCTCAAATTCTGCATCTTCAAGGTAAGAGCGTGGGGCATTACACAAGCCCTCATATATTTGAATTTCGCGAAAGATTTTGGCTAAACGGAGATGTCGTTTCTGCAGATGCTTTAGAGGCTGCGCATAAGCGTTTACAAGCTATGCTAAGCGATGAATTTAAGATAAAAACCAGCTATTTTGAATACGCCACCTTACTTGCTGCGGTGCTATTTCATGAATGCGATTTTTTTATCTGCGAAGCCGGGATGGGGGGCGAGCTTGATGCGACAAACGTCTATGAGAAGCTATTTAACATCTTCACTCCTATCGGGCTTGATCATGTCGGCGTTCTTGGAAATGATATCGAAGAGATTTCAACTACTAAATTTAACGCCTTAGGATATGACGCTAAAGCTCTTTTAAGCGACAGCATGGATAAGAAAAGCGTTAAGATACTAAATCAAATCGCACAAAAAAAGAGCGCTTCAGTAAAATTTGCAAGTGAAATTTTAAATGAAGCCGACAAAGAAGCCATAGCTGAATATGCCTTGAAATTTAGCCTACCTGAGTTTCTAGCTTCGAATTTGACATTAGCAGGAGCTGCCAGTAAGGCGCTTTTGGGTAAATTTGAGATATCTGATTTAGATGAGTTAAATTTGCACGGAAGATGCGAAAGGATAGCTTCAAATGTCTGGGTTGACGTAGGACACAATGAACTTGCTGCGTTTGCCATGGCTAAAAAATTTAGAGGCAAGAAGCTAACTCTGATCTATAACTCATTTGCCGATAAGGATTTTAATGCTGTTTTAAAGGCGTTAAAGCCTATCATAAAAGATGTCTTAATCTACGAATATGAAAGCCCCCAAAGAGAACTTGCGACAAATCAGATAAAGCTAGTGCTTGATGATATGGGCGTTGCTTATGATGACTTTAAGGGATTAAAATTTACGGAGTCGCAAAAAAGCAAAGAGAAATACTTGGCCTTTGGCTCATTTTTCTTAGTTGAAGCCTTTTTAAGGCAGTTTGATGCAAGCTAGGATATATGAGTATCTTTTAAAACCAAATGAAGCCCAGATTATTGTTTGTGAAGACGACAAGGAGGTTTTGCTTATCGAAAATGCGGTTAAATTTGCAGGCGTTTGTCCGTTTAGCTTGCCTGATTTTAGAGCGCATTTTGGCGATGATCTACGCTCTTTTAGCGCAGAGCTTTACGAGCTGTCGGCTAAGCTTTCTAAATTTTACGAATTTGAGGGCAAAAAGCTTCTTATAGCTCCTATTTCAACCATCTTAAACAAACTTCCCGGCAAAAAACATCTACAAAAAACTACTCTGAAATTTGGCGATAAGTTAAACTTAAACGAGCTAGCTGACGAGCTTATGCGCTTTGGTTACGAGCCTGTGGATATCGTTGAGAGCGAGGGCGAGTTTTGCTTGCGCGGAGATATCATTGATATATTTTGCATAGGAAGCGATGAGCCACATAGAATTTTGCTTTTTGACGATGAGATAGAAAGCATCAGAAACTACTCAACCAGCACTCAAATTTCAAACAAAACCGAACTTGAAAGCGTTGAAATTTCACCATTTATCGCAGCGCTTAGCAAGGATGAATTTGAAAAAGCAAGCCAAAAAGCGCAACAGCTAAAAAGCGAGGCTTTGATAAATGACCTTAATTCACTTGGTTTTTGGGCGATTGATGGTTTTATAGATTATAGCAAGGAGTTTAAGACCGTCCTTGCAAAAGAGTTTAAATTCGAGGATTTTGAGAGAGATACGAGCGCGCTTCATGATTTGCCCGTGATTCCTGAAGCAAAAATTTACAAAGACCTGTCCGTAACGCCTAATAAGGACTTTTTTGAACTTAACACCAATAAAAATATCAAGGTCATAGCCCGAAACGACGGGCTTTTTAACTCGTTAAATTTAAGCGAATATAAAAATATAGAATTTATTAAAAGCGACGTTGTCGTAAATCTAACTTCCGGTAATGAAATCATCGTTTCGCTTAATAAATTTGAAAAGAAGCGCCGCGTTAAGCGTGCAAGTTTAGTGATTGACGAGCTAAAGATAAATGACTACGTTGTGCATGAAGAGTATGGTGTAGGTCGATTTGTGGGACTTGAAAAGATAACCGTGCTAGGAAGCATGCGCGAATTCGTAGTTATCGTTTATCAAAACGACGACAAGCTTCTTTTGCCTGTCGAAAATATAAATTTAATCGACCGCTATATAGCTCAAAGCGGCTGTATAGCGGCACTTGATAGGCTTGGTAAGGCTAGCTTTGCCAAGATAAAAGAAAAGGTTCGCCAAAAGCTATTCATAATCGCTTCCAAGATCATCGAACTTGCCGCTAAAAGAGAGCTAATTCGCGCCGAAATCATACAAAAAGATGATGCCGAATACTTAAATTTCTTGCAAAATGCGGGCTTTGATTATACGATTGATCAAGAAAAGGCCGCAAGCGAAATTTCAAAAGATCTTGCAAGCGGTAAGGTTATGGATAGGCTTTTAAGCGGAGATGTTGGCTTTGGCAAGACTGAAATCGCTATGAATGCGATATTTAAATGCGTTAAATCAGGATTTCAGGCGCTATTTTTCGTGCCTACGACGTTGCTTTCGGCTCAGCACTTTAAGAGCCTAAAAGACAGGTTTGACAAATTTGAAATTCCGGTTTTTAGACTTGATAGATTTAGCTCGGCAAAAGAAAAATCAGCCGTTAAAAGAGCGCTTGAGGAGGGTCTAGCTTGCGTTTGCGTGGGAACTCATTCGCTTTTGGGACTGAAGGCTTTAAATTTAGGGCTTATTATCATCGACGAAGAGCATAAATTCGGCGTTAAGCAAAAAGAGAAGTTAAAAGAAATTTCAAGCAACTCGCATATCCTTTCAATGAGCGCGACACCTATCCCAAGAAGCCTAAATATGGCGCTTAGCAACGTAAAAAGTTATAGCGTGCTTCAAACTCCGCCAAGCTCTCGTTTAGACGTGAGAACAAGCGTAAGGGAGTGGGATGAAAAGGTGATTAAAGAGGCGATTTTGCGGGAGTTAAGAAGAGGCGGGCAAATTTTTTATATCCACAATCACATCGCCACTATGGATCAGGCAAAAAGGCAGATTAAGAAAATTTTGCCAAATTTGCGCATCCTCATACTTCATTCAAAGATAGATGCAAATACCACAGAAGACGAGATGATGAAATTTAAAGCGGGTGAATACGACATCTTGCTTTGCACGAGCATTGTTGAAAGCGGAATTCACCTGCCAAACGTAAATACGATAATCATAGAAAATGCAAACAAATTCGGTATGGCGGATCTTCATCAGCTAAGAGGCCGAGTGGGTAGAAGCGATAAGCAGGCGTATTGTTATTTCTTGGTTGAGGATAGAAGTGAGCTTACGCCAGAGGCCTTAAAGCGGCTTGTAGCACTTGAGAGCAATTCGTTTTTAGGCTCGGGCTCCGTGCTTGCTTATCATGATTTAGAGATTAGGGGCGGAGGAAATTTAATCGGAGAGGCTCAAAGCGGGCATATCGAGGCTATCGGGTATTCGCTTTATATCAAAATGCTTGAAGACGAGATAAATAAGCTTTTAAACAAAGAGAATTTTAAGAGTAAAAAAGTTGATCTTAAGCTTAGTATAAACGCATTTTTAAATCAAGATTTTATCCGTGAAGACAGGCTTCGTCTAGAGCTTTATCGTCGCCTTAGCAAGTGTGAAGAGGTAAGCGAAGTGCATGCCATAGAAGGCGAGCTTGAGGATAGGTTTGGTAAGATTGACATTTATACCAAACAGTTTTTATCGCTCATAATAATTAAAATTTTAGCCGTAAAAGCGGGCTTTAAGCTTATCTCAAACAGCGGTCAAAACATCGTTCTTACAAATTTAAACGACGAGAAAACGGTTTTAAAATCAAAAAGCAAAGATGATGACGATATAATAGATGAAATTTTAATCCATCTAAGAAAGGCGTCAAGATGATTGATTGGAGCTTGAGTCACGCTGCTGTTTTTAGGCGTAGGATAGGGGCTTTAAGGGCTGTGCATGAGATTGATTTTGTTGAGCTTGATAACCTTGTCGGCATGGAAAAACAAAAAGAGCAGTTAATAGCCAACACTCAAAATTTCATAGACGGCAAAGAGGCTAACAACGCCATTTTGTGGGGTGCAAGAGGGTGTGGCAAAAGTAGCTTGGTAAAGGCTGTTTTTACTAAATTTCATAACGAGGGCTTAAGACTCATAGAGCTTAGAAGCGATGAACTTCAATTTATCGTTGATATCATCGATGAGGTTCGCAGAAGTAATTATAAATTTATTATTTACTGCGATGATCTAAGCTTTGAAGCGGGAGATACGAACTATAAATTTTTAAAGCCGATTTTAGAAGGCTCGATAGAAAAAGCCCCTAAAAACGTGCTTATATACGCCACTTCAAACCGCCGTCATCTAATCAGCGAGCTAAAAAGCGACAATGAAGGCACAAGCGTAACTAGTGACGAGATCCACTACGCAGAAAGCGTGGATGAAAAAATTTCGCTATCTGATCGCTTCGGCCTTTGGATAAGTTTCTACCAAGGAAGCTTTGCCGAGTATCTTAAGATCGTGGATTTTTACTTTAAAAACTACACGGGCGATAGGCAGATGCTTCACGAGCTTGCCAAAAACTACTCCGCGCTTAGAGCTAGCAGGTCAGGGCGAACCGCAAAGCAGTTTTATCTATCTTATAAAGAGAAGCTTTTGTGAGAGCGGGATTTATAGGCGATATCGTCGGGCGAGCGGGTCGTAAAATAGTGGCTGAAAACGTTAAAAAGATGCGGGATAAATTTGAGCTTGATTTCATCATCGCAAACTGCGAAAATGCAAGCGGCGGCTTTGGATTAAGCGCTCAAAACGCAGCCGAGCTTCTAGAGTGCGGGATAGACGCGATAACTGGTGGCAATCACAGCTTTGATAAAAAGGAGATCGCCTCGCTTATGGATAGCTTACCGATAATTCGTCCGTATAATCACTTCGCAGGTACTGCCGGCAAAGGCGTGATAAATTTAAAAAGAGGCGAAAAAAGCTTAAGTGTCATAAATTTAATGGGGCATTACGCTATGCCTCACACAAATAACGCCTTTTTAGAGGCACAAAACGCTCTAAAAGAGTGCGAGAGCCAAAACGTGCTCATTGATTTTCACGCGGAAGCCACGAGCGAGAAAAACGCTATATTTGGCTATCTAAACGGACAGGTTAGCGCGATATTTGGCACGCATACTCACGTAGGCACTGATGATTTGCAAATTTTAAATCATACCGCTTATGCAAGCGATGTGGGTTTAAGCGGAGCCTTTGACGGAGTTATCGGTATGGACAAAGAAGCGCCTATTAAGACGTTTGTAACGGGCTTTAAGCACTCTTTTAAGGTAAATGAAAGGTGCAGGCGGATCTTTCAGATGATAGTTTTTGAGTGTAAAGAGGGCAGGTGTGTGGATGCTTTTAAGGTTAGGGTGATAGACGGCATAGATGAGATGCAGGTGCAAAACGCACTTAAATTTGATAGATAGGTTGAAATTTGAGAAGCGAAGAACTATTAATAACGCTTTTAAACGCGGGAATTAAAGCGGATTTACAAGATGAGCTTTGGTGGCCAAATTCGCGTAGCTTTGAAGTGATTGTCGGAGCGATTTTAGTGCAAAATACCGCATGGAAAAACGCTCAAAAAGCGCTTGATAATCTAAAAAATAGCGGAAATTTAACTCTTGAACGTTTAGCGAATTTAGACACGGCAAGTATTGCGATCATGATTAAACCAAGCGGCTTTTACAACACCAAAGCAAAGAGGTTAAGCTTGCTTTGCAAGGCGATATACGAGGAATTTGGCAGCTTTGATAGCTTTAAGCAAAACGTGAGCAGAGAGTGGCTTCTTGGCATTAGAGGCATAGGTGCCGAGACTTGTGACGCGATACTTTGTTACGCTTGCGAGCGCGAAGTGATGTGCGTGGATAGCTACGCACTTAGGATTTTGGCTCATTTCGGATATGAATTTGAAAGCTACGAAGAGGCGCGTGAATGGTTTGAAGATATCGATACAAGCGCGGTTTGCAAAGCTTACGGAAAAGAGCTTGGTCTAAATCAAATTTTTGCGCGCTATCACGGCAAGATAGTGGAATTTGGCAAAGCTCACTTCAAAGGAAAGAAGATTGACGAAGCAGGCGCTAAACTGCTTGATACGTTAAGGTGATATCGTGAAAAAAGTTTTATTTATCGATACCGGTCTTGAGTGCGGAGGGGGCACGAGAAGTCTTATATATCTTTTGCGTGAACTTACAAAAAAAGATAACTACGATATATCGGTATTTTTTGAAAGAGATTACGATATAGACGGCAAGAGAGTGTCGCAAGCTATGAGCGATATCGGTGTTAAGTTTATAAAATTTGAAGAAAAACCGCAAATTTCAAAGTTTAAAAGAGAAGTTTTAAGAGCTTTTTCAAAAGAAATTTTAGCCAAAAATTTATACAAAAACGAGTTTAAATTCGCTCTTAGTCTGCTTAAAAGCGTAAAAACGGACATAATTTATCTAAATAATCATTTTTCAACGAATTTGGCATATATCGATGCGGCTAACGCTCTTGGTATTAAGGTAGTTCAGCATTTAAGAAAAAATGCCGAAGTGGAAAATTTTAAGGTTGAAATTTTAAAAAAGCTTAAATTTACCCCTATCAGTGTTTCAAATTCGACACATCAATTTTATGACAATCAGCTAAAGATAGAAAAGAACGTAGTCTATGACCCTGTAATTTTTAACTCGAATTTTAAAGATAATAGCCCAAAAGATAGTATAAATTTAATAATGAGTGCGAATTTTTTAGAACTTAAAGGGCATGAGCTTGTATTTGACGCCTTGATTGGACTGAAGCGAGATGATATCAAACTTACTTTAGCAGGTGGCGGTAAATTTAAAGAGAGGGCGCAAGAAAAGCTAAATCGTTTAGAAAAAGAGGGCAAAGTAACAAATCTTGGCTTTGTTAAAAACATGGATGAAATTTACTCGCAAAACGACTATCTGCTTGGTTTTTCAAGCACAGAAGGCATGCCACGCGTAGTTTTAGAAGCTCTTGGCTATGGGCTTGGAGTGATATTTTCAGATATCGCTGCGATAAGAGAAATTTATGAAATTTCATCAAATAAAGAAAATTTTCATATCTTAAATCGAGATAGTTCAGAGCTTTTAAGATGTCTTGAAAATCTTAAAAAGCCAATTCAAAAAATGCCCGATGAGGAAATCATAAAAAGATTTAGCATGGATAGCTATATCCGTGATATAGATAAAATTTTAAGCAAAATTTAAAGGAATAAAATGATATATGATAATATAATTCAAACGATAGGAAAGACGCCTGTAGTAAAATTAAATAGCTTAAAACAGGCAGGCATAGCAGAAATTTACGCTAAGCTTGAGTTTTTTAACCCGGGCGGCTCGGTTAAGGATAGAATCGCTGCAAATATGATTCTTGAGATGCAAAAAGACGGCGCGTTGAAAAATGGTGATATCATAGTTGAGCCAACAAGCGGAAATACAGGCATCGGCATAGCCATGACGGCAAGCGCGCTTGGATATGAGGTCGTGCTAACTATGCCTGAGACGATGAGTATCGAAAGGCGCAAAATTTTAGCAGCTTATGGAGCCAAACTTGTGCTAACCGATGGTGTAAAAGGCATGAAAGGTGCGATAGAAAAGGCAAATGAGCTTGCAAAACAGCCAGGGTATGTGATGCTAAGCCAGTTTGAAAACGCTTATAATCCGCAAGCTCACGTAAAAACTACCGCAGTTGAGATAATGAGTGATTTTAAGTATCTTGACGCTTTTGTAGCCGGTGTCGGTACGGGCGGGACGCTAAGCGGTGTTGCTAAAGTGCTTAAAGAAAATGGCTATGATACGCAGATAGTTGCCGTTGAGCCAAAAGAATCAGCCGTGATCTCGGGAAATCCGGCAGGCGCACATAAAATTCAAGGCATAGGAGCGGGATTTATCCCTGATACACTTGATACTTCTTTAATCGACACAATAGAGCTAGTTAGTAATGAAGAGGCTTTTGAGGCGGCTAGGGCCTTGGCAAAAAGCGAGGGAATTTTGCTTGGGATCTCCGGAGGTGCGGCTCTTGCGGTAGCTATCCGCACGGCAAAAAGGCTAGGTGATGGCAAAAAAGTGCTGTTTATCGCACCTGATAATGGCGAGAGATACTTAAGCACGCCACTTTACGAGGCTTAAAATTTGAATATAATTGAAGAGATAAAAGAGCTCGTTGCCACTGTCGGCGAGAAAGATCCTGCCGCAAACGGATGTTGCTTTTGGGCGGTGCTTATAAATACCCCTGGCATTCATGCGGTGGTTTTTCATAGATTTTCGCATTTTCTATACGTGAAGAAATTCTTTTTTATTGCTCGATTTATCTCTCAAATTTCAAGATTTATAACGGGCATTGAGATACATCCGGGCGCAAAGATCGGCTCAAGGCTCTTTATCGATCACGGCATGGGGGTAGTTATCGGAGAAACTGCCGAGATCGGAGATGATGTTACGATGTATCATCAAGTAACTCTTGGCGGAACGGGTAAAGAAGTAGGCAAGCGTCATCCGACTATTAAAAACGGTGTTGTCATAGCAGCAGGTGCAAAGGTGCTTGGAGCTATAACAGTAGGCGAAAATTCAAAAATCGGAGCAAATTCGGTTGTGCTTAAAGATGTGCCCGATAATGCAACGGTGGTAGGTATACCCGCTAGAGTAGTTAGGATAAACGGCGAGAAAATCGAGAGCTAAAGCCCATAAACTCTAAAATTTAAGTTTTTATATAATTTAGGTTAATTGCGAGCGGGTAGAGTTCTAAAAATTTACTCTTCAAAATTTATTACGGTTTGAGCGCTAACTGTCGGTCTTTTGACCGTATTTGCGGTTTTGCTAAACTCTATAAGATCTTCCGTGTACCTTACTACACTTGGAGTATTTTTAACTGCGGCTTTAAAAATTTCAGCTGCGGCGATAGCGTCGTTCATCGCTCTATGATGAGTGTTTTGTATGCCTAAAACCTCTTTTAGTGCGCCAAGTCCGTATTTAAGCGAAGGGATTGTTCTACGAGCTAGATCGATAGTGCAAATTTTGCGATTTAGCATAGTGCCAAGTCCAAATTTCTCAAAGCTGGCGTTGATAAATCCGTAGTCAAATTTCACGTTGTGCGCTACGAAAACGCACTCGGCTAAAAAGAGTCTAAATTTTTCAAGCACGCTTGCAAGGCTTGGAGCGCCTTTGAGATCATCTACTCGTATGCCCGTAAGCGCGGAGATATTTTCAGGTACGCTGCTTGCATACACGAGAGTTTCAAATCTATCAAGCTCAATTCCGTCTTTTATCTTGATTGCGCCGATTTCTATGATCTGTCCGCTGTTTATGCCGCCGCTCGTTTCTATATCTACGACGCAAAAAGTTTGATCGTCTATGTTTCTTTTTCTTGTGTTTAGCTCTATCTCGTTTGAGTCGTTTCGCCTAATGTCAAGCCCTAAAATTTGCCACATGGCAAGGTCTCTTACGTCAAATATCGAGCTTAATTCTTCTATCTCGTTTGCTTTTGAGATAAATTCATAATAGCTTAAATTTTGCTTGCAGAGTAAATTTATGAGATTTTCTAGCTTTTGGTTCAAAACTCAAGCTTTAGCGCTCTTATCGCCTCCGCGTAAGAGTTTGATGAAAATATATAATTGCCCGCAACGACTATATCAACGCCAGCTTCATCAAGCTCGGCTACGTTTAGTCCCGTTACTCCGCCGTCTACTTCTATGAGGCATTTTGCATTTTTGCGCTCTATCATTTCGCGTAGTTTGCGAGCTTTTTCAAGCACTGAAGGGATAAATTTCTGTCCGCCAAAGCCCGGATTTACACTCATTAAAAGAACCATATCAATCTCGTTTATGATGTATTCAAGAGTTTCAATAGGCGTGTGCGGATTTAGCGTGATAGCAGGGCTTACGCCGTTTTTTCTGATATGGTCTATTAGTCTTAGCGGGTGCTTTTCTTCCTCTATATGAAAGCTTAAAAATTTAGGCTTAAGCGGCAAGAAAAGATCGGCAAAAAATGTGTTGTTTTGCACCATCAAGTGTATATCAAGAGGCTTTGTGGAAGCCTTTGCAACTGCACTTACCACAAGCGGTCCGATGGTTAAATTCGGAACAAAATGCCCATCCATCACATCAACGTGCACAAGATCGCAACCCGCTTCGCAGATCGCTTCTATCTCCGTTCTTAAATTTCCAAAATCAGCCGATAAAATACTCGGAGCAACGTACATATAATTCCTTTGTTATCTACTTAAAAATAGCGCACCGTCGGTGCCGTCGACTTTAAGCTCGACGAACGCACCCTTGCTTACGGTGTCGCCGTAACTCATATAATCATCAAATACATTAGGCATCGTAAGTTCTACCTTAAGACGCTTTGACTCAAACCACGCTAAAAGCTTATTTGCTATTATTACCATCAAATTCCCGTAAGCGTCGTTTAGAGACGTTTCGTCATCGTCTTGCAGTAAGACGCTACAGGATTTTGTTGCCGTCTTTTTATCAAGACAGAGCAAGATTTTAGCATCCACATCGCCGTAAAATGCAATGCAACCTGTGAGCACATCTTTATTAAAGCAAAATTGTTTTATGCTTACATCGCCTCTGTTTACGCTTGCTTTTGCAATTAACGAGATCGTATCCATAGTCGTTTTTAGCACCAATGGAAGCAGCTCTACAAGGCTTTTTGTGATGTTTCTAGGCTTTGCTTCAAGCATACCCGCACCGCCTTCTATAGTGCTTTCATCGCTAAAAAAATCTTCAACGCCATTATATAGTAAAATTCCCGAATCCTCTAAATCGTTTTTTAAAGTTTCTGAAGTATTTGCGTCGCTAAGTCCGCAAATAGCGATTATCGCGCCGTATTCCGCGCTTGCGGTTGAAAGCTTGGCAAGGAAGCTAACTCCGTGGATATTGATCGATCTTGCCTTGGTCGCATCAAATACAAAAAATTTAAAACCGACTTTAAGCGAGTTGGTGTGAGCTTTCATATCGAAATTTTCGGCGAAATTTGAGTCTATATAGCCTGTTAGCTTGTAAATGATGACATTTTCTCGCACTTTTATCGTTAAATTTCGTTCGTTTAAATTGATGTGAATTAGCGAAATTTTTATATCGTACTCGTCATAAAGCCTTCTAAATTCTTTTATCTCTTTTGCTACATGGATATCATATCCTCGCTCAACGAGCCTTAGTGCGATCTGGTTTTTTTGCTCTTGATTGTCGTGAAATAGCAGAATTTTTTTATTTTTAGAGTTTTTTTTCGGGCTTGTGAAAAACAGCATCGCTATCTCTTGAGTTTCAAAGAGCGAAAAATTCAAGTTGTTTGCCGACATGCTTTTTATCGCTTTAAATTTCGTTTCGTTATAGTCGCAAAATGCGATATTTGCGTCGATTTTTTTTGCAAGTTCGTAGACGGACTCTACGATAGAGCTTAGCCCTCTTTTGTTAAAATAAACGACTTTTTTTAAAGAGATTAGAATGCACTCAAATTTTCTAGAAAGGATTAGCTCCTTGTCGATAGCTTCGATTTCATATTTTGAGCCGTCTCCGTCAAGAAATCCGTGCGGAGAAAAGACAACCACGCTCTCTTTAAATTTAGGCTTCATAAGATACGGCTCTCATGAAAGTTTCCACTTCGTCTTCGCTTGGCTCTAAATCAAACTCAAAGAGCTCTCCAAAGCCCGCGTTTCTAAATTCCGACTTTGAGAGTTCATAAGAGATCAGCAAATTTATATAGGTTGTTATCTTATCTTGTCTGTCTTTTTTGCCGAGTCTTGAAAATATGTCTATGATGGTGGAGCTTAACTGCCACTTTTGACCCACCAAGCAGCATAGCTCAAATATATCAAGCCCGCTTTGCCTTCTTAAAATTTCGCTATAACTAACTCCGCTTGTCTTGTTTATCAGCCTTAAATCATCCAAATTTGTTTCAAAAATTTTTTCGCATAGACAGATGCTTGCGGGAATTAGAGTGATGGATTTTAAAATTTCTTTATCGTTTATGGAAATTTCTTTTAAAATTTGCCCCCAATTAAACATAAAATTAGCCTGTAAATTTGCAAATTTATGTGTATCCATATCAAAAATTTGCCATTTTTTAGGGGTTGTTAGCAAAACATAATAAGAATAAAGCACATTTATAGTCTCATCCACTCCAAGCGTTGCGAAAATTTGCGATATCTCTTTTATCTCTTTTTTGAAGCCAAAGATAGGTTTGTTTATGATAGAGCGCATATATCCTACTAGTGCTAAGTCGTTGCTTGCAACTGCTGCGGCCTTGGCTAAATCTCCGCTCGCAAGAGCGCTTTGGCAGGTTTTTAATATAGCAGGAATTGCCGGAATTTGAGATATTATCCTATCTATGTCCGCTTGATTTATCATTATCGCATTTCGCTTCTATTGAAATTTTATTAATAATTGGATATTTTAACCTTTGTATTCATAAAAAAAGATTAAAATTCAAAAGTTTATAGTTGCTTTTTAGGTAAGACTTAAGAATTTATTTAAGTTAATATTTGGTTTGTTTTGGATAAAATCAGCAGAAATTTTTGTTTCGAAGGAAAGATTATGTCAAGAATATGCGCAATTACAGGCAAAGGTCCTATGGTTGGAAACAACGTAAGCCACGCCAAAAACAGAACCAAAAGAAGGTTTTTACCAAATCTTAGAACTATAAGAGTTATGCTCGAAGACGGTACGACAAGAAAGATTAAAGTAGCCGCTTCTACGCTTAGAACAATGAGAAAACAGTCACGCTCTTAAAATTTTAAGTAAAGGAGGAATATATCTTTGTTAAGAAAGATTAAAAAATTCCTCAACTGGTCTAGCTTCGCAAAGCCGGAAATAAACCTAAACACGGAACTATACGAACAGCTTCGCCCATTTCGCCTTCCTCTTATCTTAGTTGTTTTGATGATGATGATAGGCTCGGCGGGGTATGTTTTTATAGATAATTTCAGCCTGATAGACGCTATTTATCAGGCGGGAATGACCTTTACTACGGTAGGATTTACGGAAGTCGCTCCGATTTCTCCTGCTGGACGTCTTTTTACTATCACTTTTATCTTACTTGGATTTTGTGTCTTTACTTTTTCCATCGGTCTTTTGGTGGAAGTTTTAAAAAAAGGTGCGTTAGTTTCAGTTATCAAGGAGAGGCAAATGCTTTATAAGATTGCAAGGCTCAAAAATCACTTTGTCATCTGCTATCATAATTTATACACCATTGAGTTAAGTGCGCAGTTTAGGGAAAATCATATACCTTTTGTCGTTATAGACCCGCGCGAAGATCTGCCTGAGATCGCAGAAAAATATCGCTATCCTTACTATATAATTTCTCAGCCGCATACCAAAGTAGCGCTTTTAAAAACTCACTTATCAAGTGCAAAAGGACTTATCACTCTTAGCTCAAATATAGCCGACAATATCGCCCTTATCGCAACCGTAAGGCTATATGAAAAAGAGATCGGACGAAAAAGACCGTATTTTATAATGACAAATTCCGACAACGACGATGATACCGAGCGCCTTAAAAAGCTTGGTGCAAATAGCGTGGTTTCGCCTTCAAAGCTCGTCGCACAGCGCCTTAGCGCCATGAGCGTGCGCCCTGATATGGAAAATTTGCTCGAGCAGTTTTTGTATAAGAAGGATTCGCCTATCGATATCGAAGAGATTAGTGTGCCTGATTACTCTTGGATAAGATTTAAGCGTCTTAAAGAGACAAATTTAAGAAATATCACAAATGCCGATGTGGTAGGTATTAGAGATGTAAATAATAAATTTATCCCGATGCCAAGAGGCGATACTCTCATAGGAACAGGCACTAAACTGCTTGTTATAGGTACTGCGGAGGCGATTCGCCTTACAAAAAAAGTAGTAAAAAACAAACATAAGCCTGAGGAATTTAAATATGTGTGAGATCAAATGGTTTGAAAAAGGGTTTGAAAATATCGGAGGATTTTACTTCGGCGGAGTAAATGCGGGCTTTAAAAAAGAGGGTAACGACCTAGGGTTTATCCGCGCAGATGAGCCTGTAGATGTTGCAGCCGTCTTTACTAGCAATAAATTTAAAGCCGCTCCTATAAGGCATTTTTTGAAAAAAGAGCCAAATTTTAAGACGAATTTTATCTTGCTAAATTCCAAAAATGCAAATGCTATGACAGGCGAAGCGGGTATAAACGATATCGATGAAATTTTTGCAAATTTAGGCAAAAAAATAAATTTGATAAATCCTATAATGAGCTCAACGGGCGTCATAGGATATAGGTTAAATAAAGAAAAAATTTGTGCGGCGTTTGATAAATTTGACTTTGATTTACGAGATTCAAACGGCGTTGCAAGCGCGATAATGACGACAGATAGCTTTAAAAAAGAGCTTGCTTTAAGCGTTAAGACAAAAGACGGAGAATTTAAGATAGCTGCGATTTGCAAAGGGGCGGGTATGATAAATCCTGCGCTTGCAACTATGCTTTGCTTTATCTTAACCGATGCCGATATCCCAAAATGCGATATGGACGAGCTTTTAAAGGAGGCTTGCGAAGCCAGTTTTAATTGCGTAAGCGTAGATGGCGACACTTCTACGAACGATACTGTCATGCTTTTAAGTTCTAAAGAGGCTAAATTTTATGACAAAGAGGCTTTTAGGAGAGCGTTGAATTTAATAACTAAAGAGCTTGCTTTGATGCTTGTTTGTGACGGCGAGGGAGCTACTAAAGTAGTGGAATTTGAAATTATCGGAGCATTAAATTTAAATGAAGCCAAAAAGGCAGCCAAAGCTCTTTCAAATTCGCTTCTTGTAAAAACCGCTTTATTCGGAGAGGATCCAAACTGGGGCAGGATAGCTTCAACTATCGGTGCAAACGGCGTTGAATGCGACGAAGAAGAGCTTGAAATTTATTATGATGATGTGCTTGTGTATGATAAATTTCATAAAGAGCTAGACGCCAAAAGAGAAGTCGCTGCCCATGAGGTTATGAAAAAACCAAGTTATAAGATAAGATGCAATCTAAATACAGGAGAGGCTAAATTTAGCGCTTACGGATGTGATTTGGGACATAAATACGTAAGCATAAACGCAGATTACCGTTCTTAACCCATTATTTAGGGTTGAGTTGCTAAAATTCCATAAACAATCCTCAAGGAGAAAAAATGCTACACGAATATAGGGATATCATAACAGAACTAAAAGTTTCAAACGCTAGATTTGCGTCTATCTTTGATAAACATAACGAACTAGATCAGAAAATAAAAGACGTTGAAGAGGGTAGGGAGTATGCCGATCAACTCCGTCTTGAAACGATGAAAAAAGAGAAGCTAAAGCTAAAAGATGAAGCGTATGCGATCATTTTAGAGTATAAAAAAGGAAAAGGACTCTAAGTTCTAAAATTAGCCCGCTTTGAAAACTTGAAGCGGGTTTTAATCCACTGAAATTTTCTTAAGAATATAAAAAATCACCAAACAAACAATCAAAATTCCCGTAGCTGTAACATACTCCGTCACCGCAAATCCTTTGTAACAACTTAAATAAAGCGTATTATACACACATAAAGAAAAATTATCAAATAATAAGAGCTTTCTAAAATGAAATTTGATAAAATCCACTTAAATTGCCGTAAAAAGGGAATATGATGACAGAAAAAAGAAGTGTTTTTATAAATCGTGAGCTTAGCTGGCTTAGATTTAACTCGCGCGTTTTAGCGCAATGCGATAAAAATTTGCCCCCGCTTGAAAAGCTCAAATTTATCGCTATTTATATGACAAATTTGGATGAATTTTATATGATACGCATAGCGGGGCTTAAGCAACTTTTTGCCGCAGGAGTTGTCTCTAGCGGTAGTGACGGCATGAGTCCGCTTGATCAGTTAAGAGATATAAGAAAATATATAAAAGAAGAGCTAGCCGTCGTAGAAAAGCACTACAAAGATACTTTAATCGAGCTTGGAAAGCATAATCTTTTTATAAAAAATTATGATGAAATTTCGCCCGATCTTAAGAAAAAATGTGATGATTATTTCTTTTCAAATATACTTCCGGTGATAGTTCCGATTGCCGTAGATACGACTCATCCGTTCCCGCACCTAAACAACCTTAGTTTCTCGCTTGCCGTTAAGCTTGCCGACATGGAGCATCCTGAAATTTTAAAATACGGTATGATACGCATTTCTCGCGTTCTTCCTCGCTTTTATCAAGCAAGCGATAACGTCTATGTGCCTATTGAGACTATCGTTCAGCGTCATGCTGAAGAAATTTTCCCTGGGTATAAGCTAATTAGTTCGGCAGCTTTTAGAGTTACGCGAAATGCCGATATCATAATCGAAGAAGAAGAGGCCGATGACTTTATGCTCATACTTGAGCAAGGTCTTAAGCTAAGACGAAAAGGTGCTTTTGTAAGAATGCAGATACAAAAAGACGCCGATACCGATATAGTCGAGTTTCTAAATACTCACATGAAGATTTTTTACAAGGATATTTACGAATACACGGTTCCGCTTACCTTAAATTCGCTATGGCAGATAGTAGGAAATAAAGAATTTTCTCATCTTGCGCTTCCTCCATATACGCCTAGGACTCTACTTCCTTTTAGCGAGCACTCTTCTATTTTTGATGTGATTGATAAGGAAGACGTGGTCGCGATCCACCCTTACGAGAGCTTTGATCCTGTAGTGCAGTTTATCAAAGAGGCAAGCAAGGATCCTAAAGTAATATCTATACGCATGACGCTTTACAGAGCCGATAAAAATTCGCCTATCATTCAGTCTCTGATAGATGCTGCAAGCGATGGTAAGCAGGTAACGGTCATGGTTGAGCTTAAGGCGCGCTTTGATGAGGAAAACAACCTTCATTGGGCTAAGGCGCTTGAAGACGCAGGTGCGCACGTGATATACGGCATAGCGGGCTTTAAGGTGCATGCTAAGGTTAGTCAGGTTATCCGTCAAGTGGGCGATAAGCTTAAATTTTATATGCACTTTGGCACGGGTAATTATAACGGCGGCTCTGCTAAAATTTATACAGATGTTAGTTATTTTACGAGCAAAAGCCCTTTTGCAAGCGATTCGACTACATTTTTTCATATCCTTTCGGGCTTTTCCAAGCATCGCAGATTAAGCACGCTTTCGATGTCGCCGATGCAGATAAAAGAGCGAATTTTGCAGATGATTAAGACCGAAACCAAGCACGGTAAAGATGGGCAAATCATAGCTAAAATGAACGCTTTAGTAGATAGTGATATCATAAACGCGCTAAGCGAGGCAAGTGCGGCAGGAGTGAGTATTGACCTTATCGTGCGCGGGATTTGTTGCATACGCCCCGGCATAAAAGGCGTAAGCGAAAACATCCGAGTGCGCTCTATCATCGGCAAATACTTAGAACACGCGAGAATTTTATACTTTAAGCATGCAAGACCGCAAATTTACATCTCAAGTGCGGACTGGATGCCAAGAAATTTGGAGCGCAGACTTGAGCTTATGACGCCGATTTTTGATCCGAATTTGCAAGATAGGCTTTTGGAATTTTTAAAACTTCAGCTAAGCGATAATGAGCTTGCGTTTGTGCTTGAAAATAGCGGCGAATACCGCAAAATAACTCCAAAAGATGGCGAATCAAGCATAAATTCGCAAGAAATTTTTGAAGAGTATGTAAGTAAAATTTATAAAACCACCAAGAAAGATACCGATAAAGTTAAGCGAGAGCAGATAGCTTCAAAGCTTTTTAAGGAGAGCTAATAAATTTGAAAAAATGCAAGGAAATTAGATGTTAAGCGGTATGAAATTTAAGAATTTGTTTGTGACGATAGCTTTAATGTCAAATTTGGTTTTTGCTAATGAGGATTTAATTAAAACGTTAGATGATGAGATTGGGCAGATGCGACAATTTTTAAATTTTGTTAAAAGCGAATTTAAGTTAAGCGTGCGTAAAGACAAGGATTTTAACCCAAAAGACGAAAATAACTTTATCGTTACGCACCCCGTAAGTCAAAGCGAACTAAAGAAATTTTTTGAAAATGCGTATGTGGTTACAAAAATTGCATATCCTTATAGTATCGCTTATTTGGATATTAGACATTATAAGCTTGACGCGCTTTTAGGAGAGGATCGCAAAGATCCTGTAATTGACATAAAAGAAGTTAAGTTTTTAGACGGATCAAAGCGACAAATCAACCAAAACGACATTATAACCGAGCAAAATATCCAAAAAATCGCCCAAGATATAAATGAGAGCAAATTTGAAGAGTTACAAAATATGCTTGACGCGTCTTATTTTATTTTAAATACGCCAAAGCCTGTGGATTCGCTTGAGTTGCAGATCACTCAGCAGGTTGCGACTGAGAAATTTCATAAGCTTAAAGTTGGCGAGAATTTTAAAATCGGCGAGGGCGAGATCAAGCTAGTCGATATAAAACAAAACGAGATCATCTATCATATCTCGCAAAGCTTGCAAAAAGATGAGAATTTTAAAATTTACGCTCTTTACAAAGACGGTAGGGCGATGAAAGAGATTTCGCGCAATCAAAAGACGTTTTATAGCAAAGAAGAGCTTGAGTATTTAGAAGCGCTTTTAAAAAATATGCAAGATGCAAAAAAGCTTGTGATTGAGAAAAAAATAAAGAGCAAAGAAGAGGCTCAAAGCTACATTGATACACAGATGAAAGACTTCTCGCAACCCAAAGAGTCGGGTATCATGAGCGTAGCAGAGGAGTTCGGTGCGGATGTAAGTGAAGTCGTGCTAGCTCAAAAAGTATGGGATAGAGAGTATAAATTTAGTGTCAATTACAAGACAAAACTAGCCAATAAAGACGAGCCTTATCTTGTCGCGCAGGATTTAAAAAGCGATAAATTTGGGATTTTGGGCATAGTATGGAAAGTGGAAAATTAAGCCGAAATTTGATAACGGCTTTAGGATAGCGAATAAGTATTATTTCTGGGACCAGATGGGGGAAAGAGCCGATCTTTATCACTTTTCGCCTAAACTTAACGAGCTTGAAAAGATGCCTTACGAGCTTGCGAATTTTGAAATATTTAAAGATAGATTCGTAAAAATCGAAAAACCGAGAAAAGAGAGTAAAAGTCGTGATATAGGTTTAGCCGACGCCATTACGGGCAAGATTGTTTTGCCTATAGAGTATGAATATATCAGATTTGTAAAAAACGGAATTGTAGTTTTAAAAAATAACTTAGAAGGTGTGATGGATGATAAATTTAATCTCATTTTGCCTATAGAATTTAATAGCATTGATGAAGAAAACGGCGCATATATAGTTTCAAAAGATATCAACGGAGTGCGTCGCGAAGATTTGTATAGCTTAAACGGCAAAAATTTAACGCAAGGTAAATATGTATATATCAAATACGCCGGCGAAGGAAAATTTATTGCTACGCAAGGCAAGTTAAAAGACAATGTTATGCACATACAAGATGGCTTTCTCATAGATAAAAACGCAGAAGTTGTTATTGATTTTAAAAAGCTCGGTCTATATGAGAGTGACAAATTTAGCTCAGGACTTATGCCTGTAAAAGATAGAAAAACCGACTTATACGGATATATAAACGATAAAGGCGAGATAGTGATACCTGCTGAATTTGAGCAAGCTGAGAGGTTTTTTTGAAGCGTCTAACTACGCGCTTGCACGCTCAAAAGAGGGCATTTCCGTTCTTATTGATAAAAGCGGCAAAGTCGTAACGGCTTTTTACGGATATTGGGATTATATAAATTTTGCAGGCGATGAAAAGGGCAGATACTTTAGAATGAACGATGTTTGGTATGATGCGTTTGGAAATAAAGTGAAGGAGTAGGCTAGGCCCTAAAATCTCGGTCTATAAGTGCAAAATTTATAAATTTACGTTATAAAGCAGCATAAATTGCAGGAGGTATTTAAATGATAGCTATTATTTTACCTCTTATTGTTTTTTTGGCATTGACAGTAGCTTTGCGCAGAACACGCTATTTTAAGTCAGCCTTAATGTTTATGTTATTTTTTTCGTACCGATAGAAATTTAAGGGCGAATTTATGATTTTTTACGTCTTTTGTCGTTTTATTTTAAATTTAGCTTATGATACGTTATAAAAATATCCCATAAATTTTGAGTTAATTTTATCTCAAATATCGTTACAAGCGGCAAATATTTTGAATTTCTAAAGGAGATAGAGTTTTAAAAATGTTAAAAATTACTTCAGAATATAGCAAAAAATAAACGAGTTTTATTAAAATTTAAAGAGCTTATGAGATAAATTAAACAAATAGCTCGGACTTTTACCTTATATATAGTATATAGTTAATTATTTTAAGACTTGAGTATAAAGTATCTATTGTAAAAATACTTCTCAGTTCAATAAAACTAGATATATCTTGTAAATAATATATAGATTTTGATTGGTATTGTAAATTAATAAAATTTATCTTTTTCATATAGAAGACAATTTTTATTAAATAATTCTATTTGAAATATCGGTTTATTATTTTTTACCATGCCTATCGCCACTAAGTTATAAAGAGTATTTTCCTCTATGTCTATATCATCAAAAATTGTAATGCTAAATTTTATCTTTTCTTTTGGAACTATTTGCAAATATCCTGCTTCCCAACTTTTTTCTTTCTTAAATTTTAACATTACTTTTCCATAAAACACAAAAAGCTCACCTACATTTTCTTCATCAAAGTAAGCATTTAGACTTTTTCTTTTTATGCTCTTTCTTGTCGTTGTAATCCCTTGTTTGGGCTCAATTATCATTAGGTTGCTTTGTGTTCGGGCGATATTGTGGTTTATAGTTGTAACATTTTTGCTTATACATAGATAGCGCATTGCAGACTGCATTAAGTTGTGTATTTGTTTATTGTTTTGCAAGTCTTTAAGATATTCGGTAGTAACTTGCGTGTCGGCTGACTCGTATGCATAGGGGCAATATTTTTCATGTATTGAGCCTTGCGTAGTTCTAGGGTGCGCAACTTTACCTTTTGCATTCACAAAGGTTAGTTTAGCCACCCTGCAATCAGGACAAAAGATGTTATCGCGATATTTTTGCATATAGTTTTTATCATTCAAATCAGTGATTGATGATATCATATCGCCTGTTTTGTAGTAAAATTCATCATATTTTGTCATTTTCTTCTCCTAAATTTTATATCTTTCTTAGCTTTGCTATCTCGTCTCTAAGCGCAGCCGCCTTTTCAAACTCAAGCTTGCTTGCGGCTTCAAGCATCTGCTTTCTTAGCTCTTTTACTATTTTAGTGCGCTCGGCAGCAGGCATCTTTTCTAGATTTTCGCCTTGGCGATAAATTTCACCTTCATCTTCGACTTTTAAACTCTCTTCGATATTTCTACTTGCAGAGCGCGGAGTGATGCCATGCTTTTTGTTGTACTCATCTTGCAGCTTCCTGCGCGCTAAGGTCGTATCCATAGCTTCTTGCATAGAGCGCGTGATCTTTTTTGCAAACATCAGCACGCGTCCGTTTACGTTTCTAGCCGCTCGTCCCATTGTTTGGATTAAGCTCGTAGTAGAGCGCAAAAAGCCCTCTTTATCGGCATCCATTATCGCTATAAGGCTAACTTCTGGCAGGTCAAGCCCCTCGCGAAGCAAATTTATGCCTATTAGCATGTCAAAATCCCCGCTTCTAAGCCCTCTTATGATCTCGTTTCGCTCTATTGCGTCGATATCCGAGTGCATATATTTCACCTTGATACCAAGCTCGGTGTAGTAGCGGCTTAGCTCTTCGGCCATCTTTTTAGTTAGCACCGTTACCAAAACGCGCTCATCACGCTCTATCACTCGCTTTGCCTCATCAAACAAAATTTCAACCTGATTGTCGCTATCTTTTATTTCTATTTGCGGATCAAGCAAGCCCGTAGGACGTAAAATTTGCTCATAAATACGCCCTTTGCTAAGATCTAGCTCAAGCTCGTTTGGAGTTGCCGATACAAAGAGAAATTTCGCTCTTTTGGAGATAAACTCATCAAATTTCAAAGGACGGTTATCAAGCGCTGAAGGCAGGCGAAAACCATATTCCACAAGTGTCTCCTTGCGGCTTCTATCGCCTGCATACATTCCGCGAAACTGCGGCAAGCTCACGTGGCTTTCATCGATTATCACGAGATAGTCTTTACCGCTAACTTCAAAATAATCAAACAACGTATAAGGCGTCTCGCCCGGCTTTTGCCCCGTAAGATGTCGCGCATAGTTCTCAACTCCTTTGCACATGCCTGTCGAGCTTAGCATCTCAAGGTCAAACTCAACCCTCTGCTTTAGCCTTTGAGACTCCACCAGCTTGCCCTCGGCGTTAAATTCCTTAAGCCTTTCATCAAGCTCGGCTTCTATCTGCTTTATAGCGATTTTTAGCCTATCTTCACCCACCACAAACTGGCTTGTAGCATAAAGCGTAAATTTCGTCACGCTTTTAGTTTTTTTATTATCCAGCACGTCGAAGTGATACATCTCATCGATCTCATCGCCGAAAAACTCTATCCTAAGCGCCTCGTCGTGATAATACGCAGGATAGACATCGACCACGTCGCCGTTTACGCGAAAGTCGCCACGGTCGAAGTAGGCATCGTTTCGCTTGTAGCCCATATCCACGAGCTTACTAAGCAGTTTGCGCTGATTTAGCGTGTCGCCTGTTTTTAGATACAGCACCATGCCTTGATATTCGCTTGGATTTCCTAAGCCGTAGTTTGCAGACACCGAAGCTACGCATATCACATCATCAAAGCTTAATAGACTCGCAGTAGCCGACAGTCTCATGCGCTCAAGCTCTTCGTTTACGGAGCTATCTTTTTCTATAAACAAGTCTTGGCGCGGGATATAAGCTTCTGGCTGATAGTAGTCGTAGTAGCTGATAAAGTACTCTACATGATTACGCGGGAAAAACCCCTTAAATTCGCTATAAAGTTGCGCCGCTAGAGATTTGTTGTGAGTCATGACAAGGGTTGGCATATTTAGCTCTTTTATCACGTTTGCCATCGTAAAAGTCTTACCGGAGCCCGTTACGCCAAGCAAAGTCTGGTAGTTTGAGCCTGAATTTATCGATTTTACTATGTTTTTGATAGCCTTAGCTTGATCAGGACTTGGGCTAAATTTGGATGAAATTTCAAAATTTGTCATTAAACGCCTTTAAAAAAGAGCTTATTTTTGCTACAATTATGCCGAGATTATACCAAATAAAGGGACGATATGTTTGAAAACGACAAAGTGCTAAACACCCTAACCGATAAGGTTAACGACCTGCTTGCCAGATACAATGAAGTGTGCGAGGAGAACGAGCAGCTTCGCAACGAGCTAATCAGTCTAAAAGCGCAAAACGAAGCCAAATCAAATCAAATTTTAAGATTGGAAGAAGAAGTTAAGAGCAAAAATATCGAATCAGACGACATCGTGCGCAAGATCGAGGCAGTCTTAGGAAAATAATGAAAAAGATAACAGTCACAATCGCATCAAGAGACTATACTATCAGCCTTGAAGATGACTTCGCCAAGAGCTTTGAGCGCGACTGGGAGGTATTTTTGGGCGGGAAGAAATATCTTGATGTGAAAGAGCTGTTAAGTGCTTTTGTGCAAAAAAGCTACGAAAACTACCGGCAAGAGCGCGATCTGCAAAGCTTAGCGCAAAAATTAAGTGATGAGATAAATCATAGCTAAAATATTACTCAAAATTTACCAAATATTTATAATAATTTAATAATTATTTAAGCATTCTAGGAATATAATTCCGCTTAACTACATAAATGTATGTAGAATTTATTTAAGGAGTCTCTTATGAGAAAAGGTTTTACAATGATTGAGTTGATCTTCGTGATCGTTATACTAGGTATTTTGGCTGCTGTAGCTATCCCAAGACTAGCTGCAACAAGAGATGACGCAGAAATTTCAAAAACTGCTACAAACATTACAACAGTACTAGGTGATTTAACATCTTATTATACTTCTCAAGGACAATTTGCAGATAATTTTCCTGCTATGACTGCTGTTTCTGTGCCTGTTAAAGCTAAATCTAATGATTGTTTACTTATAACTCAACCAGCAACAGATGCTCAAGAATTATCTGTAGAAATTAAAGAAGATGGGTTATGTGCTCAAGTATGGGCTCTTCCAAGCTTAAAAGAAGTAAAAAAATCTATAACAGACAATAACAGTAAGATTAAAGTTGGCGGTCAAGGCGTTAAATATCAATAATTAACTAAATTAAGCAAAGAGTACATAAAACTCTTTGCTTTTATAATTATTACTATATTCATTTCTCTTTCTTAAATCTTTTTATATTTTTAATTTTTATTGTTAAAGTATTTTAATTTTAGTTTGATTGAGAAGGCGTGCTGCAAGAAGTGAACATATCTATAAAAGGACTAATTATGCGTAAAGGTTTTACTATAATTGAGTTGGTCTTTGTTATTGTTATTTTAGGAATTTTAGCTATTGTTGCTATAGTAAAGTTAAACGCAACTAGAGATGATGCGGAAATTTCAAAAACTGCTACAAATATTGTAGTTTTGATTAATGATTTAACATCTTATTACACTGTTAAAAACGAATTCTTAACAACTATTTCAAAAATGTCAAATGTATCAAATCCTGTGAAAGCTAAAGATGAGATATGTTTTACAGTATTAACTCCTGCTGCATCCAGTAAAGATATAGAAGTTGTTATAGGAAATAAAGGATTATGTTCTAAAGTGTGGGAGTTACCAAGCCTTAAAGAAATCAAAGAGAAAATAGAAATCAATTCTAATAAAATTATAGTCGGCGGACAGGCTGTCAAATACTGAACTATTATAGTTTTATTGTTTTTAATTTATTACAAACAACAGTTGGCTATATATTGTTTATGATATAATTTAGATGAAATTTATGTAAAGGGTTTTTATGAAACGTGCATTTACAATGGTTGAACTTGTTTTTGTTATAGTTGTTATAGGAATTTTAGCAGGTATTGCCGCACCAAGGCTTTTTGCAACTAGAGATGATGCCATCATAACAAAAGCAAGATCTGATATCGCCTCTATAAAAAGTGCGGTAGTTAATTTTAGAAATACAAACATGCTACAAGGAAAATTTGAATACCCTAATCTTGAAGGAAGCAACAACGATGTTCTTTTTGAAGCTGTTTTGCAAAATGGCATAGTTCCAAACTCTAAGTCCGGTTGGGATTTATCAGGAAATGACTATAAATTCAACTTGGCAGGAAGTAGTATAACTTTTACATACGATAAAACCACAGGCACTTTTGATTGTGCCGAAGCGGATAAGAAAAAAGATCTTTGCAACCAGCTCACTAAATAATGCACTACTATGAAATTTTGTTAAGCGGTCTAATTTTAGAACCGCTTACTTATCATAGTGGCGAAATCATAAAGCCTTACACTCAAGTAAGGCTAAAATTAAAAAACAAAACAACTCTTGGCTATGTTTTAAGAGATACTCAAAAACCAAATTTTAAAACATCTGAAATTTTAGAAATTTTACCAGGTAGGCTAACTCAAATCCAAATCGAACTTTTAAATTTTATCTCTCATTACTATATCTCAAATTTATCGGTTGCTTCAAATTTATTTATCTCGTTTGATGAGAGTGGGCAACAACTAAATCAAAATCATAAATTCGATAAAGAGCCAAATTTAAGTAAGGATCAAAATATAGCTTTGAAATTTGCTAAAGAGCATAAAACTAGCCTTCTTTTTGGCGATACGGGAAGTGGAAAGAGTGAAATTTATATATCATTAATCCGAGAGCATTTAAACAATGGAAAGCAAGTTTTATTTCTCATGCCTGAAATTTCACTCACTCCGCAAATGCAAAAAAGATTAAGCGAATATTTTGGCGATAAATTTGCTCTTTGGCACTCTAAGATAACGCCTAAAAATCGCAAAGAAGCTTTAGCTAAATTTATGAGTGGCGAGATAAAGCTCATCGCAGGTGCCAGATCGGCTCTGTTTTTACCTTTTACCGACCTATCACTTATAATAGTAGATGAGGAGCATGACGATAGCTACAAATCAGCGCAAAATCCACATTATAACGCAAGGGATTTGGCATTAGTTTTGGCAAATAAATTTGATATAAAAGTGCTTCTTGGCTCAGCTACTCCGAGCTTAACTAGCTTTTATAAGCAGCCAAATTTTAGACTCAAAGGCACATTTTTTAAAAGCGATAAAAGCTTTATCTATGATGAGAGCCAAACTGCAGTTAGCGAGACTATCCTAAATGAGCTTAAAGCTAGTCTTGAAAATGGTAAACAAGCTGTCGTGCTTCTACCTACAAGAGCAAATTTTAAATATCTTGTTTGCAAGGATTGTTTTGGCACTATAAAATGTCCGTTTTGTAGTGTCGGAATGAGTTTTTATAAGAAGCGTAATGCGCTTAAGTGTCAGTATTGCGGATTTATGACACCTGTACTAAAAACTTGTGACAAATGTGGTAGCGAGATGATAGAGGCAAAAAAGCTTGGCACCGATGAGCTAATAAATTTGCTTAAAGACGCACTTCCAAGCGCTCGCATAGCCAAATTTGATAGAGATGAGATAACCACGCAAAAAAAGCTAGAAAATAGTCTCAAAGCCTTTAACGCAGGCGAGATAGATGTCCTTGTAGGCACTCAAATGCTTAGCAAAGGACATGACTATCACAATGTTGATCTAGCAGTTGTAATGGGCGTTGATGAGCTTTTAAATTTTCCTGATTTTCGTGCGCGTGAGCGGGTGCTTGCACTTGCTATGCAGGTTGCTGGCAGGGCTGGCAGGAGTGGAGCGGGCAGAGTCGTGATACAAAGCTTGCAAAGAGAGTTTTTTGAGAAATTTGTGCAGGATTATGATAGCTTTTTAAAAGAGGAGATGGGCGCACGCAAAGAACTTTATCCGCCATTTGTTAGGCTTTTAAGAGCTGTCATCGCGAATAAAAATGAAAAAACCGCTAAAGAAATTTTAGATGAGTGTGTAAATGAGCTTAAAAATTTTCAAATCAAAGAGCCAAATTTGCAGATAGTAGGACACGGAAAATGCGCGATAGAAATTCTCTCGCAAAAATATCGCTTTGAAATTTTGCTTCGCTCTAGCTTGCATATTCCACTTATAAAAGCGGGTAAAATTTGCTTAAAATTCAGCTTTGATGTCGATATGGATCCGCTTAACTTCTCTTGAGTTTATATATTTTCATATTTTTACTTGCTTTGAGTTTTATAGTTTATTTTCACGTACAAAAGCGGGTTAAAAGAGAAAATTTTTTATAATTACTCAAAAATTTAAAGGCTAAATTTGCAAAGATATCCAACCAGACAGATAAAAATTCGCGATGTTTTAATTGGTGGCGATGCTCCTATATCGGTGCAGTCGATGACTTTTTCAAAGACAAAAGATATAAAAGGCACGCTAGAGCAGATAAATAGGCTGTATTTTGCGGGATGTGATATAGTCCGCTGCGCCGTGCTTGACAAAGAGGATGCGAGCGCTTTGAAGCAGATAGTGGAACAAAGCCCGCTTCCCGTGGTTGCCGACATTCATTTTAACTACCGATATGCGCTCATAGTGAGCGAATTTGTCGATGCGGTGCGGATAAATCCGGGCAATATCGGCTCAAAAGAGCGGATAAAAGCTGTCGTTGAAGCGTGCAAGCAGCGAAATTTACCTATCAGAATAGGCGTAAATTCAGGCTCGCTTGAAGAGCAGTTTGAGAACAAATTCGGACGAACCGTTGAAGCGATGGTCGCAAGTGCGATGTATAATATAAATTTGCTTGAGGATTTTGACTTCACAGACATTAAAATTTCGCTTAAATCAAGTGATGTAGAGCGCACGATGGCAGCTTACCGCGCTCTTCGTCCAAAGGTTGATTATCCGTTTCACTTAGGCGTTACGGAGGCGGGCACAACCTTTCATGCGACCATAAAATCGGCTATCGCGCTTGGCGGGCTTTTGCTCGAAGGTATCGGCGATACGATGAGAGTAAGTATCACGGGCGAGCTTGAAGAAGAGATAAAGGTCGCAAAAGCGATTTTAAAAGATAGCGGAAGGCAAAAAGAGGGATTAAATATCATCTCTTGCCCTACCTGTGGGAGGCTTCAAAGCGATCTAATGGCGGCGATTAAGATAGTCGAGGAAAAGACAAAGCATATCAAAGAGCCGCTTAACGTCTCTGTTATGGGCTGTGTGGTAAATGCGATAGGCGAGGCTAAGGGTGCTGATGTGGCCATAGCTTTTGGCAAGGAAAGCGGGCTTATAATGCGACGCGGAGAGGTCGTTGCAAGGCTGAAAGAGCATGAGCTTGTGGATAGATTTCTTTTGGAACTTGACGAGGAGATAAAGTCTCGTAGTTGATTTAGCCTGCTTGTGATTTGGACGAGATAAATTTGTCGTCGGTTTTTGGTCGGCGATAGAATTTCAAGCAAATTTGCGAGAGATTTAAAGAATTTAGCTCTTTTGTATGGCTGAAATTTAAAATATAAATGATTGGAGAAAAACGTGGCAAAAGCCCAAAATATCGATATGCACAACCTTTATGACCTTGATATGGAGCGTGCGATACTAAGCTCGATTATCTATAGTAGTGAAAATTTGGCTGAAATTTTTGACATTATTTCGGCGGGGGATTTTTACCTTAAGGGGCACTGCGACGTTTATACCGCGATGGTTGAGTGCATGAATGCCGATTTGCCTATCGAAACTAGCTTTTTAAAGACTAAGCTCGCAAACAAATTTGACGAGGAAATTTTAGCCAACATTATCGGCACGAATTCAATCCTTGACATCAAAAAATACGCAACCGAACTTCGTGAAAAGTCGATAAAACGCTCTCTTGTAAAGATAGCTCATCAGATACCAAACAAAGTAAGCGAAGATAAGCCAAGTCGGGATATGGTCGATGAGCTTAGCCAGAGTTTTTATTCGCTTGTTGAAGGCTCTGCCGCAGGCGTGATAAAAGATAGCAAAGAGATTATAGTTGATGTTTTGGCTCATCTTGAGAAGCAAAAATTGCTTGAGGATAAAGATATCGTAGGTATCGACACGGGCTTTAGGCAGTTAAACGAGATGACGAAGGGCTTTAAAAACGGCGATCTTATCATCATTGCCGCACGCCCTGGCATGGGCAAGACGACGATTTGTCTAAATTTGATGAACCACGTGCTTGGGCGAGGAAACGGAGTCGTGTTTTTCTCGCTTGAGATGCCTGCCGAGCAGATCATGCTAAGAATGCTTTCTGCCAAAACCTCAATCCCGCTTCAAAACATCACGACTGCCAAGATGGATGATGACGAGTGGAGCAGGATGAGCGATGCATGCGACGATATGGCAAACAAAAAGCTCTTTGTATACGATAGCGGATATGTAAATATCCATCAAATTCGCACTCAAATGCGCAAGCTAAAATCAAGCCATCCTGAAATTTCACTCTGCGTGATTGATTATATCGGACTTATGATGGCTACTTCAAACTATGCCGATCGCCACTTGCAGATAGCTGAAATTTCACGCGGACTAAAGCTTCTTGCGCGTGAACTTGATATGCCGATAATTGCCTTATCTCAGCTTAATCGTAGCCTAGAAGCACGGGCAAATAAACGTCCTATGCTAAGTGATTTAAGAGAATCGGGAGCGATAGAACAAGATGCGGATATGATACTTTTTGTTTATCGCGATGAGGTTTATCTTGAGCAAGAAGAAAAAGAGCGTGAAAAGCGCGCCAAAGCCGAAGGTAAGGAGTATGTGCGCAAATTTATCCCAAATAAGATCGAAGAGGACGCCGAGATCATCATAGGTAAAAACAGAAACGGACCTGTCGGGACGGTTGAAGTCATCTTTCAAAAGGAATTTACGCGCTTTGTGGATAAGAGTTTCGCGCCTCAAGTTACGGAATTTACGGGCTGAGGTAAATTTTTGACATGCTTTTCAAATTTGAAAATTTATATTTGCTTAAAGCTTTTAATTTTCAAATTTTAAAGCTTTAAATCCCGTGCAGCAAAACCAAATTTTTGAAAATAGAGGCGAAATAGGGCTGTTTTGTCTATTTTGCATAATCATACTATCTATAAATTTAAGCCTTAAATTTTATGATTTTTATCAGTTTAAACAAGACAGATATCTTGTACTAAACGCAAAAGTGCTTCAAAGCTATACTAAACAAAACGATAAGGGCAAAAGATACCGAGTTCTTAAGCTAAAGACTCATAAATTTAGCTTCTACACTACATCAAAAGCGGAGTTTGAGCCTGAGATAAATGCTCGAATTTTGGTTCGTCCCGCTCAAAAAAACGTAAAATTCATAGAGTTTTTAAGCGAGAATTTTTATATGCCCAACTTCGGCTTGCTTGAGCTTAGGGAAAGTAAAAACTCACAAAACAGTTTGCAAGAAAATCTAAGGGATAAATTTTATGAATTTATCGCAGGTCAGCATGATGAATCAAAAGCCAAAGAGCTTTATGCGGCACTTTTTCTCGCAACGCCGATTTCAAAAGAGCTTAGAGATGATGTAAATCACTTTGGAATCGCTCATCTTGTGGCGATCTCGGGCTATCATTTGGGTCTGATTTTTGGTGTGATGTATTTTTGCTTGCGTCCTTTTTATAGATATTTTCAAGTTAGGCATTTTCCGTATCGAAGCGAAAAATTTGATTTAAGCGCGGTGATTTTTGTTCTTTTGTTTAGTTATCTGTGGCTTATTGATTTTGTGCCGTCGTTTTTGCGAGCGTTTTTGATGAGCCTGCTCGTCTTTTATCTTTTTAGTCGCAATATACGCATAATAAGCTTTGAAATCCTAGCCGTTATCGTTGCTCTGGCAGTTAGTTTTATGCCAAGCTTAGCTTTTAGCGTGGGGTTTTATTTCTCTTGTGCGGGGGTGTTTTTTATCTATCTTTACTTGCACCATTTTAAGGATAAATTTTCAAATTTAATTCACGTCTTGCTTTTGAATTTGTGGGTGTTTTCTGCGATGATTATTCCTGTGCTTTATTTTTTTCCGCTTATTAGCTTTCAGCAGTTTAGTGTGCTTCCTTTAAGCATAATTTTTACTGTTTTTTATCCTGTTGCCGCCTTACTGCACGTGCTAAATTTGGGCGGAGCATTTGATGAATTTTTAGTTTGGTTTTTGTCTTTGCGTTTGCCAAGCGTAAATTTAAATATTAATTTTTGGATATTTTTAGCATATAACATCTGCGCGTTAATCAGCATTAAAAGCCGAAATTTGGCTATTTTTGTCGTGGCATTAAATTTGTTTTGTTTTTTAGTCTTGCTTTGAAATTTGCAAAATTTGTTATTTGTCGATGGTCTTTTTCGCTCTATCTTTTTGCTCTAAAAAGCTGCATAATTTCACTCCGTATAAAAATATAATCCACGAAACATAGACCCATACGAAGAAGAACAGTACAACCGAAAAAGAGCCGTAAATGCTAAGATAGGTTTTGTTATTTACTGCGTAAAACACAAATAGGCTTTTGCCAAAATACCATATTAAGGAAGCTACAAACGAGCTAAACAAGGCGTTTTTAACCGCTATAGGACGACTTACGGAGATGAGATACGTTATACAAAATATCGCCCAAATGATAAGATACGGAAATATACTTAAGAAGTTTATCCACTTTGTGTAGTATGTCGCATTTAAGAAATCCTGAAGCAAATTTGACAGATAAAAACTAAGTCCAAGTCCAAGCGGAGCAAGGGTGATAAGCGTCCAATACGCACTTAAAGAGTGCCAAAAGCTTCTGCCTTCGGTTTTCATGATTTTGTTTATGACATATTCGTAATCTACGAAAAACATTACCGAAGTAAAGATAATAGCGCCAAGTCCTAGCATGCCCAGACTTGAGCTGTTTTGTAAAAATGTCTCTATATATTCGCTTATCACGTCTTGATTTGAAGGCAAAAGAGAGGAAAAAATAAACTCTTTTATCTTGGTGTAATACATCTTAAAGCTTGGCATCTGCGTAAAAATGGAAAATGAGATGAGAAGCACCGGGATAATCGAAAGCATAGTGTGAAAGCTAAGGCTTGAGGCATAGTGAAAGAGCTGTTTGTCTTTGATACTAAGTGCGATTTTGACATATGCTTTTAGTTCTTCTTTATTGATCTTAGCTCTCACTTGCACCCTTTAAATTTTATAGCCCCATCTTGTTTGGATTTAGGATATTGTTTGGATCAAACGCCTTTTTTATCGCTCTAAATAGCTGTATTTCAGCTTCACTAAAGGCAAGCGGCATAAATTCTGCCTTGCTTATGCCTATGCCGTGTTCGCCGCTAAGCGTGCCACCAAGATCAACCGTGATCTTAAAAATTTCTTCTATCGCTTTGTGTCCGTTTTCTACTTGAACGGGATCGGTTTTATCCACAACCATTACGTTCGTATGGACGTTTCCATCACCCGTATGACCAAAACACGGAACCTTAACGCCGTATTTTTTAGAAACCTCTGAAATTTTATCAAGCAATTCGGGAAGCTTTGAGCGTGGCACGGTGATATCTTCGTTTAGCTTTAAATTTCCATAAATCGTAATGCTTTGCGAGCAGTTTCTACGCGCAAACCAGATATCTTTTCTCTCGGCATCATCGCGTGCGACCTTAAATTCGCTTGCGCCGTTTTCTTTAAACACCCTTTCTATCGTCGCTAAATCCTGATCAAGTCCCGTTTGTATATCGCCATCAACGTCAGTTATCAAGATAGCGCCCGCATTTACAGGTAAGCCTTTTTGAAATTTCTCTTCAACCGCTCTTATGCTTAAATTGTCTAAAAATTCCATTGCCACTGGAGTTACGCCCGCCGCCATAGTTTTATAAACGGCGTTCATGGCTGAATTTACGCTATCAAATACACCCATTGCCGTTTTTTGAAATTTCGGTTTTGCGATTAGTTTTAAGGTGATTTCGGTTATCACCGCAAGAGTTCCTTCGCTAGCTATCAAAATTCCCGCCGTATTATATCCTGCGACGTCTTTTATCGTGCGTTTGCCCGCTCTTATGACCTCTCCGTTTGGAAGCACGGCACGAAGCGCCATTACGTAGTCTTTGGTTATGCCGTATTTTGCGGCTCTCATGCCGCCTGCGTTTTCGCTGACGTTTCCGCCTATGGTCGAGTAGTCTTGGCTCGCAGGATCTGGCGGATAAAATAGCCCGACCTCTTCAGCCGCACGCTGCAAGTCCATGTTTATAACGCCAGGTTGAACTACTGCGACCATGTTTTGCATATCGATCTCAAGAATTTTATTCATATGCTTTTCAAATCCAAGCACGATACCGCCGTCTATCGCCAAAGATCCGCCCGTAAAGCCGCTTCCGGCACCTCTTGGGATGACGGGAATTTTATGCTCGTTGCAGTATTTTAAAATTTCGCTTACATCGCTTTCATCTCTTGGAAATAGCACTCCATCAGGCAAATGGCGCTTTCTGGTCGCATCATAGCTGTAAGCCAGCAGGTGCGCTTTATCAAAATATGCATTGTCTTGATTTAGTAGTTTAGTGAAAAAATCAATATGTCTTTTTTCCATTACTTCTCTTTCAAAAGTGATTTATAATGGCGATCAAAGTCGCTTATCTTGCTTGATCCAAGCTTCCAAAATACCGTGTCTATATCTTTAACTCTCGTATAAAAAGGTAGCTGATAGTACGCCACGCTTCCGCTTTGAAATTTTTTAAGCACTTCAAAGCTTTGGCAGTCCGCAAACAGACTTTCGTTATTCATCGCGATAAATATAAGCCCCGCAGCGCTTTGCGAGCACATCTTGCGGAAGTCGTCTCGGCTCGGGTTTGGTTTATATTCGTAACTTAAGTATGAGCCCACGATATCTGGGTGAATAAACTCCATATCCTTAAAAGCGCTTATGACTTCGTTGTAAATTTCTTTGTTTGGAACTATGATTAAAGAGCGGTTATAAAGGTAGTTTAGTATGACCGTATCGCCACTTGCGGGAAGAATTCCGGGGATCGGAAGCGCTTTTTGGGTTAGACTGTCAAATACTTCAAAGCGAATTTTTGCAAATCCGCCGCCTTTTTCGGTTACGCTAACGCGAGCTATGATAGAGCTTTTGCGAGCGTCAAATTTATGCACGACTATGCCACTTGAACCTACTACTATATCAGGACTATCGATGATAGTTCCAAATCCGTCTTTTGCTTCAATTATCGGAGTTTGATACTCTTTTATGTTAAATTCCGCCGAGAAAACAAATGTAAAAATTGCAGTTAAGATAAACAAAATCCGTCTCAAATTCGCTCCTAAAATTTAAAAATTTCAAATGATTATAACTTAAAACAGCTTAGTTTTGCAAAATATAAGCAAGCATAAAGTAAAATTATCCCTATTATTTATTCAGGGGAGCGTATGGTTAGAATTTTTTTTGTGGGTATATTTTTAAGTCTTCAACTTTGCGCCGCTAAACTTAGCGTAGAAGAGCTTTCTTGGCCAAACGGCTCTACTTTTTTAACGTTTTTAGAAGCTAATTCAATCCCTCTTTCGCTTTATTATAATCTTGACAGAGAAGATAAAGAGATCGCAAGCGAGATCATGGCGGGCGTTAAGTATCAAATTTTAAGAGATGAACAAGACGGCATTCGTCAGGTTTTAATCCCCGTAAACGAAGAGCTTCAGATTCAAATTTTTAAAGACGAATACGATAAATTTAAGATACAACTTACCCCCATATCCTATCAGCTCGAGGATAAAATTTTAAGTATCAAGCTTGAAAACTCTCCGTATAAAGATATCGTTGATCACACCGGAAGCATAGGGCTTGCAAATGCTTTTTCCTTGGCTATGAGGGGTGAAGTTGATTTTAGAAAGCTTAAAAAAGGCGATAAGATAATCATAGTCTATACTCAAAAACGTCGCTTGGGGCGAGTTTTCGGTATGCCTGAAATTCATTCGGCTATGGTAGAAGCAAGTAAAAAACGCTACTCGGTTTATAAATTTGAAAATAAATTTTATAACAAAAGCGGTAAGAAAAACGATAAATTTTTCTTAATAAGACCGCTTGGAAACGCTAAGATAACATCGCCTTTTACTCTTAAAAGATATCATCCCGTGCTTAAGAGATATAGAGCTCACTTAGGAGTTGATTACGGTGCACCAAAAGGAACTCCTATCAAATCAGCAGGCGACGGCAAGGTGAAATTCGTAGGCAGAAAAAACGGATACGGTAAAACCATAGTCATAAATCACGGCGGCGGATACGAGACGCTTTACGCTCATGTAAACGGCTTTGCTAAAGGCATGAAATCAGGCGCTAAAGTAAAACAGGGGCAGGTTATAGCTTACGTCGGAAATACGGGACTTAGCACTGGAGCGCACCTTCACTTTGGTCTTTATAAAAACCAACAAGCCATAAATCCTGAAAAAATGCTTAAGTCAAAAAAGGCTATCGTAACGAGCTCCGGCTCAAAAGAGAGCGGTAAATTTAAAAAAGTTGTCGATGAAAACGATGCAAAGATGAAAAAATATATCGTAGAAGATATTCAGAGCGAAAAAGAGGAAGTCTTTGATAACTTTATCGAGTTTAAGGATATAGATGAACGAAAATGATCAACTGCTTGAAGCCAAAGAGCTTATAGACTCTCACCTAAACGACACTATTGATGAGGAGCTTAGCGCAGCCGATCTGGCTCAACATCTAAGAACTGTTAAAAAGCACGATGAGGAGCTATTTGCAGAATATATAGAAAGGCTTGAGCCTGAAATTTTAGGCGATGTGGCTATCGAGCTTCCCGATCACATGCTTAAAGATGTGATTGAAACCTTGCCTAGCGAAAAGATTATCGAAGCTATCGAGGAGCTAGAAAGCGACGATGCCGCTGAGCTTTTAGAATATATCGAAGATATCGATGAGCAAAAGGCGAAGGAGCTTTTTGACGGGCTTGATAGGGATGATCAAGAAGAAATTTTACGTATTAGAAGTTATGATGAAAATGAAGCCGGCGCTTATATGCAAACCGAGCTTTTTAGCGCAAATTTACAAGAAAAGCTTCAATCTGCGGTCGATAGACTAAGAGTTCAAAAAGAGAACGGCGAACTTGAAAACGTATCTCAGCTTTTTATCGTAGATGAAGAGCAAATTTTGCGTTATGCTATACCGCTTGAGGATCTGATTTTATTTAACTTTAACTCCACTCTTAAAGATATCATTGCAAGAAGTGAGGAGGATAAGTATAAGCCTCATGTGGCGGTTGATAATGAGCCTATAGAGGATGTCGTAGAGAGAGTTCAGGACTACGATATGAACTCCATAGCGGTTGTTGATAGCAAAGGCGTTTTGCTCGGTCGTATCACAACGGACGATATACACGACTTTATCCAAGAGAGCGCTACGGAGCAAATTTATAACCTTGCAAACGTTGGTGATGCGGACGAAGAAGAGGAAGATAGCCTTATTAAAGCAACCAAATCGCGCGGAATTTGGCTTTTTATAAATTTATTTACGGCTATAGTCTCTTCAAGTATCATAGGGCTGTTTGACGAGACGATCGCAAGCTATGTGGCACTTGCCGTTTTAATGCCGATAGTAGCTTCCATGGGCGGTAACACCGGCACTCAAGCGCTAACGGTAACGGTTAGAAAGCTAACTCTTGGGGATATCGAATTTAAAGATGCCAAAGATGTATTAAAGCGCGAGCTTTCTATAGCGCTTTTAAACGGGTTTATTTTTGCCGTGATGATGGGTATTATCGCTTCTGTCTGGTTTTCTCGCCCTATGCTTGGCGTTGTAATAGGAGCTTCAATGCTTATAAATTTGTTTTTTGCAGGGTTTTTTGGGACTTTCATACCTTTAACTTTAAAGAAATTTAATATCGATCCGGCTGTAGGCTCAAGCGTGCTTCTTACGACGGTTACGGATGTGGTGGGATTTTTTAGTTTCTTGGGACTTGCTAAATGGATACTATTATAGAAGATATAGAAATTTTAGGACTTAAGGAGTCTAAATTTATTAGACCTTATAGGCTTGGATACAAGATGGACGGAGTTAAAAGATATTGGGACTGCGTTCATGTGCATAGTAGCGTGTCCGTGCTTTTGTATCATGAAGAACAAGACGCTTTTTTGCTGGTTAAGCAGTTTCGCCCGGCTGTTTGGTATAACCTGCAAAAAGAGGGTGAAAAATATGAGGATATGGGCTATACTTACGAGCTTTGCGCAGGACTTATGGATAAGGACTTAAGCGAAGAAGAGACGATCAAAGAAGAGGCTATCGAAGAGGTTGGGTTTAGACTGGATCAGGTTGAAAAGATAGCCGTTACTCATGGCGCGCTTGGTTTTGGAGGCAATAAGCAAACTATGTTTTTTGCCAAAATAAACGAGAGTATGAGAGTTTCAAAAGGTGGCGGAATAGACGGCGAAAAGATAGAAAGCGTGTATATAAAAATTTCTCACGCAAGAGAGTTTATGCGTGATGAGAAAAAGGTAAAAGCGCCGGGACTTCTCTTTGCTTTTATGTGGTTTTTTGATAAATTTTCAAAATAAGCAAAGCTGTTTATAAGCGATAAATTTCATATTTATAAATCAAAAATCCATATGATAAAAATCTTTATTTGTGATACTTTGTATTGATATTAATTAAATAAAATATACAAATCAAAACTAAACATATCAATCGGAGATGGCGTGTCTAGAAAATTTATACTGTTTATCTTTTTTACTTTATCCGCATTTGCTCAAAGCAACTTCGAAAAAGCGGCCTTGAAATTTATGTTTCATGATGAAAGAGATCAAGAGGCGGCTTTGAAGCTTTGTAAAAAAGCGTGTGAAGAAGATCAAGTTGCGGCGGCTTGCTATATAGTTGCAAAAAAGCAAGAAGAAGGCTATATGCCTCAAGAAGATACCGGACAAATTTTTAAACTATATCAAAAGGCTTGCGATATGGGCGATATGGATGCTTGCAAAGCTATAGGCGATATATATAACGAAGGAAGAGGCGGTGTCGCAACAGATCATAAAAAAGCTCGCGAGATATACGAAAAGGTTTGTGAAGCGGGACTTGGCGACGCTTGCTTTGAATTTGGGCATTTTTATAAGCTTGATAAAGACTTCAAAAATGCCGTTAGGCTTTATGAATTTGCTTGCCAAAACGACTCTCCTTACGGTTGCTATATGCTTGCACAGATGTATGAAGGCTCAAAATCGGGTATTAAAAAAGATTTAAAAAGGTCATTAGTGTTTTTCATGCAAGCATGCGACGGGGGTATATACGAAGCTTGCGAGGATTCTGATCGCATAAGCAAAATCATAGGAGGTAATAGAAGATGAGAAAATTTATCGTTTTATTGTCGCTTGGGGTTTTGGTATATGCTCAAAGTAACTTTGAAAAGGCGGTTAAGAAATTTCTTTTCCACAACAGTAACTATGCAGTATCTTTAAACCTTTATGAAAAATCATGCCATGATGATAAAGTAGCCGCCGCTTGTAATATCGCGGGCATTATTTTAGGTAGTATGGGCGATCAAAATAGAGCCGATGAGTTATACAAAAAGGCTTGTGACATGGGCGATATGGACGCTTGTAAGACGGTTGGCGACATGTATAACGAAGGTTTTGGCGGTTTTGAGGTTGATTACGCTAAGGCTAGAGAGCTTTATGATAGATCTTGCAATGCCCAGATAAGCTCAGCTTGTATGATGCTTGCATATCATTATAATGGCGGCATAGGCGGGCTTAAGGAGGATCATAAAAAAGCTGCCGAGCTTTACGAGAAAGCTTGCAATATGGACAATCTGCAAGGATGCCTAACTATCGCCATTGTTTATAAAGATGGAAATGAAGAGATAAAAAGAGATATGAAAAAAGCAGCCGAATTTTACGGAAAGGCTTGCGATCTTGGGTATGATGAGGGGTGCGTCCAGTTTAGACGCTTAAGTAAAAATTAAAACAAGGAGAAGAGATGGTTAAAAAATTGATTTTAGTTGCTGCTTTGATAAGCGGCGTATTTGGTGCAAATTTGTTTGAGCAGGCGACAAAAAGATATGTCAAGGATAGTTATGATTCTACAGCTTCTATGGAGCTATATAAACGCTCTTGTGAAGATGAAAAGAACGCGGCTGCTTGCTATATATTTGCGCTTCAGCTTGAAAGAGGCGGTGTTTTAGACGATAACTCGACTGCTTACAAATCAAGCGATCTATACATAAAATCTTGCAATATGGGTGATATGGACGGTTGTAAGATAGTTGGAGATATGTATTATGACGGCTTAAATGACATGAAGCAAGATTACGCAAAAGCTATGGAATTTTATAGTAAGGCTTGCAAGGCTGATGTAAGCGATGCATGCTTAAAGGTCGGTACTCTTTATGATAGTGGACTTGGAGTGGAGTCAGACTTCAAAACCGCAGCCAAATACTACAAAATGGCTTGCGACGGTAAAAATAGCGATGGATGTTACAATTTAGCCGATATGTATGAAATGGGCGAAGGCGTTGAGAAAAACGTTAAAGAAGCGATGGAATTTTACGGTTTGGCGTGCGATTACGGCGCAAGTGACGCTTGCTCTAAATTTAGAAAACTATCTAAAACCGTAGATAAAAAATAAGCTTTTGTAATGAATATTTTAAGTGCTAAATTTCATAATTTATCCTTAAATTTAGTCTTTGTTTGTTACAATGAGATTCGTATTGTTAAAAAATAAGATTAAAATTCAAATTTAAGGGGAAAAGGATGAAAAAAACTATTTTTTGTCTGGCGACGGTTTGTTCTTTTGCGTTTTCTATGGGGTCGGGCAATCCTATGGAGCTTATTTCGCCTGATCCGATACTGGATGGCGAATATAAAAAATCGGTTGAAATTTTCCAAATTTCGTGCGAAAAAGGACATATGTACAACTGCTTTAACCTAGCAAATTTCTATGAACAAGGCAAAGGTGTCTTTAAAGACGAAAAAAAGGCTCTTGAAATTTACAAAAAAAGCTGCGAGAACAAGCTGGGCTTTGGATGTGGCGCCGTAGGTAGAATTTATGAAAAGGGCAACAGTGCCGTTCAAAAAGATATGAAGCTTGCGATAGAGGCTTATGAAAAGGGTTGCGCTCACGGCGATGATGTATCTTGCGTTAAAGCCGGATTTATATATAGTGAAGGCAAAGAGGTTACAAAGGATAATAAAAAAGCAATTGAGCTATTTGAAAAAGGCTGCAGATACGGTAATGAACAAGCCTGTAACTCTGCTAATGCTTTAAAATAAGTAATTTTATTTGACAAGAGGAATTTGCGCTTTGCAATAACCTCTTGTCACAATTAATTTTAAAATTTGAGCTACTTAAGCTATTAAATTTTATAAAATGACCGCAAAGATTAAATTTAAAAGTAAATTTCGTAATTAAACCTCGCAAAACAATCAAAAATACTTAAAATTTATATTTTATCAAGCTTAGCTAGATAGCTTTGGTTTTTTTAGAATTTTAAATCCTAATGCGCTAATCCTGTAGCAAGATTGATTTGTAGTTAAAGAAAATTTTTACAGCGATTTGTTTGTATCTGGGTCAAATCTCTATGCCTGCATAATTAAGATATCTGCATTAAATTTATGCTTTGAGGAGTAAACTAAGTAGTATAGCTAAATTTGATCGCTCAAATTTAGCGGCTTATGTAATGCAGGTTTGGCATGCAAGTAGCCAAACCCACCTTGAATCTAAAATAGACCTTTTATCAGATCTTTTACGATATCTTTGCCTTGATCTTTTGTATCTTGACCGCTTGAGCTTTCGGCACCATCAGCTTCAGGGCTTCCTTCTTGGTTTTTACCGCCAAGCTTTTTGTCTAAAAATCTATCAAGCTCTTTTAAGGCTTTATTTTTGATGTATTCAGAGCCTATGTTATATTTTGGATTGTCGCTTGTGCCCGTGATATCAATGGCGATATCCGTTTTTTCATAATTCATTTTTACTGGTATGTTTATAGCTTTTGTAGCCGTGTTAAATTTGCCGTTTGCTACATTTATATTGCTTCTTGTAGCGTTCATTTCGGCATTAAAATTTATCATTTGCTTATCGATCGTTCCATAAACTTTGCTGTTTTTATAAATTTCACTCGTTATGTCCCTGCCGGTAAATGTCATGAAATTTTCGGTAAATTTTGTCTTAGCAAGCCTTCCTTCATCTATAATCACGTCAAATTTGCCACTCTGGGTTTTAAGATCGTAGTTTGCATTCATGTCGCCAACTCCGTCATAAATGTGATCAAGCCCCAACAGATCCGTTAAGCCCTTAGTTGTAAATTTGCTTAGGTTTGCAACTAGCTTATCATTGTTTAAATTAGCTTTCAAATCCCCGTTAAACAGCTTTGATGTAACGTTTGCGGTTAAATTTTCGCCCTGTTTTTGCATGTCGCCTTTTAAATTTATATTTCCGTGCAGCACTCTGCCTGTTAAAAAGCTTATATTTTTAAGTTCAGGAATTTCAAGCTCAAAAACGCTTTTTAAGATATTTTGGTTGATATCAAAGCTTCCTTTTGTGTTTTTGACGGCTATTAAATTTGTATTATTGCTTGATATTAAATTTGCCAGCACATCAAAATTTGCTACACTTTTTTGCAAAGCTATATCGCTATTTGCGTTAAATTTAAGCCCTACTGGAAGCTTTTTTTCAAGCACTTTGCTAGCTTCGGCTTCATATACTACTCCGTTTTTAACGTTTGCTTTTATAGTTCCGTTTAGGTTTTTAGCGTCAAGTCCGTTTAGGTTGATATCGGCATTTAAAGTCGCATTTGCAAGCGGTTTTGAGCCTATGAGGATAAAAACGTCTTTAAGTAAAAGAGAATTTAAGCTGGCAACCAACTTCTCATCTTTTAAATTCGCCTTTATATTTCCGCCAAGCGCATTTCCGTCCACATTTAGACCTTTTAGCTGATTGTTAAGCAAGCTTACATCGCCGTTTATATCGACTTTACCCGCTAGTTTTTGACCGACTAGACTCTCAAGCTTGCCAAGATCATCGACATTTAGCGTAAATTTGCTATCAAGCGCTTTTTTATCTATATTGTAGCTGCCTTTTAGATTTTTTAAATTCATTAAATTTGAAAGCAGCGCCGCATCAAACTTCGCCTCTCCGTTTTTCACGTCCGCATCGGCGTTTAAAGTAAATGTTACGCCATTTGCTATATTTAAATTTGTGAGTTTTTTAAACTCGCCTGCGTTAAGTTTGCCGTTTTGAGTCGTTAGTTTAACGGAGCCTGCGATATTTTTGGTATTTTTTATATCGTTTAGCACCGCTTCTCCGTTTATAACTCCGCTTGCAAACGCAGGCAGAGCGGCTATTTTTATTAATTCGTCAAGCTTGAGCGAGTCGATTTTAGCTGTAAGCTTGTCGTTGTTTAAAACAGCCTTTACCGTGCCGCCAAACCCGTTTATGTCCGCATCTAAATTCTTAAGCTGATTTTGCGCAACGATCGTGTTGCCTTTTACATTTAGCGCGCCTGCGATCTTTTGCTTTATGATCGGCTCAAGTTTGGTTAAATCATCTACTACAAGCCTAAAATCACTGCTTAGAGTTTGAGAATTTATATCGTATATCGATTTTTCAATTCCTGCAACGGCAATAGGTGTTACAAAAGCGCTTTTTGCATTTACTATCCAGTCTTTAACATCTGCTTTAATTGCTCCTTTGAGGTTAAAATTCGCAGGCAGAGTGAGGTTAAAATCTTTTGCGATTAGGGCGTTATCGGTTAGTATATTTACGATATCTATGTTTGCCGTACCGTCAGGCTTGCCGCTGTTATCTTTTATATCTGCGGTTATATCGATCTTGCCGTTAGCGTAAATCGGCTTACCCGCTAGTGCAAGAGCTTTATCCACCTCTAAATTTTTAGCGTCTAGATTAAGAGCAAGCGGCTTAAATTCCTTGATGTCTGCGTTAAATTTAACGTTTGATCCAAGCAGGTTGCCCACGCCGTTAGCATTAAAGTCTTTAAATACACCTTTTACGAGTCCGGCAAAGAGCATTTTTTCTTTAAGCTCGACTCCAAGCGAGCGTAAATTCGCAACTTCCACATCGTATTTTAGATCAATACTTTGGCTAAATACAGAAAGCGTTCCGTTTGTGTTTAGCGTTATTTCATCATTTGCTTTAGCTACTATATCGATTGTGGTGGGGCGAATTTGAAATTTCTCAAATTTTACGTTATATCCGCTTTTTTCTTTAATAATATTTTCAACATAAGGCTTTACTATACCGTTTCCAAAGTCGGTGAATAAAACAGTATAGGCGCCGATAATCAAAACGACTATTAGCCCGAGCAAAACTACTAAAAATTTTTTCATGACTATCCTTTAAATTTAATTTATAAATTCATATAAGTTGAGTTTAACTAACTAAGAGTTTATTACAAATTTAGCTGAAATCATTGACAAATTTAAAAAACTATCATATAATTTCATCACTCAAAAAACAAGAGTGCTAAAAATTAATATTATACCAAAGGATGAATTATGAATTTTCAACCATTAGGCAAGCGTATCTTAGTTGAACGCCTTGAAGACGTTAAGACAACAGCAACAGGTATTATTATACCCGATAATGCAAAAGAAAAACCTTTAAGCGGTAAAGTTTTAGCGGTATCAAGCGAAATAGAAAACGTAAAAACAGGCGATGACGTGGTGTTTGGCAAATATGCCGGAACGGAGATAACGCTTGAAGGTAAAACTTATCTTGTGTTAAATTTAGATGACGTTTTGGGCGTTATTAAATAAAATTTGATTTTAAAAATTAATACTTAAGGAAAAGAAAATGGCAAAAGAGATATTTTTTTCAGATGAAGCTAGAAATAGACTATATGAAGGTGTTAGAAAGCTTAATGACGCCGTAAAAGTAACTATGGGACCACGCGGTAGAAACGTACTTATCCAAAAGAGTTTCGGCGCTCCTGCCATCACAAAAGACGGCGTTAGCGTAGCTAAAGAGGTTGAGTTAAAAGACGCACTTGAAAATATGGGCGCAGGGCTTGTAAGAGAAGTAGCAAGTAAAACGGCTGATGAAGCTGGTGACGGAACTACAACTGCTACGGTTTTAGCTAACGCTATATTTAAAGAGGGTCTTAGAAACATCACTGCAGGTGCAAATCCAATCGAAGTAAAACGCGGAATGGATAAAGAAGCGGCTGCTATCATAGCCGAGCTAAAAGCTATGGCTAGAAAAGTAACGGATAAAAAAGAGATAGCTCAAGTCGCTACAATTTCGGCAAATTCAGACGCTACGATAGGCGAATTGATAGCCGACGCGATGGAAAAAGTAGGCAAAGACGGCGTTATAACCGTTGAGGAAGCAAAATCAATCCATGATGAGCTAAATGTGGTTGAGGGTATGCAGTTTGACCGTGGATATCTAAGCCCATACTTCATCACAAACGCTGAAAAAATGCAAGTAGAGCTAAGCAATCCTTATATATTGCTATTCGATAAGAAGATTACAAATTTAAAAGATTTATTGCCTATTTTAGAGCAAATTCAAAAGACTGGTAAGCCGCTTTTAATCATAGCTGAAGATATCGAGGGAGAAGCTCTTGCGACTTTGGTTGTAAATAAACTTAGAGGCGTGCTAAATATCTCTGCCGTTAAAGCGCCTGGATTTGGAGATAGAAGAAAGGCGATGCTTGAAGATATCGCTATCTTAACAGGCGGTGAAGTGATAAGCGAAGAGCTTGGTAGAACGCTTGAAGGAGCAAATTTAAGCGATCTTGGACAAGCCTCAACCGTAGTTATCGATAAAGATAACACGACTATCGTAAACGGAGCGGGCGAAAAATCTTCTATAGATGCAAGAATAGCTCAAATCAAGGCTCAAATCGCAGAGACTACAAGTGATTATGATAAAGAAAAACTTCAAGAGCGTTTAGCCAAACTAAGCGGCGGTGTGGCTGTTATAAAAGTAGGTGCGGCAACGGAAACTGAGATGAAAGAGAAAAAAGACCGCGTAGATGACGCACTAAGTGCTACAAAAGCCGCTGTTGAAGAGGGTATCGTAATCGGCGGTGGCGCTGCGTTTATACAAGCAAGCTCCAGAGTAAAGCTTGATCTAAGCGGCGATGAGGCGATAGGTGCCGCTATCGTAAGACGCGCTTTAACTGCGCCGCTTCGCCAAATAGCTGAAAATGCAGGTTTTGATGCAGGTGTTGTTGCAAATGCGGTCAGCACAAGCAAAGATGCGAATTTCGGATTTAACGCAGCTACTGGCGAGTATGTAAATATGTTTGAAGCAGGCATCATAGACCCTGTTAAAGTTGAGCGTGTGGCGCTTCAAAACGCGGTTAGCGTTTCAAGCTTGCTTCTTACAACCGAAGCTACTATAAGCGAACTAAAAGAGGATAAGCCTGCAATGCCGGCAATGCCTGATATGGGCGGAATGGGTGGCATGGGCGGAATGATGTAATTTACTCTGCCTAATTTTATAATTTTCCTTCCCTTGCTTTTTTGCAAGGGAATTCTTCTTTTGTTTATACGATATTTCATGATTTAAATTCTAAAAATACATTATTGAGTTTTGTTTACAATTTATATATAATTTGTTTTCTATTGTACCTGAGTACAATATACTATTTTTTAAAAATTTAGTAAGATTCTTTTAAAATTTTAAATAATATAGAGGTGTAAAAATGCCAAATATAGTAGGTATAGTAAAAGAAATTTCAGGTTCTGTAGTTGTAAAAGACGAACTAGGAGTAGCAAGGACACTAAATTTAGGTGATGAAATATTGCTAGGAGAGAGCGTTGAAACGCTTGATGTCAAGTCCAAAGTCGTAATTTCTATGAAAGATGGCGAAGAGGTTGTTCTGGTAGGAGAAGATTTGCTTGTGCTTGATCAAAATTTCTTATCTTCACAAGGAATTTCAAATGTGTTTGCCAGTGCTGAGGACATTAGCGATCTTCAAAAAGCTATCATTGAAGGTAAAGATCTAAATACTCTTGAAGCTACGGCTGCGGGCGGCGGATCGATAGCCGGCGGCGAAGGAACAAGCTTAAGTTCTGAGAATTTTACGCACTCAGGAAGTATTAGTAATGTTTTTGAGGGATATGGAGATCTAGGCAGCCAAACCGGAGATTTTAGAACTTTTCAAGGAGGCGCAGCAAACGGCTCTCCTCAACAAGACAATACATTTTCTAATCAAGCAAATCCTAATCAGCCTGTTCCGCCAACGCCACTGCCTATTGAACCTCCTATGATTAAATTTATAGAGGATACAAATTTAGATAATGTTTTAAACAAAACAGAAAACGATAAAGACGGAAAACCTGCTGAAACTAGAGCCCATATAACTATACCGGACAGTGCCAAGGAAGGCGATATTTTAAATATTACTATTATAGATCCAAACGGAAATCGTATTCCGCAACCCCCGATAGTTTTAACTCCTGCTATCATAGCTGATGGTATAAAGCTAGATATTCCTGTGGAAAACGGCAAAAATTCATCTGTTGAAGCATCTATAAGAGGTTCTTTATATGGTAATGAATCAGGCACCGCAAAAGCTGATATATTAGTGGACACTACTCCTCCGGTAGCAGTTCCTCAAGTTGAATTTACTAAAGATAGCAACAATGATACTATACTAAATAGTAAAGAAAGTACAGGTGGTACCACAGAAGTTAAATTCACAGTTCCTTCTAATGCTCAAATAGGAGATAAATTAGTTATAACCATTGCAGAGCCAGGCAAAGAGAAGCGCACAGAAGAGATTGAGATAACTAAAGAGATAAAAGCCAATGGCATTACAAGAACTGTAGATGTAAGCGAAGGAGAGCTAACACAAGCTTCGGCTGTGATTGTAGATAAGGCCGGAAATATATCTGCTCCGGGAGCGGATGAAGTGACATTAGACACTACTCCTCCGGTAGCAGTTCCTCAAGTTGAATTTACTAAAGATAGCAACAATGATACTATACTAAATAGTAAAGAAAGTACAGGTGGTACCACAGAAGTTAAATTCACAGTTCCTTCTAATGCTCAAATAGGAGATAAATTAGTTATAACCATTGCAGAGCCAGGCAAAGAGAAGCGCACAGAAGAGATTGAGATAACTAAAGAGATAAAAGCCAATGGCATTACAAGAACTGTAGATGTAAGCGAAGGAGAGCTAACACAAGCTTCGGCTGTGATTGTAGATAAGGCCGGAAATATATCTGCTCCGGGAGCGGATGAAGTGACATTAGACACTACTCCTCCGGTAGCAGTTCCTGTGGTAACTTTTACAGCCGATATAGACAATAATACTTTCCTAGATAGAAGCGAAAATCCTGGCAGTACCACAGAAGTTAAATTCACAGTTCCTTCTAATGCTCAAATAGGAGATAAATTAGTTATAACCATTGCAGAGCCAGGCAAAGAGAAGCGCACAGAAGAGATTGAGATAACTAAAGAGATAAAAGCCAATGGCATTACAAGAACTGCAGAAGTAGGGGAAGACGAGCTAACACAAGCTTCAGCTGTGATTGTAGATAAGGCCGGAAATATATCTGCTCCGGGAGCGGATCAGGTGACATTAAACCACCTAGCTCCATCTAAGCCTACAGTAACATTTACATCCGATAAAGACGACAACGGATTGTTAAGCAAAACCGAAAATCCTGGCAAAACTACAGAAGTTAAATTCACAGTTCCTGCCGATGCTAAACTAGGGGACGAATTAGTTATAGCAATTAAAGAACCTGGTAAAGATGTATATAAAGAAAAGATTGAAATAACTGAAGACGTAAAGAATAACGGCATTACAAAAACCGTAGATGTAAGCGAAGGTAAGACAATAGAGGCTTCGGCTGTGATTGTGGATAAATCAGGCAAAGTATCTGAATTGGGCAAAGATGAAATAAAACCTTATCAAGATATAAAAGTAGAGATAGAGGTAGGACCTTCTAAGCAAGTAGTTATCGAAGATGCATCTAAATTTGCCAACCAAATGGGACTAGAGTCTAAATTTTATTTTGTTAAAAGCGGTGAAGCAAATATAATACATGATGGAATGAATTGGGGAAGTGAAGTTAACAGCGTGCAAGAGGCAAAAAGTTACATCCAACAAAGAGGCCATGATGCAGAATACAAGACAAATAAAATTGACTTTAACCCAGGCTCGGATCTGATTTCAAATAGCGATAGTATAGAAAACAGTCATCTGAAGAAATTCTTGGGCAATAATGCCAGTGATTTAAAAATCACGGATAATGGCGAATATGTTAATCAGCCCGATGTAACTGGCACAAGAGCCATAAATAAAATCTCTGGAAAGGTTTATCTTGAGGCCGGTAAACAATATACCTTTAAAGCAAATTCAGACGATGGCTTGGAAGTTATAATTAACGGTAAAAAATTGTTTGCCAATTATCCTAACCTGGAAAAAACTCATCCTGTAGAGACGGCTATTGATAATACTTTTCCTCCTGTTGAAAAAAGTGGATTTTATGACATAAGTTTAGTTCACTATGATATAGGATGGGGCTTTGCCGTTTTACAGTTATTTACCGTAGAAAACGGTAAGGATGTAGCTGTTGGAGACTATGCAAATGGTGGTCTTGGTCTGTTTAATGATACAACGGGCATAAGATTTGATAACGGCAAATTTGTAAAAGATACTGGCATGTATGAAACTATCATCACCGGTGAGCTTTATAAGGACAATCCTGGTACGCCTGTTGATGAATCAAATCCTGAACTAACTTTCTTTAAACAAAGTTCTGATGGAAGCAGAGTGGAGATAGGCAAGGTAACTGCAGGCGATAACGGAGAATATTCGTTTAAGTATGAGAGCAGTCAAAAGCCTGAGCAGGGAGATAAATTTATAGTCGAGTATCGCGATAGCAAAGGAAATCTATTAGCTGAAGATATTACAGCGCAAATGCATACCGGTAAGATGATGCAAGCTGAAGCTGATGTCGTCAAAACGGATGATATGGACGCTGATAGTAATCATAATAATTCGGATGATGTTAAATCTCAAGCAGACAATACAAAACAATTATTTAGCACAGATAGTAGTGAAACTATAGATATCAGTAAAGTAGCTAGTCTAAATTCAAATCCAAGCTCTTTTGAGTCATCAAATTTGGAAGCAAACCATAGCCAAAATCCTCTTAATAGCCTAAAACAGAGCGATGTGCTTGATGAAAAAGATCAAAACATGCTAGCCGGTACGTTAAAATCAGATAAAGCCGATGATGCTACTAAAGCTAACGAATCGGTAGGAAATAATCAAGATACCGCATCAAATGATGCGCAGGCGGGTACTTATATAGTTCCTATGCCAGAACAGCCTACAGACATCATATCTTAATTTTGATATTTAATCCAAAGGTAAAGTCTCGCTTTGCCTTTGGGTTTTTAAATTTTATGTACCAAAGTACAATATGTTAAATCTTTTTTACCTGATATAATCATATTAAATATTTTATAAACCAAATTTAAAGATAAAGTAATGGAAGAATCAACCGAGTTGTCCGAGTATCCTTTTAATATAAACGACATTAAAGATAATCAAGTTAATTTAGAAAAAGAAACTGATGATAGTTTATTTTTATTAAATGAAGACATAAAAACAGAATCTTTTACATTAGGATATTTTTCGAATCAGAATTTAGAAAATAATCAAATTTTAGATACTCAAGGGGTGTTTTTAAACGAAAGTAGTTTTGTGCAATCAGGGCACTTAACCGGAGTTCAAGCAGAATTTAATGATAGTATAATCAATGAACATTTCAGCAAAGAAAATTTTGTATTTTATGGATCTGATGTTTTTTATAGTTTGAACCAAAAAGCTTTCATTATTGATCAGCTCGGTTTTAAGCTTGATACAAACAAACCATTGCCGACTATAAACATAGAGAGAATTACAGACGACTCAAGAGTACTTGATATGAAGAGGTGTCTTTGTTAGTTGGGTGTTGCTTGAAGAATTTCACAGCTAGAATAGTCTAATATACAAAGAGATATAAGGAGATAGAGAGATATAGGTCTAAAATTTGAAATTAAAGATAAATATAAGGTATTCATGAAATATAGTTTTACTAAGATAACAGATAAGGTGGAGGGAGTGAAAATAGTTCTATAAAATATGAAAACAATTCTACGCTGGATACTGTAGCAAATAGTGTTAAGATAGATGTCGATAAGGATATACTTACCGATTTTATTTGAATATAAATTAGAATTTGCATGTTTATTAAATTTTAATTTATGTTTTATTAATGATAGTGTAAAATTTTATTAATTTAGAAATTTAATAGGAAAATAGAAAGATGAAAAAAGAAGCGTTAGACGTAACTACAGATAAAAATTTAGAAAACATCGATGATGTAAAAGTTGCCGAATATAAGGCCGGTAAAAATTTAAAAAAAATAAATCCAAAAAACACGCAAAACAAAGTAATTGATGAAAGTGTTGAAAAACAGTTTTTTGATAACGAACACCTTAAGGGTATTGAAGCAACTATAAGTGTTCAAAGCAAAACAGAATCTCAAAAAACAAATAATGAATATTTACATACTTCAAAAAGTGCATTTTTAAGTCAAAATAGTTTTATTAAGTCCGGTCATTCTAGCAATGTATATACTACTTATGAAGAGCAAGAGAGTATATATTCGGTTGATAAAGAGCTATTGGTAACAAACACTGATAATAAGACTCACATAGCTGAGTATAACTTTGAGCAAAAAGATCAAAATCAAAATACATACAATAGAAATTTCTTAGGAACTATTTATAATGATACATTGATCGGTGACTATGGAGACGACTTTATGGATGGCGGTCTTGGCGATGACTATATTTACGGCAAAGAAGGCAATGATGGCATAAGAGGCGGTCTTGGTAACGACAAAATTTATGGCGGTCTTGGAAATGATGAGCTTCATGGTGATGAAGGAGATGACATGATCGATGGAAGCCTTGGAGACGATTTTATAGACGGTGGAGCCGGTAATGATGATTTGTCGGGAGGAAAAGGCAACGACAATATTCAAGGTGGTGCCGGTTATGATCATATATTTGGCGGCGATGGTAATGATATTCTTTTTGGAAATGAAGGTAGTGATCAAATATTTGGAGAAAGAGGCGATGATCAAATTTTAGGAGGGGAAGGCAATGATTATATATGGGGTGGTCTGGGCGATGATGTGATATCTGGCGGAGACGGTAACGACCAGATAGTTGGTGACGAAGGAAGAGATGTTTTAAATGGTGGAAATGGTAACGATACTATATTTGGAGAAAATGGAGATGACCAGATAAATGGCGCATCTGGCGATGATACAATTTATGGTGGATTTGGCGATGATGTAGTATGGGGAGAGATAGGCGATGATAAAATTTTAGGAAATGACGGCGATGATAAATTATATGGCGGAGATGGAAGAGATAAGATAAGTGGCGGTGACGGAGATGACCATATAGAAGGCGGAGCTGACGAAGATGTATTAAACGGAGATGCCGACAATGACAAAATTTGGGGCGGAGGAGGAGATGATTATCTATACGGAGGAAGCGGAAAAGATACTCTTCATGGAGATTTTGGAGATGATAAAATTTGGGGCGAAACCGGAGATGACACTCTTTACGGAGGATCCGGTAATGATTTTTTGGACGGTGGTGATGGCAATGATGTTATCATGGGAAATGACGGCGATGATGAAATAAGCGGTGGCGACGGCAAAGACTATATATGTGGACAATTAGGACTAGATGTTATATTTGGCGGTGATGGAGACGATACTATAATCGGAAGCTTGGATGATGAAAGGCTTGACGGAGGAGATGGCAATGACACTCTAAGGATTATTCCGGATTCTGCTGATAGTGATGATTTTTTGGGTGATTTAACTATAAATTTCAACTCTTTATCATCAAATATGATAAATAATTTTGAAAATTTGGATTTAGGTAATGGCAGTAACGTTACCAGGATTAAAAATTTAACTGCTGATCAAGTGCTTGACATAACAGACTCTTTGGATACTGTGTTAAAAATATTAGGTGATAGTAAAGATACTGTTAGCCTTAAAGGTTTTACGAAGTCTGCTGATCAAATAGGTGTTGATGAAGGGTTCATAAGATATGAAAGCAATACTGTTTTTATCGATATTCAAAAAGATATTAATGTAGATCATATAATGTAATGTAATAAAATTCTATTTTTAAAATTATAAGATATTGAATAGAGTAATAGAATATATTAGAGTAATTTGTCTATAATTTATTTAGTACAATATTTTATTTATAGTGCTTTTATTTGAAGCGCAAATAGTATTTTGTGATATATCCTTGTATATAGCTTACTTGGATCTTACTAGATTAATTTTTAATAATTCAAAATAATATTTAATCAGGGGAGTAGCTATCGATTTTTTTAGAGATCAATATTGATTAATGCCTTAAATTTATAGTTTTTTAGCTTTAATTTTTATTTTATATGGCAATTAAAGTAATTAAAATTAAGAGTATGTCAAATACAAATAAGAAATAGTTGCATACGGGTATTGTTATTAGATGTTTTTAATCCTGTTTGAGTTCTTTTTAAAATTTAACTTTTTATCTACTTTGTTATTTTTTACTTAAATAAATCTTAATTGGTTGTAAATAATATCTCTATTAATCCCTATTTAATCGTGCTTTCTTTTGAAGTTATTAAACAACCTTACAATCTATTTTTATAATTTTAAACATATATATGCAAACACAAAATAAACTAAATGAGTAGAGAAACGGTAGAATTTCTACTATGTTTACACTTCCTCACGTTAAATCCGCAAGCGAATATCCAGAGCTTTTAGCCGATATAAAAGGTAAATTTGATAGCTCTTATGATAGCGATGTAAAATGCGAATACGTAACGCTTAAATTTGACAAGCAAGAAAGGATAAGAAAATGGCTAAATCATTAGTAAGAAATCAAATAGCAGGCAGAACCTTTGGCTTTGCAGTTCCTGCCGACGGAGCAACGGCTAAAACTTTTTGTGATAATCACTTAGAGGGAATTTACAACATTTATGAAGTTGAAAGCACTTCAGGTAATGAAGTAGAAGCAAGCGTGTTAAGGGTAACTGTTACGGGCAAGAATGAAATTGATTGGGACGCATACCCTATACTGCACAATATTATTTATAATTATATTCTAAGGCTTACTTAAGTATACTACCAAGATATAATTTAAATAAATTTAGTATCACTTATAAAGTTTTTTATTTTTGTAAGGTTTTTTTGTGTGAAAAAGATATTGTTAGTGTTTGGTACCAGACCCGAAGCTATAAAGATGGCTCCTCTTGTAAAAGTTTTAGAAAAAGAGCCAAATTTAGAGATAAGAGTTTGTGTTACGGCTCAACATAGACAGATGCTCGATCAGGTGCTTGAAATTTTTGATATAAAACCTGATTATGATTTGAATATAATGAAACAAGGGCAGGATTTATATGATATAACGTCTGCTATTATGTTTAAAATTAGAGATGTGCTGGATGATTTTAAGCCAAATTTGGTTTTGGTGCATGGAGACACTACTACGGCTAGTGCGGCTTCTTTAGCTGCATTTTATAAAATGATTGAAGTTGCTCATGTAGAAGCCGGTCTTAGAACAGGCAATATATATTCTCCCTTTCCCGAAGAAGTAAATAGGCAAATAGTAGGAGCTATTGCAAGTTATCATTTTGCCCCTACAGACTTATCAAAAAAAAATCTTTTGAAAGAAAATAAAGATGAAAAAAGTATTATAGTCACTGGCAATACTGTAATTGATGCTCTTTTTTTGATTATAAATAAAATTGATCAAGACAATGTTTTTAAAGAGAGTCTTATAAATTCTATTTTAGAAAAATATGATATTTGCCACGATAGAAAAATAATACTTGTAACCGGACATAGAAGAGAAAATTTTGGTGATGGATTTATCAATATTTGCGAGGCTTTAAAAGAGATTGCAATTAAAAATCCTGATGTTGATATTGTATACCCTGTTCATCTTAATCCAAATGTACAAAAACCTGTGAATAAAATTTTATCTAAGAGTAAAAATATATATCTTATTGAACCGCTTAAATATCATGAATTTATATATCTTGTAAATAGAGCGTATTTTGTAATAACTGATAGCGGTGGTATCCAAGAAGAAGCACCTAGTCTAGGTAAACCTGTTTTAGTTACAAGAGATACCACAGAAAGACCCGAGGCGTTAGAGTCAGGAACTGTTAGGCTTGTTGGAACTGATAAGGAAAATATAATCTTTGAATCACAAAAGTTACTTGACGATAGAAACGCTTATGAAGTTATGAGCAAATCCTATAATCCTTATGGAGATGGAAAAGCTTGTTCTAAAATAGTAGAATTTATAAAGAACATAAAATAGGAATATCAATGATAAAAAAAGTTTGTGTAATTGGGCTTGGATATATAGGTCTTCCTACCGCAGCTTTGCTGGCAAGTAGAGGATATTGGATACATGGTGTGGATGTGATAAAAAATATTGTAGATACTATCAATCAAGGGAAAATCCATATTGTCGAACCGGAGCTCGATACTTTTGTGCAAGGCGCTGTTAAAAGCGGTAGGCTAAGAGCCGATTTAAAACCGGATTATTCAGATGTTTTTATTATAGCTGTTCCGACTCCTTTTAAAGATAATTTTATTCCGAATTTAGACTATGTAGTAAGTGCCGCAATATCAATATCTCCTTATTTAAGAGACGAGAATATAGTTATTTTAGAATCAACATCCCCTGTGGGAACAACTGAACTTGTAAAAAAAACTTTACAAGAAAACGGAGTTGACACGAATAAGATTTATATAGCACATTGCCCAGAGAGAGTTTTGCCTGGTTGTATTATGAAAGAACTTGTTCAAAATGATAGGATAGTAGGAGGGCTTACACCCGAAGCTACTAAAAAAACAGTAGATTTTTATAAAAGTTTTGTTGAAGGCGAAGTTTTAAGTACTGATGCTAGAACGGCTGAAATGGCTAAACTAACTGAAAATTCGTTTCGTGATGTAAATATAGCATTTGCTAACGAACTTAGTATACTTTGTGATAAATTTGGTATTGATGTTTGGGAACTTATTAGTCTGGCTAATCGCCATCCACGTGTAAATATTTTAAGTCCTGGGGCAGGAGTTGGCGGGCATTGTATTGCTGTAGATCCTTGGTTTATTGTTCATGCCGGAGGCAGTGACGCTAATTTAATTCGTACTGCTCGTGAAGTAAATAATTATAAAACTCAATGGATTATAGAAAATATAAAAAGTGCTTCTTTCAAATTTGAATTAGAGAATAATAAAAAACCGATAATCGCATGCATGGGAATTGCGTTTAAGCCCAATATTGATGATTTACGTGAATCGCCGGCTCTTTTTATCGCAAAAACTCTTATTGCCGAAGGTCTTGATATTGTTGCTGTTGAACCAAATATTAAAATGCATAATGAATTAAGACTTATAGACTGCAAAGAAGCTGCACAAAAGGCTGATATAGTTGTATTCTTAGTAAACCATAAAGAATTTAAAAATTTAGCCGTTAAAAATATAGCAATTGATTTTTGTGGGGTTAAAAATGATTGATACTTTAAAATTAATAGGCAGAAGTAGCGAGCTTTTTGTGGAGGATATAAAACAGCGCGAGAGTGAAATTGTAAATATTATAAATAACGCGTCTTTTTTAGTTATTGGTGGCGCCGGTTCGATAGGTTCAGCTGTTGTTAAAGAGATTTTTAAACGAAATCCTAAAAGTCTTCATGTCGTAGATATCTCAGAAAATAACTTAGTCGAACTGGTTAGAGATATCAGAAGTTCTTTCGGTTATATAAAAGGTGAATTTGCTACATTTGCACTTGATGTCGGTAGTGAAATTTTTGATGCTCTTATAAAGTTAAACCGATATGACTATGTATTAAATTTGTCCGCCTTAAAACATGTAAGAAGCGAAAAAGATCCATTTACGCTTATGCGTTTAGTCGACGTAAATATTTTTAACACTAATAAAACCATCATTCAAAGCAAAAATATAGGGGCTAAAAAGTACTTTTGTGTTAGTACAGATAAGGCAGCAAATCCTGTGAATATGATGGGCGCTAGCAAGAGGATCATGGAGCTTTTTGCTCTGTCTCACTCGAGTGAGATAAAAATTTCAATGGCACGCTTTGCAAATGTTGCATTTAGCGACGGAAGTTTACTTCACGGACTTAATGAGCGTATTAAAAAACTTCAGCCGATTGTTGCTCCAAATAACATAAAGCGATACTTTGTAACCCCCAAAGAGAGTGGTGAATTATGTCTTTTAAGCACTATTTTTGGGGAGAGTATGGATATATTTTTCCCAAAGCTTAGTCAAAAATTACACTTAATTGGTTTTGACGAGATTGTTGTAAGATATCTACAAAATTTAGGCTATGAGCCTTTTTTATGTGTTGATGAGGACGAGGCTAGATTACGAGCAAAAGATCTGGCAAAGTCTAAAAAATGGGCTTGTTTGTTTAGCCCAAGCGATACTACAGGAGAAAAAGACTTTGAGGAGTTTTATACAGACAAAGAAGTTCTTGATATGGACACCTTTGAAAGTATCGGTGTCATAAAAAACAGCTTAAAGTGTAAGCCTGAAAAACTAGCAAAATTTGAAGCAAGCATAAAGGCGCTAAAGGATCGCGGGTCTTGGAGTAAAAGTGAAATTTTAGATCAATTTTATGAGATTTTACCTGATTTTTCTCATAAAGAGACAGGTAGATATCTTGATGATAAGATGTAGGAAAATACAATGAAAACTAAATTTGACGAGATTTTGGCTTTTATAAGAAGCACTTTTCAAAGCGATGATTTTATTCCACTTCATGAGCCAAAATTTATAGGAAATGAAAAGAGATATCTAAATGAATGTATCGACAGTGGTTTTGTTTCCAGTGTAGGGAAATTTGTTGAAGTTTTTGAGCAAAAATTAGCATATTTTACAGGTGCAAAATATGCTATAGCAACCTCAAATGGGACATCTGCACTGCATGCCGCACTTATTGTAGCGGGAGTTAAAGAATGTGATGAAGTTATCACTCAGCCACTTAGCTTTGTGGCTACTGCAAATGCCATAAGATATTGTGGAGCAAGACCTATCTTTTTAGATGTTAGTCTTGAAAATTTGGGACTTAGCGTGGAAAGCCTAGAAAAGTTTTTAGCACAAAATTGCGAACTTAAAAATGGATTTTGTGTAAATAGGGCTACAAAAAATATCGTGCGTGCCTGTGTTCCAATGCACACATTTGGTCTAATGTGTGATATTTCAGCCATTAAAGAGATTTGTGAGAAATGGCATATTGTCCTAGTGGAGGATGCGGCAGAGAGTTTAGGAAGCTATTTTAAGGGAATACATAGCGGTAATTTTGGTATTTTGGGAGCTTTTTCGTTTAATGGTAACAAAGTTATTACAAGTGGCGGCGGAGGCGCTATCATAACAAATGACGAGAACTTGGCCTGCCTAGCAAAGCATATTACGACTACAGCCAAAGTTCCACACGCATATGAGTATGTACATGATATGGTTGGTTTTAACTACCGCATGCCAAACCTTAATGCAGCTCTTCTTGTTGCCCAGCTTGAAAATTTGGAACTGTTTTTAAATTTAAAGCGTAAGTTACACGAAACATATACTAAATTCTTTGCAAAATTTGACGGTGTGAGACTGATTGGAGAAATGGATGGTGCATACTCAAACTACTGGCTAAATGCATTACTTTTTGATGATCCAAAAGACAAAGCAGAGTTTTTAGAAATTTCGAACATAAATGGCGTAATGACTCGCCCTATTTGGCGTCTTTTAAGTGAGCTTGATATGTTTAAAACGTTTCAAACTGACGAGCTAACAAACGCCAAATTTTTACAAGAGCGCATTGTAAATATTCCTAGCTCAGTGATAGTATGAAAATAAGTAAAAATAATATGAAAGAAAGAGTAGTTTTAGTTGAAGCAGGTAGATATATTAAAATTTATATTAGGTTTATAAAGCTTTATGACTATTTTTTGCAGAATAAGTTTATTGATATTTTTAAAAACAAAAGATAAAATTTGATGCTACAAAGCTATCATGGGAGGTAAAAATTAAAAATCTACAAAAACAACGTTTTTGTGTGTAGTAAAATCAAATCATTACTTTGAAGACAAAATCATAAGAATTACTAGAATTGATTGGTTTTATTTTAAACTGTCGAGTTATTGCTTATATTTGCTTCAAGTATATTTAAAAGGATATGATACAGTGTTAGGATATTTGTTATAATCCTATTGTATTTATAAAGAAGAATAAAAAGGAAATGTTGTGGTAGGCTCTTTTTTAAATAGCATTGCTATTGAAGATATTAAAATAGGCATGAGCGCTAGTTACTCTCAGACTATAACAGATGCCGATATAAAAGCATTTGCAGCTATTAGTGGTGACAGAAATCCGGTTCATTTAGATGAAGTTTATGCTAAAAGTTCTAGGTTTAAAGGCAGAATATCTCATGGTATGATGAGTGCTTCATTTTTCTCAGCTATTTTTGGTACAAAGATACCGGGCGAGGGTTGTGTTTATACCTATCAGTCGTTAAATTTTAAAAAGCCTGTTTATGTTAATGACACTGTTACGGCAATTGTTGAGGTTATAGGCGTCGATACAGTAAATAGACGTATTAAATTTAAAACTATTTGTAAGGTTAAAGATAGCATTGTAACTGATGGTGAGGCGGAGATATATGTTCCATTTGAGTTTAAAAAATTGCTTATCAATGATAAAAATGAGCTAATAAAATTTAAAGCGCAAATTTTTAATCTTTTTAAAGATAGTTTTGGAAAGAATTTTGATGAGGATTTATGGCGATGGGCATATATTGATAATCCAAATGGTGATCCGATTGTATCTTTATACTTTGACAAAGACAAGCTTATAGGGCATTATGCAGTAATCCCTGTAAAATTTAGATATAAAAATCAAAGTGTCAAGGTAGTTTTATCAATGACCACAATGGTTGATTCTAAATACCGCAAATATGGTATTTTTACTGAACAGGCGACTGAAATTTATGCAAAAGCAACAGAGATTGGCTATAAACTAGTTTATGGTTTTCCAAATAAAAAATCGGCCCCTGGTTTTAAAAAAAGACTTGGCTGGAAGTTGGAAAATTTGCTTATTAAAAAATTAAAGCATGATGAGATTTTGAAGATTGGGTTGAATAATTCCTATGATGCAATGAGTTTTGATATGGATGATGAGATTAATTTAAAATGGAGACTTTCTAAGCCTGGACAAGAGTATTTTATGGATGGAAAAAATATTTTGAAAGAATTTGGTAATGAGTGTGATGTTGTTTTTTGGGAAAATGAATTTTCGTCTCTTAGTAAAGATAAGCTTTATAACTTACTATTTGAAAAGCTTGATTTGATAGCAAATAGTGATATTGAATACTGTTTTGGATACAAGTTGTTTGACGATAGCTTTAGCGGCATTAATTTTAAAAAAGATTTAATTATGTCGGATGTGTTTTAATGAAAAATAAAGTTCTTGTTGTAGCGGTTCATCCTGATGACGAAACTTTGGGATGCGGCGGAACACTACTGAAGCATAAAGAAAATGGTGATGAAATTTATTGGTTGATTTGCACAGCAATCAGTAAGGATCATACATATTATGATACAAGAGAGAAAGAGATAAGATATGTAGAACAAGCTTATGGTTTTAATAAAGTTTATAATCTAAGACTAAAAACAATGAAAGTTGATGAATATTCTATGAGTGAGCTTGTGGGGAAAATATCAGAAGTAATAAATGACATAGAGCCAAATATATTGTACCTGCCATTTAAATCAGATGTTCATAGTGATCATAGGAAGATATTTGAGGCGGCATACAGTTGTACAAAATCATTCAGATATCCTTTTATAAAAAAACTTTACATGATGGAAGCACTTAGCGAGACAGAATTTGCTCCAAGCACAAAAGAGGACAGCTATATACCTAATGTTTTTGTAGATATTAGCAAATTTATAGATAAGAAACTTGATATAATGAAAATGTTTAAAAGCGAGATAGGAGAACACCCTTTCCCAAGAAGCGAGAGAAACATAAAAGCACTTTCAATATATCGTGGGGCAAGTTGTGGGTGTAAATATGCAGAAAGTTTTATGCTTTTAAAAGAGGTTCAATAGATATGGTTTTGTATAGTGCCGTCATATATCCTTCTGATTTTTTTGATGTATATATTGAGGATTATTTCAGATCCGTCTTTGGGCAGACAAACCAGAATTTTGAACTTTTATTAATACTTGATGGTATTGACAAATTTAAGATAGAAAAAATTGTTAAAAAATTTAATTTTATAAATAAGAAAATCCATGTCGTAAAATTTTTAAATGATTTTTCACCGATAGAGCTTAGACAAAAGCAGATAGAAATAGCACATGAAATTGGAGCAGATATATTGATACTTTCTGATTTTGATGAAAGTGTAGCTTTAAATAGAGTGGAAGAAATTTTAAAAAATATTAAAGATTATGCATTTGCATTTAATGATTTTTATATAGTTGATCATACCTTGAATCGATTGGATGCAGAAAGCTTTTTTTATAAGAGAAAAATTAATAGAGAGATTGTTGATTATAAAGAAATATCGTCTTTTAACTTTATAGGACTAGGAAGCATGGCATTAAATTTAAGAAAATTTAACTATAGCATCTTAAAGATTACACCTGACATCAAGGCCTTAGATTGGTACATGGCTACTATTGTTTTATTGAATAGAAATAAAGGTATTGCATTGCATGATACATACGCAAACTATAGACAGCACAAAGACTCTTTTGTTGGATTTGACTTTAAGCTCAATGATAAAAAGTTAAAACAAGGTATAGAAGTTAAACTATCTCATTATAAAATTTTAAAAGAATATAGTAAATTTTTTTGTTATTTATATAATGAGATAGTTGAATTAAATGAATATTTGCTAAAATTCGGTACAGATAAGTATATTGAGTTAGTCAATTCATCTTTTGATACAGATAAGTTTTGTTGGTGGGAGAATATAAAAACAAAAAAGGAACTAGGGATATGATTATAAACAATTTGAATCAGCCATATATAATTGCCGAAATAGGCTGTAATCACAATGGAAGCACAGAGCTTGGACTTAGGATGATTAAAGCAGCAAAGGATTGCGGGGCGGATGCTGTTAAATTTCAATTTTTTACCAAAGATACTCTTGCTACTAATGATTATCTTGATGAGCTTGACTCTGGAGTTGTAAAACTTGAAAATGTAGATAAGTGGGAAACTGGAGAATTAGGATTAAAAAATGTTAGAGAGCAAATAGATGCCTTTGTTAATAGTGAAGAGCAACTGAAAATTTTTAGGAAATACTGTTATGAACTTGATATAGATTTTGGGTGTACTCCTGTTGATTCACACGGAGTAAAATTTTTGCATGATATTAAAAGTGATTTTATAAAAATATCATCAATGGATGCAAATAATCTTGAGATGATAGAGTATTGCATAGATTCTAATATTGCCATAATCATATCAACAGGAATGGCAACACTTCAGGATATAGATAAAATTTACAATCTTTTTATAAGCAAGAAGTATAGTAATTTTTCAATTTTACATTGCGTTTCAATATATCCACCAAGAGATGAGATAGTAAACTTAAATTTTATAGATACTTTAAAAGGAATATATGAATGCGATATCGGATATTCTGACCATTCTTTAGGTTTCTCTTTGCCAATAGCCGCAATAGCTAAAGGGTGTAAGATTATAGAAAAGCATTTTACTTTGGATAAAAATATGCCAGGCTGGGACCATAAAGTTTCAGCAGATGAAAATGATTTGAGAATAATTTGCAGGGAAGGCAAAAAAGTATTCAGGTCGCTTGGAAATAAATATAAAATCTTATCGGAAGATGAATTGGAGAAAAGAAAGAAATTTAGAAGAAGCATGGTGGCTAAGCGTAATTTAGATAAGGGTCACATCTTAACAAAAGAAGATTTTTTATATAAAAGACCTGGGATAGGAATATCTCCTGATGAATCAATATTTTTTATAGGCAAAAAGCTTACAAAGGATATAAAGGCGGATAAAACAATTTTTAAAAGTGATTTTATATGATAGCTATAGTTCCAGCAAGAGGCGGCTCGAAGGGTTTACCTGGTAAAAACATTAAAGATTTATTAGGCAAACCCATGATTGCCTATACTATCGAAGAGGCTTTGAAGTCTAAATTTGTTAGCGAAGTAATAATTTCTACCGACTCTAGAGAGATAGAGGAAGTGGCTATAAAATATGGTGCAAGAAGTCCTTTTTTAAGACCTGGGTATTTGGCAAACGATAACGCAAAGGCGATTGATAATTATATATACACTATTGATAGGTTAAATAAAGATTTTGGCTATAGTATTAAAGATTTTGTAGTGCTTCAGCCGACTTCTCCATTGAGAAAAGTCGAAGATATAGATGAGGCAATTGGGCTTTTTCAAGACAAAAAAGCAGATAGTGTAATAAGTTATACAGAAGCATATCATCCAGTAGAGTGGCATAAATATATCACAAAAGATGGAAAATTTGAAAATATATTTGAAGAAAAGCTTTTAAATCGTCAAGAAAATAAGAAAAGTTATTTTCCAAATGGCGCAGTATTTGTTTTTGATTATAAATTAATTAAGCAAGGAAAATATTACGATGATAATTCATATGCTTATATAATGCCTAGAAATCGCTCTGTTGACGTTGATACGCTAGAAGATTTTAGATATGTAGAATTTTTACTACAAACAAAAGTATCTATTGATGCATGAAATAAATTTGAATTATTTTAGAGACTTATTTGCTACTTTAGTTGTTTTTGCTCGTGCGTATCAAATATTATTACTTCCTTTAATATATCATGAAAACAGTATATTTTTGAAAATAGTTCAATTTATTGCTGCTTACGCAGTGGTTGGTTTTATATTAATTTCAGGCTATTCAATAGCTTCAAGTTTGCACAGTAATTACTTAAATAATAATAAAAGAAGAAACATTAAAGAGTTTATAATAAAAAGATTTAATAGAATTATTTTTCCATTCGTATTGAGTATTATTGTTGTTACGAGTGTTGTTTTTTTTATAAAATATTTTTCTTTAAATGGAAGCGAGACATACTTATTTCTTTTTTTAAATAGTTTTATTTCTGATATAGGAAATATAACTATGGATGAACCTCTTTGGATTTTGAATTTTGAGGTTTATTTTTATATATTATTGCTTGTATTTTCATTGTTTTTTACTAATTACAACTTGAATAATTTTAAAAGAAATATATCCTTTGTATTTTTTATGGGATCAATTTCGTATTATATTAGGTATTATAAAATGTATTATATAAATAATCTTAAAAAAGGATTTTTTATATTTTTAGGATATTTAGTGTTTTTGTTAGTATTTAATACCAATTATATTATACCTTATACTGGCAAAAGGTATAATATAATGATTTTATTATCGCTTACTATGATTTTATTTTATGTTATCTATATATCCAAAAGAAATTTATATATGAGTGAATTTTTTTACTCTATTTCAAAATATTCTTATACTTTGTGTGTAATACACTTTCCGTTATTATTATCTTTAAGTCATGAAAATCTTTATGTTATGAGTTTTTTAGAAATACTATTTTTATTGATACTTGGAAATTTTATGATTTTTAACATTAGTAAGTATTGTAGCTATTTTGTAGAAAGGAGAAACTATAAGTGAATAATATATTAGTGTTAAATAATAAAGTAGTATTCAATGATGCCATCAAGCTACTTGATTTAAATGGAAATGGGGTATTGCCTGTAGTTAATGAAAAACAAGAACTGCTAGGAATCATAACAGACGGGGACATAAGAAAGGCTATTTTAAATAATAAGCTAGATTTGAATTATATTATAAACAAAAACCCACATAAATTACATATTAATACGTCAAGAAATAAAGTAGTAAATTATTTAAAAAAAATCAAAAGAAGACACATGCCGCTTATAGATGATAATGGTAAATTTATAAAAATTTTTACCCTTGATGAGATAGATTTTAATCTAAAGCAAAACTGGGTAGTGATTATGGCAGGAGGATTGGGAACAAGGCTAGGAGAGCTTACAAGAGATACCCCAAAGCCTATGTTAAAAGTAGGTACCAAACCAATAATTGAGCACATTATTGATATGTTTGTATCTCATGGATTTACAAATTTTATGCTAAGTGTAAACTATAAAGCCGAGGTTATAAAAGATTATTTTGGCGATGGTAGCAGGTTTGGTATAGAGATAATATATCTTGAAGAAAAAAAACGACTTGGTACAGGCGGAGCTCTAAGTTTAATAGATATAGAATTAAACGAGCCGTTTTTTGTAACAAACGGAGATGTTCTATCAACATTAGATTATGATAAGCTTTTATTGTATCACAAAAAACAAAAATCTATAGCTACTATGTGTATAAGAAAATATAATTACCAAATACCTTACGGAATAATAGAAATAGATAGCAATGATAATATAAAGAGTATGCAAGAAAAACCGGTAAAAGAGTTTTTTATAAATACGGGCATATATGTGCTAAATCCTGAAATTTTAAACTATGTGCCAAAAGATGAGTTTTTTGATCTGCCTAGATTATTTAGTATTATAAAAGATGCTGGGCTGACAACAAAAAGTTTCGAGATTACTGATTATTGGATTGACATGGGTAGGCCTGATGATTATGAAAGATTAAAGGAATTATATGAATGAAATAAGCAAATGTTTAGTGTTTTATAGTAGAAATAAAGCCGAAAATGAGACAACTTTAAAATTTGCAAAAGATAACATTCAGGCAGATCAATATATTACAATATCAGATTATCCCATTTGTGATATTTATATAGATTTAAAGATATACAAAATTAGTGATTTAACTATGTATGATTGGAATGTTGTTGAGAAGTGTATTGACTTTGGTGAGATTATTTTTAAGGATAGACTTTTGAGAAATATAGCTTTTGTAAAAGCAAAAGATCTTATTTTAAAGATTGTGAAGTATTCTGTTGAGCTATTTTCCAATAAAGAATATAAATATTTAATTGTCCATCCTGTTGATAATTATGTTATGGATGTGTTAATTAGGATTGCTGAATTTTATAAGTGTAAAGTTTTTGGAGTTTCTTCATTTTTTGTAAGCGGCTATAAAAGAGTAACAGTTTATGGCGAATATGTTGATTTTAGAGAAGTTGAAAATGAGGAAATTGCATTGTTGAAAAATAAGCTAAAAAATTCTTTTAAATCTCATATGGCTATTTCGGGAAAAAATGCTTTCTTAAATAGCTTATTATATTATTTTAAGTATAAAATAAAGTATCTTATTTTTTACATAATAAAACATAAACTACTGCATGATTACAAATACGACTATGCTAGTACCCCATATTCTGCTACTGTTAATAGTATTGGTAAGTTATTTCCTTTTTTGTATTTTAAATATAAAGAAAATGTACATATTGACATAAAGGCTATTTACATACCGATGCATTATCATCCAGAGGCGACTATTGAGTATTGGTCTGATAATATTAAAAATGTGGATTATATAACAACTTTAATTGAAGCCATTAGATATTTTTCTGATAATGGCTGGAGTGTATATCTAAAAGAACATCCAGCTATGTGTTTTAGGCAAGATATAGATCTATATAGAAATATTCTTTCTATAAAAAATGTAATAATATTAAATCCATTTATTGAAACATCATATATTATGCAAAAATTTGAAAATTTTCTTATATGGACAGGCAGTAGTGGTATAGAAGCATTAGTCAATGGAAAAACTGTCTATTTTGCTAGCTCTAATTATTATTATAATAAAAAAACAGATTCTAAATATGAGAAAGTTTTTTTTAACAAAGAGCATGAAATAGACGATTTTTTAAAAAGAATATTATCAAACACTATAAAATGGGCCGAGAATTGAAATTAATTTTTTATAGATATTTTATGTATTTATTTCTGGGATTGGAAGTCTTGTTGTTGCCATCTTTTTTGGATAAGGAGTTATATTCTAATTTTGAGTATTATAAATTTATAATATTTTCAGCACCATTTCTTATGTTCGGCGTTCCGTCTGGTTTTTTGTATTGTAATTATAACTTAAAAAATGACTATTTTAATGAATTAATATTTTTTGGTATTATACACGCGTTTTTAATTGTGGTTCCTGTCGCTTGGATGTATTTTGATAATTTGCTATTTGTTATATTGTGTTTTTTAATGGTGTTGAGTATGTTTGTGGAGCATAAACTTCAAACGCAAAGAATGTTTATATTGGCCTTTGCACTTAAACCTCTTATATCTATTTTTTTAATTTTGCCATTTGTTATATTTTATTTTAAAATAAATATAGAAATAACAATAGATATTTTATTTATTTTAATGCTGTTCGCATTCTTTGTATGGCTATTTGTTGTTTATAAAAAACTAGAATTATATAAAAATTACAATATAGATATTAAAAAATATTTTACAATGTTTAAAAAAGGATTCCCTGTTAATGCGGGAACTGCTTTAATTGCGTTGTTTTTCTTTTGTGATAGATTTGTGGCAAAGGAGTATTATAGCTTTGAATTAGCATCTTACTCTTTGGCATACAATTTGATACAATTTATAATCCTTGCATTATCAACCTTGGCATATGTGAATGTTGCTGATATAGGAGAAAATAGTGATAGTATAAAATTAGAATTTTTTAAAAATAAAATATTATATAATTATAAAATTTTTCTAATTCTTTTATTTTTATTTGTATTATTTATTTTGACAGTATCAACTTTCTATAGCTTTAATAATCTCATTTGTTATTCTATAATCATGGCAATTTTTCTTGGTAACTATTTTACAATAAACACAATGTCTTCCGTTGCTCTCTATCTTGATTTTTTTAAGCAAATGGTTTTCTTGTTACTATTTTTATTTGTTATAAATATTGTTTTAACATATACATTTATTGTTTTTAATGTTGAGTATATTTTCTTTTTAATAAAAACAGGTACAATTCTAAACTTATCTGCATTTTACTTTATTGCAATAACTATATCGAGACTAAAAAATGAAAATAAGTAAAAAATTATTTTACCCATTATACTTTTTTATATTTGTTTGGTTGTTTTATATTTTTATCAGAGGCTTATTGATTAATTGGGAATCATTGAATGAAATAACTGTATTAACAGTATTTTTATTTATTTGTTTTGTGATATTATGTTATGTGCTGTCTGTGTGTATATGTGCGAATTTAAAACATAAAATACAGGATATTGGTATAAAAAAAATCAATAAGACATATTATTTTTTACAATATCTTTCGATGCTTTATATATCGCTTGCAATTATTAGGTTTTTAATAGAGATCAATGATTTAAATATTGAATTAAATTCACTTTCTGTATCTGTTGAGGCTAGAGAAAGAACAATGGAAGGAAGTATTGTTTCTGGAACATTCCTTGGTATTTCTACTACACTATTATCTGGATTTCATATATTATTTTTAATGTTTACAATATGGATGCGGAACAAACTAACCTCCATGCAGCTAAATATGTCTATATTGATTTTTGTTATTGGAGATGTCTGTTTTTTATTTGGTGGAGGTAGAAATGCAGTTTTTATTTCTATTCTAATGGTATCTATGTGTGTATATTTTATAAAATTTGCCAATATAAGAAAGATTACTATAAATAAAACTGGTCTGTTTGTGTGTATTTTTTTAACAATGATTATATTTTTGTATATTTTTATTGCTAGAGATGAATATAATGGAATAAGTATGATTGATAGACTTAATTTAAATGAGTATAATTATAATATAAAATTTAATAGTATTTTGATTGACTTATTGCATTCTGAATATAAAATTATTCAGCTCATAGCATATTTTACTATGAGTATCGTATTTTATTTAACACACTCATTGTCAATTCTAGACTCAGGGCTAACTTCTAGCTTGCCAGAAAATGCTTACTATTTTGGAGCGATGCAGTTTTATCCATTGGTTTTTTTGATTAATAAATTAGGGTTTAACATTATCACAATAAAAGATATTTTGAATGAATGGGAATTGGCTGGAAACTATTCAACTTTACTGTTGCCATTGTATTACGATTTTGGATTATTGTGGTCTTTAATCTTGATAATGATCCTGGTGTTTTTATTTGTATATAATGCTTTTTTATTGTTGAATAGTGGAAGATTTATAAGCTGTGTGCTTATGTCTATTGTGGGGTGTGTTTTTGTACTTTCTCCGATTTATTCATTTTTTTCACTTGGAATATTTTTGCCAATATTTTTTTCGTTTATTGTTTTATACACTTTGCTTAAGGTTAAGCTATAGAAGAATTGCGACAATAAAATTAAATGAAAATTTCGTTTTGATAAAAAGCAATAAATAAGATGGAGAAATAGCGGGTGTTGGCTGTTAAGAAATTTTAATATATCATTTGTGGATAGGAGAATGAATAGTCATGAAAAATAAAGTATATCAGATTTGCACAAAATGTATAATGGATACATCTGATGAAAAGATTGTGTTTGACGAAAAAGGAGAATGTGATCATTGTAGAAATTTTCAAAACAATATAGTTCCGGAATGGAATTATGGAAAAAATAGACTTGGCGACCTGATGCGTATTGCAGAAAAGATAAAGAAAGAAAATAAAAAAAATGAATTTGATTGCATAATAGGTCTTAGTGGAGGTCTTGATAGTTCATATACTGCTTATGTTGCAAAAGAAATAATGGGTTTAAGACCATTATTGCTCCATGTTGATGCTGGATGGAACATGGAGCAAGCAGAAAATAATATAGAGAAAATAGCAAAAGGTCTTGACTTAAAGCTTCACACAGAGACTATCAATTGGGAAGAAATGAGAGATCTTCAGGTTGCGTTTTTTAAATCACAGATTAGAGACCAAGATATGCCTCAAGATATTGCATTTTTTTCAACTTTATATAAATTTGCTAGAAAAAATAACATAAAATATGTTCTTACTGGAGGAAATTATTCTACTGAATGCTGCAAAGAGCCCCAAGAATGGGGAGCTTATCCTGGAATAGACTACACTTTAATTCAGGATATACATAATAAATTTGGTAAAATTAAATTAAAAACATTTCCAATCATAGATATTCTTGTTTATAAAATTTATTATAGATATATATTAGGAATGAAGGTTATCAAACCATTGGATTTTGTTCCATTTATTAAAAAAGATGCTGAAGAAAAACTTTATAGTCTGTATGGTTTTGAAAAATTCCAACACAAACATCATGATTCGAGATTTACAAGATTTTATGAGGATTTTTGGCTACCAAAAAAACATGGTCTTGAAAAGAGACGAGCACATTTTTCAAGCTTAATTATGACTGGACAAATGACTAGAGAAGAGGCTTTAGAGCGTATATCAAAGAGTGAGTTGTCAGAGGAGATTTTATTGAAAGAATTTGAATATGTTGCCAATAGACTAAATTTGACAACTGATGAATTATGGCAAATATTCAAAGGTGAAAATAAGACGTATTTAGATTATAAGAGTAAAATTAGAATTATAAATCTGGGCGCCAAAATTATGCAGTATTTTGGACTAGAGAGAAGACTATATAGATGACATCTAAGTTCAGAAAAATTATTAGATACATTGGCATATATGGTATAGAAAGGACATTGTTTAAAATTTTTGGTCGACTAAGACGGTTTAATATTTTCTTGCCAACACTTAAGCCTAAAAATATAGCATTAATTGGTTGCGGACAGTTTGGGTTTGCAACTATTGGCTATTTTGTTTCGAGAAAATCCCCTGGAGCATTTTTGATGGCGTATGATATAGACAAAAACAATCAAATGTCTTTTGAAAAATTTTATAAAATAAAACACACAAATAATGTAGACGATATATTTTCTAGCCCTGGAGTTAGCATTGTATATATAGCATCAAATCATCATAGTCATACAGACTATGCGATAAGGGCAATTAAAAATAATAAGATTGTTTATGTTGAAAAGCCAATATCCGTTAACCAAGAACAACTTAAAAAACTTATAAAGTCGATCCGGGAATATAAACCAAATATTTTTGCTGGCTACAATAGGCCGTTTTCTAGTGCTATTGTGGATCTAAAAAATTCATTAGAAACATTTATATTAGAGCCAATGACTATCTCGTGTTTTATATCTGGGCATTTTATACAAAAAGATCATTGGTATAGAAAGCCGGAAGAGGGCACTAGAGTTTGTGGAAATGTTGGACACTGGATAGATTTAGCAATTCATATTTTTTCTTGGAGATTATTACCGAAAAAATATAATATATCTATAGCATATAGTAATATTGATGAATTTGATGATAATATAGCAATAAGCATAACGACTGACTTGGGGGATCTTTTATCTATTGTGCTTACGGCAAGAAGCGAACCATTTGAGGGCATAAATGAGACGATAAATTTTCAATATTGTAAAACAATAGCTAAAATTGATGATTTTAGATCAATGACAATTTGGCAGAATGATATGTTGATTAAAAAACAATATAATCCAAAAGATGTAGGTCATAAAAATGCCATATTGCAACCTTTTAAAAAAAGTAAATATCATAGAGACTGGAAAGAGGTAGAGGTTTCTACTCTATTGATGCTGTTTGTAAAAGATATGGTTGTTAATAGGCAAACAAATAGCCTATTTAACCTAGACAAAGAATGGAGTGATATAGCACAATGAAACAACTTATACAATCATTTAAAACAGGTGAGCTTGGACTTTTTGACGTGCCAGTGCCAGTGTGCGATAAAAATGGTGCTTTGGTTAAAACAAATGTAAGCCTAGTGAGTGCCGGGACAGAAAAAATGCTAGTTGATTTTGCTAAAAAATCACTCTTTTCAAAAGCTAAAGATAGACCAGACTTAGTTAAGCAGGTAATAGACAAGATGAAAAAAGAGGGTATTAGAAATACTATTGAAAAAGTTTTTACAAAGCTTGATACGCCGATACCGCTTGGATATAGTTTGGCGGGAGAGATAGTTCAGGTCGGGGAAAATTTAAGCGGATTTAATATCGGAGATAGAGTGGCTTGTGGTGGCGCAGGCTATGCAAATCATGCAGAGATAAACTATGTGCCTAAAAATTTAATGGCAAAAATCCCAGACGGCGTAGATGACATAGATGCATCGTTTGTAACTGTCGGCGCGATAGCATTGCAGGGTATTAGGCAAACCTCTCCTCTAATAGGCGAAAAAGTAGCCGTTATCGGACTTGGTCTTATAGGGCAGATCACGGTTCAGCTTTTAAAGGCAAATGGTTGCAAGGTCATCGGTAGCGACATAGACCCAGATAAGTTAAATTTAGCTAAAAAAATAGGATGTGATGAGGTTTGCTATGCGGCGGATCTTATGGCAAAGACGAACGAATTTACAAATGGATATGGTGCCGACGCAGTCGTTATAACTGCTTCAACATCTTCAAATCAACCTATTATAGATGCGGCTGAAATAAGCCGTATGCGCGGGAGAGTTGTGCTTGTAGGGATGGTTGGCATGGATGTTCCTAGAAATGCTTATTATAAAAAAGAGCTAGAGATTAAGCTTTCTATGGCATATGGTCCAGGCAGATATGATACTGAATATGAAGAAAAGGGAGTGGACTACCCCTATGACCTTGTTAGATTTACTGAGCAAAGAAATTTTGAGGCATTTTTAAGTCTGATTCAAGATGGCAAAATTACTCCAAAAGATCTTATAACGCATTCTTATGATTTTGATGATGCTATGATTGCTTATGATTTGCTTGAGGGAAGAATACAAGAAAAATATTTAGGAATAGTTCTGAATTATAAAAAAGAAATCAAATTAAATGAGCATAAAATCATCAAAAGAAATGATAGTATTATAAAATCGGATTCGATTAATATAGGACTAATAGGTGCCGGAAATTTCACAAAATCTGTTATATTGCCAAATTTGCAAAAGATAGGCGACATTGAATTTGTGGGTGTTTGTACGGCAACAGGCGTAAGTGCAGAAGGAACCGGTAAGAAATATGGTTTTAAATACATTACAACCAGTGATGATGAGATATTTAATAATAATGAGATAAATAGCGTATTTATTACAACTAGACACAATGAACATTTCGCGAAAGTATTAAAAGCTATTGAAGCTAAAAAACATTGCTTTGTTGAAAAACCACTTTGCATACATGAAAGTGAACTTGAAGAGCTAAAAGGTAAATATCTAGGCGAGAGTGTATTGCAAGTCGGTTTTAATAGGCGTTTTTCGCCAATGATTCAAAAGATGAAAAGTAGTATTAATGGACAAATCGCTATCAATTATAGAATTAATGCAGGTATAATACCAAGGGATACATGGATACAAGATAAGAGTATCGGCAGAGGAAGAATAGTAGGCGAGGTTTGTCATTTTGTTGACACTTGTAGTTTTTTAGTCGGAAGTTTGGTCGAAAGTGTTTTTGCCACAAGTTTAAGTATTAATGATAATTCTATACCAGATGAAGACAATGTAAGTGTTGTATTGAAATACCAAAACGGAAGTACAGCCACTATAACATACTATTCTTATGGAAACAGCTTGATGCCTAAAGAGTATTTAGAGCTTTTTGGTAGCAATATAAGTATGCAGATGAATGATTTTAGAGAGCTTAAAATTTATAAAAATAATAAAACTATAAAAGAGAAGAGTTTGAACCAAGACAAAGGTTTTGCTTCTGAGTTTATGGCTTTTAAAAATTCTGTTAAAAGTGGAATAAATGCTATAGAATTTGAAAGTTTGTATAATACAACAAAAACGACTTTTAAAATTGTAGAATCATTGAGATTAAAGAGGCTAGTTTTTGTGGATGAGTAATTTTTTGAGATTTGTAAATACTGTCAAATATCTTAAATTTATTCAAATATATTATAGGTTTTTTTATTTTTCAAGAAAGTATTTTAGAAAAATTATTTGTTTTAAGCAAAAATTTATTATGGATTCAAAATCTATAAAATTAAGTTTGCAAGATTCTATAAAAAGCAATGTCAAAGTTGATGGTCATAAGTTTTGTTTTCTAAATTTAGAACACAATTTTAACGGCAATATAGACTGGAACTATGCTTATTTTGGTAAATTATGGACTTACAATCTTTGTTATTTTGAATTCTTGGAAAAACAAGATGATGTTTGGCTTGTGTATGATTTTATCAAAAAAATACCATTTGTTAAAGATGGACTTGAACCGTTTCCTATAAGTTTACGAGCTATTAATTGGATAAAATTTATTACAAAATTTGATATTAAAGATAAAAAAATAGACGACAGCCTTTATGCTCAATATTATATTTTGCTTGACAATCTAGAATATCATTTGCTTGGCAATCACCTGCTAGAAAATGGTTTTAGTCTTTTGTTTGGCGGATATTATTTTCAGGATAAAATTTTAGAAACCAAAGCAAAAAATATACTAATAAATGAACTTAATAGGCAAATTCTATCTGATGGTGCTCATTTTGAACTTAGCCCTATGTATCATCAGCTGATGCTATATAGATTGCTTGATGTTATAAATCTTATACAAAATAATAATAATAAAAAAGATAGCTTCTTGGACTTTTTGATAGCAAAAGCAAGCTTGATGCTTGGTTGGCTGAGTAATATAACATATAAAAATGGCGATATTCCAATGTTAAATGATAGTGCATATGGTATAGCGCCAAGCTCTTTGCAGCTTTTTGAATACGCAGATAAATTAAATATCAAAAAAATTAACTCTGAATTATCTAGTAGCGGATATAGAAAAATAGTTAGAGATAGATATGAGTGTATAGTTGATATTGCTGATGTAAAAGCCTATTATATAGCAGGGCATACTCATGCGGATAGTTTAAATTTTGAACTATATATAGATAAAAGACCTTTTATTGTTGATTGCGGTATTAGTACTTATGAAAACTGCAAAAGAAGATTGTATGAAAAAGGAACAATTTCTCATAATACTGTAGAAGTGCCTGATAAAAATAGTAGTAACGTTTGGGATTCGTTTAGGCTTGCCAATCGTGCTAGAATTATTTTTTTAAAAGAAAATATGAACACAATAGAAGCTACTCATGACGGATATAAAACATATGGTATTTTACACACAAGAATATGGATTTTTAATGAACAACTTGTAATTATCAAAGATATTCTAAGTAAGGATACCTCTGCTGTATTTAGACTACACTTTCATCCGTGCATTACAAAAAATGACATATGTAAAGCCATAAATTTATATAATATGGATTACAGTATAAAAGACTACTTGTATCCAGTTGGATACAATAATTTTCAAACCGCACTTGTTCTAGAGATTGTATTTTCAAAAGAATTGGAGATTGAAATAAGAGTATGAGAATTTTATTTATAACAGACAACTTTCCTCCCGAAGTTAATGCTCCTGCTACGAGAACCTACGAACACGCAAAAGAATGGGTAAAAGATAGCAGTGTTAATGTGACTATCCTTACTTGTTTTCCAAATTTTCCACATGGCAAGATATATTCTGGGTATAAAAACAAGTTGTACAGCAAAGAGAAATTTGATGGGATAGACGTAATAAGAGTATGGAGTTATATGGCAAAAAATGAAGGGTTTGTAAAAAGAATTCTTGACTACATAAGCTTTGCTTTGATGGCATTTTTAGTAGGATTATTTCAAAAATTTGACATCATAATTGCTACGTCGCCACAGTTTTTTACTACATGGACCGGTTTTGCTTTAGCAAAGGCAAAAAGAAAGCCTTGGGTTTTTGAACTAAGAGATCTTTGGCCTGAGTCTATTAAGACTGTGGGTGCTATAAAGCAAGGCAGAGCGATAGAAATTTTAGAAAAAATAGAACTTGGTTTATACAAAAACTCGAATTTGGTTATCGCAGTTACGCAGGCTTTTAAGCAAAATTTAATAAGTAGGGGTATAGATGAGAGTAAAATAAAAGTTGTAACAAACGGCTCAAATTTAGACCTTTTTACTCCTAGAGAAAAAGACGAAAAGCTTTTAGATGAGCTAAATTTGCAAAAAAAATTTATTGTAGGCTACATAGGTACTCACGGAATGGCCCATAGTTTAGACTTTATAATACACTCCATAGCAAAGATAAAGGATAAAAAATTTCACTTTTTATTTGTGGGGGACGGAGCTGTAAAGGTTAGTATTGTGACTTTGGCAAACGAGCTTAATTTGAAAAATATTACTTTTTTAAATCCGATATCAAAAAACAAAGTGCCTAAATTTTTATCTATTTGCGATGTTATGTTGGTACCGCTTAAAAAAGATGATAATTTTAAAACCGTTATTCCATCAAAGATATTTGAAGCAAGCGCTATGAGAAAGCCTATTTTGCTTGGCGTTGAAGGAGAAGCAAAAGAGATAATAGAAAAATATAACGCTGGCATATGTTTTGAGCCAGAAAATGAAAAAGACTTTATAGATAAGCTTAAATTTTTAACAGACGATAATAACTACAAGCAGTGTCAAACAGGATGTGAAAAACTAGCAAATGATTTTGATAGAAAAAAATTAGCTCTTGATATGATTAGTATTATAAAAAATTTTGTACAAATTCAAGTACTCGTCCAAATCCATAGGACCAATTGATCTACTTTAAAGCCTTAATGATATCTTCCATAAACAATTTAGCTCCAAAATAAGACAAGTGTCCTCTGCCATTATATAAACTTCCATCTTCATTTATTGTTAGGCATTTATCATTTTTGCACATTTTTTGATTTAAATCTATAAAAGTTACATTAAGATCTTTTAATGGCATTTTTACCTCCATATCTATACTAGTTGTTGTCGCATCTCACTTTGTTTCAAATTTAAATATTCCTTTTTGTATTTGAAATTTCATCTCTTTGTCTGGATCAATGTTTGGTGTTGGTGGTTGAAGAATAATTATGGGATGATGATTTAATTCTATCAGTTTTGTAATTACTTTTTTAAAACTTTGATATATTTCTTGTTTGTCGATAGTATTTTTGTCTCTATAGTTTGCCCTAGAGTGTAGTTAGACACCTCCTTTTTCCCATATGAAAATAGTCTAAAATCCGTTCCTGTCAATATATTGGCTTTCTATTTCTTGCCATCTAAGCTTATTTGTATCTGAACATTCCAGCCTTGTTCTAAACCAAATTCCTTCCATTAAAATGGACACTGCTGATGTGTAAAGAAAATTTTTAATTCAGAAAATATGTATGCAAACACACCAGCAAAAGAATCTCCAACTATAAGTAGTTCTTTGCTGCCATTTTTTATTTTACATGAAGCAGATGGCATTCTTCTGTCGCAACCCTTTTGCTCTACATTATCATTTCTTAAATAAGAGTTAATTCTGAGACCATAAGGCTCTTGATAGAGTCTTGTGTATTCTGGTTTTTCAAAATGTTTCAATATGGTTGATGCATCTGAAATTTGTCTAAAATCATATCCATTTGTATGCTTTGCGTATTTATAGAATAATATCGTTGATAATGTTAAAAATAATACTATGATATACTTTTTATTATTTTTACTTTTTCTAATTGGATTTTCAAAGAAAGCATAAGATATGTATGATATTGCAAACATAAGTAAAAGCAAAACCAAGAACTCTTTGCTGCTTATATTTTGGTTTGTGAATCTATAAAAGACAAGTATTGGCTGATGATATAAGTAGAGCAAATAGGAAATAATACCTACAGAAACGATTGGCTTAATAGTAAATACTTTATATACAAGACTTCTTTCTTGTATATAAAGTATAAATAAAGAGGCTCCAATGACACGAAATGAGCTAATAAATCCAGGATGTGCGTCTGTATCTTAAATAAAAATTAACAAATATAAAATAATTATTATTCCAAATGCAGATAGCACATTATTAATTTCGCTGTTCTTTATCTTTTTTGATAGTAAAAATACTAATCCTCCAGCAAAAAGTTCCCAAGTTCTTGAAGAAGTCGAATAAAAAGCAAAAGTTTGATTTACTTGCATAAGATAAATGCAATAAAAAAATGACATACTAAATTAAAATAAGAAAAATTTGCTCAAGATCATCTTTAAATAACTTTTTTATTATATAAATTATAGCTGGAAATACAGTATAAAATTGCCATTCGACTTCTAAGCTTCATGTGTGAAGTAAAATTTTATATTGACTAGAATCCGAGATATAAGAATCTTTGTGCATAAATATATAGTTTGAAAAAAACAATATAGTACTTTTTAGCTGTTCTATATAATTTAATATATCAGATGGGACTAAAATAAAATACGATACAATACGGCATATAATAGCAATAGTATTAAGGCTGTATAAATCCTATCAAACCTGCTTTTATAAAAAGTAAGTATCTTGGGTTTTTGTCTATTAAATACCGGTAATCAAAAAACCAGACAATACAAAAAATATATCTACACCCAAAAAGCCATTACTTAACAACACTTTCCCTAATGCTACTATCTTGGCATGATATATTGTTACTGCCAATACAGCTATGGCACGTAGTTCATCTAGTTCAATTCGGTAGTTTTTTCAAAGCATAATTCTTTTTGCAGCATGAAACACCGCTTAAAGCCCTTTTTTTCCAAGCACAACCAAGACGGTCTTAATGATCGTACTAATTTCAAGCCAAAGCGACCAGTGTTTAATGTAGTATAGATCATACATTAGTTTTTGTTTCGCGTCATAAACATTTTCGCCATAAGGGTAGTTTACTTGCGCCCAGCCTGTTATGCCTGGTCTTACTAAATGGCGCTCATTATAGTATGGTATTTCTTTTTCATAGTTATTTACCAAGATATTCCACTCGGCTCTAGGGCCTATTAAGTGCATGTCTCCTTTAAAAATATTTTTATATTGAGGGATTTCATCTATGCGCGTCTTTCTCATAAAATTACCAAATTTAAAAACTCTATCATCATTTTCGCTTGTGTATGGATTATAGTATGAGTTTTCGTGCATGGTTCTGAATTTATAGCATTTGAAAATGGTTGCATTTAATCCAATTCTATTTTGTATGAAATATAAAGAGCCAGGAGACTCTTGAGTTATTTTGTTTGCAACATGAAATTTAATAATGCAATGAACTATATATAGGATGCTGGCACCAAATATATCTATAGTGCGCTTTATTATGATTTCAAACTTGTTGTACGGTCTTATATCGCTTAAGAATTTTAGATCACTATCATCGTCCGGTATGTAACTTTTCTTTAAGAATTTCTCTAGAAATTTTTCAATAGTAAGAATTTTTATTCTTTTTTTTTGAAGCCTAAATTGCAAAAGTGTGAGATATTTTATCATTTTTGGATCAATATAAACTTTTGTATTTATGATAAGATATTTATACGAGTTGTTTGCTAAGAGATTTTCTATATCTTTTCTAACATCTCTTGAGTTTCTATTTCTATATTTAAGAACACTTATTTTTTTAAATTTTTTCTTTAATCTGGATGTGTCCAAAGAGTTAAGCTGATATTTACCTCCCAATATAAGAATAGACAAAGTTTTTACTCCTGCCATGATTAAAATAATTGTATTTTAAATAATATTTTAGGATAATATGCCTTAATATCTTCTAATTATTAAGGATGCAAATGCAACAAGAATTTTATAAAGATGATGAAGTAGACTTATTTGAACTTTTTGAAAAGATATTAAACTATAAAAAAGAGATATTTGTCATTACGATATGTATTACTTTTTTGGCGTTGCTTTATACTATACTTGCGACCCCATGGTATCAAGCTTCAGCACTAGTTAAGACCGGATATTATAAAAGTAGCGAAAATGAAGAAATATTGATAGAAAATACTGCTGATATTGTACAGCAATTAAGCGTAAAATATATTGAGCTTTTAAAAAATACGAAAGATATTGAATATAAAGTAAAAAAAATAACTGAAGTGAAAAATAATAAAAAATTTTTTAACATTGAAGTTGTAGCTGTATCAAAAGAAGTTGCTGCGGCACAAATAAATAAAATAGTGCAAGATATAGCCTCTCAGCATAAAAATACTCTCGATGCTTTTCTGGAGAATAAAAGAGTGCAGCTTGCTAACATAGAACGACAGATAAGTTTTTTAAAAAATAATAAAATATTAGAAAAAACAGGACAGATAGAGTATGTTAAGAGTGTTCAAATTCCGCGCTTGGATAGGCAGATAGCTTATATGCAAGAAGCTATTATACCTGCTGCTAGACGTGATCTTTCTGTCATAGATAATGTAACATTGCCTGCATTAGAAAAGAGTTTAAAACTTAGTATGGATAGGCTTGCAAAATATGAATATGATTTAGCTAAGTTTATGGAAAGTCAAAAAATAAATACCGTAGAAGATGCTATGCTTCGTCAGATAGCAGAGCAAGGACTTTATGCACAAATTTCAAATTTGGAGCAGTCAATAATAGAGCTGGAGAAACAAAAAGAAATTATTGCAACACAAACCAAACCGGATATTCAAAATAGGCTTGATCGGCTAATTAGCGTTGATTTTGAAAATATGCTTTCTGATAAAGATGTTATAATAAATGAGAGACTCCCGAGTCTTCAAAGAGAGCTTCAGACTCTTCAGACAGAAGAGTTGAGTAAGCTTTTGGATCAAAAGTCGCTTGTGGAGTTATCGCTAAGACCATATAATTATAAAAATACTGCAATAGTCTCAGAAATAATAATATCAGAAAAACCTATTGGTCCCAAAAAAGAAATTATTATATTAGTGGCGTTTTGTGGCGGGCTTATGCTATCTATTTTTGCAGTTTTGGTTCATGATAGTATAAAAAATAGGAGTAGGCACAAGTAAGTTTTATTTACTTGTGCTTTAATTTAAATTTTGCCGCCCTCGACGACTACTGATTCAGGATCTACGCTGTCGCCATATACGGGCTTGAGTGTTTCATCGTATGCTTTGTGGAAGAATTGCTCTTTTTCAAGACTCATGATTTCGTTGTTTATCCACTTAAGCAAGGCTTCGTTTCCTTTTTTAACTGCAGGCGCTATTGAGTCAATGTTGCCGATTGATTGTATGCCTACCGTAAAGCCGGGATTTTCTTTAACCCATGCAAAAAGTAAAGTGTTATCATGCGATAGTGCAGCGCCTCTTTTATCAAGCAATGCCCCGAAAGTTTCGGTATTTTGATCAAATTTCAAAAGCTCTATCTCAGGATGATTCTTAGTAAAATAAGCATCTGCCGTAGTGCCTTTGTTTACGATCAGTTTCTTTCCTTTAAGCTCGCTTATGTCTTTGATTATCTCTCCGTCAGGACTAACTACACCAAGTGAAACTTTCATATAAGGAAGCGCAAAATCAACCACTTTAGCCCTTTCTTCTGTTTTGGTGAAATTGGCTAGGATTATATCAACCTTGTCCGAGGTTAAAAATTCAACTCTGCTAGCAGCCTCTACGAGTTCAAATTTTACTTTGCTTTCATCTCCTAAGAGATCCTTTGCTATGCGCTTTGCAAAGTAAATATCATAGCCTTGGTTTTTGCCGTCCTTGTCTATAAAACCAAAAGGCGGTTTATCGCTAAATACTCCTATACGAACGTATCCGCGCTCCTTTATCTTATCTATCGCGTTTGCGCTAGAATTATCATTACCACAACCCGTTAGAAAGACGGTAGCGATTAATGCCAAAAATGAAAACAGAAGTTTTCTCATTCTTTCTCCTTGTATTATAAAATAAGTTTGTATTTATACCAAAAATTTTAAAACGAAAACAAATTTAGGAATTTTTTTGCTCTTTGAGTCTTTGGATTTGTAAAAAACTCTTCAGGATCGCTCTCTTCTACGATTCTTCCTTCATCCATAAATATTATTTTATCTGCAACCGCCCTTGCAAAACCCATTTCGTGAGTTACTATTAGCATGGTCATGCCTTCTTTTGCTAAATTTATGATCACATCAAGCACTTCTCGCACGATTTCAGGATCAAGCGCAGCCGTTACTTCGTCAAACAGCATAAGATCAGGCTTCATACAAAGCGCTCTTACTATAGCGATACGCTGCTTTTGACCGCCGCTTAGCTCCTTTGGATAGGCGTATTTTTTATCGCTTAATCCGACCTTTTTTAGCCACATATCGGCTTCTTTTTCGACCTCTTTTTTGTTGCGTTTTTGAGCTTTTACGGGACCAAGTAAGATATTGTCTATGACGTTCATGTGATCAAAGAGCTCATAGCTTTGAAACACCATGCCTACATATTGTCTTATGCGCGTCCAGTCTTTAAAGTCTTTATTTATCGACTCTCCGTGTATGACTATCTCGCCGCCGTGTATCTGCTCAAGTCCGTTTATGCACCGCAAAGTCGTGCTTTTACCACATCCTGAAGGACCAAGTAGAACCACTACTTCGCCGCTTTTTACGTTTAAATTTATATCTTTAAGCGCTTGCGTAGAGCCATAAAATTTGTTTAAATTTTTGAGTTGCAATATCTGTTTGTCCATTAAATTCCCTAACCCCATCTCTCTTCAAGTCTCTTTGAGAGCTTTGAAATAGGATAGCATATAATAAAATATAGAAAAAATATAAATCCGTATATCCAAAACGGCGCCATATTGTTTGTAAAAACATGATTTTCGATGATTTGCTGTCCGACCTTAACTACCTCCACGACACCTATTAGCACCACTATCGAGGTTGTTTTAATCATCCTGCTTAGCAAATTTACAGCCCCCGGAACCAAACGACGCATGGCAAGCGGCACGATTACGTTTATGTAAATTTGAGTCTTGCTAAGACCTAGCGACGCCGCGCTTTCAAATTGATGTCTTGGTATGGAAGTGATAGCTCCACGCACTATATCCATCATCTCAAACACTCCCCAAACGCTAAATACCAAAAGCGACGCCGTAAATGCGCTTATGTGAATTCCCAAGGCTCTGCTTACACCAAAGTAAAATATAAAAAGCCAAACTATAGTCGGCATAATGCGAATAATCTCAAGGCAAATTTTGCAAATCATATATATAAATTTGTTTTTTGAACTCATCACTATGCCCATGATAAGCCCGCCGATGATCGATATGACGATAGATATGATAGAAATTTGCAAGCTTACGATAAGCCCTTCGCCAAGTCGCATTAAATTTTGCGCGTCAAATAAAATACTAGCTCCTTGCAACCCTCATCCTTCTTTCAAGCCATGTCAGCGCAAGCGATATAGGCAAGATAATAACAAGATAGCTGATAACAAGCATAAAAAGCGCCTCATCGGTTTTATAATAAAGCCCGATGAGATCCTTTGCGACATAGACTAGATCCGCAAGAGCTACTATGCTGACTATTGAAGTTTCTTTAAGTAAAAATATTATATTTGCGCTTATTGACGGTAGGGCGACGCTAAAAGCTTGTGGCAATACTACATATCCAAGAAGCTGATGATCGTTTAATCCTATACTCAACCCCGCTTCAAGTTGAGATTTTTTTACCGACTCAAACCCGAGCCTAAAACTCTCCGCCATGTAGCTTCCTCCAAGAAAGGTAAGCCCTATAACAGCGCATGAAAACGAGCTTATATTTATGTCCAGCTTTGGCAAACCGTAATACAAGAAAAACAGCTGTATAAGAAGCGGAGTGTTGCGAGAAAGTTCGATATAGCCATTAACTATAGGCACTAAAGGCTTGATCTTATAAAATTTAATCATCATACAAAATATACCGACAAGGATAGAAAAGACTATCCCCCAAAAGGCTAGATTTAGCGTCAAAATTCCGGCCTTTATAAACATCGGATAAAATTCTTTTATAAACTCAAAATCCATAAATTTGACCTATTGTTTAAAATTTGCGAGATTTTAGCGTATTAATACTAAATTTAAAGACAAAATTAGTATTAATACGACTACCGAAAGAAAAATTTATTTTTTAAGCATAGGTTTGTATGGTCCAAATCTGTGAGCGTTTTCGTCAAAGCCGTCGTTGTAAGGCCCCACATCCATATCCATAGGCTTTACGTCAAGATCGGGGAAGTCTTTTTCGCGACCTTGTTTGATAGGTCTAGGGTGAGAGTTCATATAAGCCGTTACGTCATACGCTTCTTCCCAGCTTAGAGTCGCGTCGCCTTGAGGCATGGTTGATTTTACATATTGAGCGCCTTTTATTAAGCGGTACATGCCAGCTCCCGTGTTGTAGCTGTCATCTCCCCAAAGTGCGGGAAATATATAATAATCTCCGCCGTTTGCAAAGTCTGGATTTATCATGCCTTCTCCGTTTTCACCGTGGCATGAGGCGCATCTTGCAGCGTAAATTTCTTTTCCTTTTTTAGGATCGGCCGCCCTATCTATGTACTCGGCCTTAACGAGTCCTTGACCCTTGACCTTTGCGCCTACCTCATATCCGCTTGATAGCCAGTGCATATAAGTTACCATTGCGCGCATCTCTTTTGAATTTGCAGGTATCGGCTTGCCCGACATCGAGCGCTGAAAGCAGCCGTTTATGCGGTCTTGTAGGGTTACTACCTGATCAGCTCTTGAGTTGTATTGAGGAAATCTAGCCGTAATTCCTACGAAAGGAGAGTGTCCCGGCTCAACTCCGCCCTTTGAGTGGCAGCTTGAACAGGATAAGTTGTTGCCAGCAAAGCGCTTTTTCTCGTCTTTTGCTTGAGGACCAAGATAGCGCGAGGTCTCGTTTAGTAGCTTTGAGCCGAATATAACTGTTTTTGCATAAGGAGAGTCGCCAAGCTTGGCTTCGTCTATTATGCCGTTTTCATCAATTCCCACAGGAAGCCTGAATTCCTGAATTTTTACTTCAAACGGATAAGCGCTTTTAGCCTTATCTTTGGCTGCGTCAAACGCAAAAGAGCTACTTATCAAAAGCGGCACAGCCATCAGTAAAACACTGTTTTTCATAAAATCTCCTTATGGTTAAGTTATTTAAATTTTATTTAAAATATACTAGAAAATATTACAGCAATTTAATGTAGAGATTCTTTAATTTTTAAAACTAGAATTTTTTTAATATGTTACAATTAGCTTTAAAATTTTCGTATTAAGAGTGTCGATGGATATTTTTCAATTTATCGGATTTCTAGGCATGATTTGTATTGTTCTTGGATATTTACTGCTTCAGATAGGAAGACTTACAAGCAACGACTTAAGCTATCAGCTTATAAATTTAGCAGGAGCGATACTGCTTATCATCTCGCTTCTTGTGCATTTTAATCTAGGCTCTTTTTTGATAGAGGTTTTTTGGATATTCATAACGCTTTATGGAATTTTTAAAATTTACAAAAACAGATCAAGGAGTGAAATTTGAGAGCTTATGCAGAGTGGGAAAAACAAGAGCTTCTGTTTTTATCGTTACCGCACGAAAACAGCGACTGGAAGCCGTATTTGAACGAAATTTTAGATAGTTACGAAGCGCTTGTGGCGGCGATAACTCCTTTTCAAAAGTGCGTTTTGATATGTCCCGATGAAGGAATTTTTAACTCACGATTTGCCAAATTTGATAATGTTGAGTTTGTTAAGATTGATACCGATGATACGTGGATACGCGATTACGGCATGATTGACGTTGAAAACGGAGATAAAATTTTAAGCTATGATTTTAAATTTAACGCATGGGGCGGGAAATTTGAAAGCTCAAAGGATAATGCCGTAAATTTAGAGCTTATTAAGCGTTTTAAGACAAATTTGCAAGAAGTTGATTTCATCCTAGAGGGCGGAAGTATAGAATTTAACGGACAAGGCACTTTGCTAACGACTGAAGCTTGCCTGCTAAACGATAATAGAAATTCCAAATTTAGTAAAGATCAGATTGAAGAGAGGCTAAAAGAGCTTTTTGGCTTAAATCGTATTATCTGGCTTAAGCACGGCTTTATAAAGGGCGATGATACCGACTCTCACATAGATACTTTGGCTAGGTTTATCTCGCCTGATACGATTGCTTATGCTTGTACGGATGATAAAAATGATGAGCACTATGAGGAGCTTGAAAAAATGAAGCAAGAGCTTGAAAAAACGGGTTTTAACCTCTTGCCGCTTCCGCTTCCTAGCCCTAAATTTTACGAAGGTAAAAGGCTAGGGTGTACTTATGCAAATTTTATCTTTGTAAACGGTGCTTTGATCGTGCCTACTTATGATGATAGAAACGATAAAATCGTGCTTGAGCGCCTTGCAAAAGCGCTTCCAAATCACAAAATAATAGGCGTAAATTCGCTCGTTTTTGTTCGTCAAAACGGCTCGCTTCACTGCTCAAGCCAAAACAGATACGAAGGCTCGCGCTAGTAAATTATCTTGGCGAAATGAGATGAGACGAGATAAAAGACGGTGTTGCTAAGATGTCGGCAGAGCAAATAAAATCTAAAAATGAGCGGCAAGACTCTACATCAAATAGCTTGAAAACGGAAAAAAATTTACAACGTTTAGCGGTTATTACCGCCGGGGCTACGGCATTTTTGCTGGCTATCATTAAACTTATCTCAGGCATTTATAGCGGCTCCATATCCGTGCTTAGCTCCGCTATTGATTCTATGCTTGATTGTCTTATATCGGTGCTAAATTTCTTTGCGCTTAAGAAGTCAAACGCTCCGGCAAACGATAAATTTAACTTCGGCTACACCAAGCTTGAAGCCTTGGCGGCGCTTTTTGAAGGGGCTTTAATCATCGCAATCGGTGTTTTTATATTTTATGAAAGCGCTATTAAATTTACCGCCGAAGAGGTTAGCATAGATGTCAATACCGGTCTTTACGTTATGGTTTTTTCTTTAGGTGTTACGGGAATTTTGGTAGCGTTTTTAAGCAAAGTAGCTCAAAAAACTCAAAATTTAATCATAAAGGCAGACGCTCTTCACTATAAGAGCGATTTTTTCACGAATTTAGCCGTAGTTGCCGCTCTTTTGATTATCAAATTTACTGGATTTACGATAATAGACGCGATTTTTGGCGTTTTAATAAGCTTTTATATAGTTCATTCTGCTATAAATTTGTTAAAAGACAGCGTTTTAGTCCTTATGGACAGGGCGCTTGAGCCTGAAATTATAAAGCAGATAGAGGAGATACTCTCTTTAAAAAAGGAAATTTCAAGTTTTCACGGACTTACCAGCAGAAAGAGTGCAAATGATTGCTACATCAGCGTTCATCTTGTATTTGATAAAGAAATTTTACTAATCAGAGCTCACGACATATCAGACGAGATAGAAGAGCAGATTAGGAGCAAATTCCCGCAGTTTGAGTGGCATATCATCACTCATCTTGATCCGTATGACGATAGGTAGTATAAAGAGCGATTTATGAGGCGTTTATCCTCTTTGATGTATAATTTTTAAAATTTAAATTTAAGGTAAAATTATGAAAGTAGCTTTAATTCAGCAGAAATTTCACGGAACCAAAGAGGCGACAAACCAAAAGACTTTAGATCTCATTAAACAGGCCTCAAGCCAGGGCGCCGATCTTGTGGTGTGCCAAGAGCTTCATCAAACGCAATATTTTTGTCAAAGCGAGGATACGGAATTTTTTGATTTGGCAAACGATTGGCAAGACGATGTGAGGTTTTGGGGCGAGGTTGCTAAATTAAACGGCATAGTTTTGGTTACTTCGCTATTTGAAAAGCGTGCAGACGGGCTTTATCATAACACCGCTTACGTATATGAAAAAGACGGCAAAGTTGCGGGCAAATACCGCAAGATGCACATACCTGACGATCCGGGATTTTACGAGAAATTTTATTTTACACCCGGAGACATTGGATTTGAGCCGATACAAACGAGTCTTGGCAAGCTTGGCGTTTTAGTTTGCTGGGATCAGTGGTATCCTGAGGCTGCTAGACTTATGGCTTTGCGTGGAGCGCAAATTTTAATATACCCTACGGCGATAGGATGGTTTGAGTCTGATACCGATGCTGAAAAATCTCGCCAGCTTGAGGCGTGGGTAGCCGTTCAGCGCGGTCATGCGGTAGCAAACGGTTTGCCTGTGGTGGCGGTAAATCGCGTAGGATTTGAAAAAGATACAAGCGGAGTTATGGATGGCATAAAATTTTGGGGCAATAGCTTTGTATTTGGACCTCAAGGAGAGGAAATTTTCCGCGCCGATAACACAAGCGAACTATGCGAGATAGTGGAAATCGATATGAAAAGAAGCGAAGAAGTGCGTCGAATTTGGCCTTTTTTAAGAGATCGAAGGATTGATGCTTATGCGAATTTGACAAAGAGATTTATTGACTGAAAATTTTAAGATATTTTATTACTGCAAAATTTGCTATAAAATTTAGACTTAATCAAATTTGCTCAGATATATTGAGTTAAATTTGATTAAATTTGTTTGCGAGAAAATTTATGATAGCGATTTATTTTAGCTCTACTGGCAATACCAAATACTGCATTAATCAATTCATAAGCTACCTTCATGAGGATGTTTTAGCGGTTTCGATTGAAGATGTTGCTTGCGCTAAACATTTAAGCAAACATCAAGATGTCATTCTTGCGTATCCTATTTATTTTAGCGACCTGCCAAGGATTGTGCGCGAGTTTCTTTACAAAAACAGCGCAAATTTTAATGGCAAAAATGTATTTATAATCTCTACGATGGAGGCTTTTAGCGGTGACGGGGCCGGATGTGCGGCTAGAATTTTAAAGAAATTCGGCGCAAATATAACGGGCGGAGCGCATATAAAAATGCCCGGATTTATCCTTGATGTGGGCATTTTTAGCTATTCGCACGAGAAAAACGAACGCATAATCAGTCAAGCTTCTATTAAAATAAAACACCTTGCAGAGCTGTTTATGGCGGGCAAGTATCCTAGACACGGACTAAGCTTGTTTCATCAAATAGCGGGATTTTTAGGGCAGCGACTTTGGATGAAAATTTATGACAAGACACTATTTAGTAAGAGTAAGCCCACTCTTGATGAAGCTCGTTGCACGGGTTGTGGCAGTTGCGTGAAGCCTTGCCCGATGGCAAATATAAGCTTAGTTGCTACAAAGGCTAAATTTGATGATAACTGCACACTTTGCTATAGATGCGTAAATATATGCAACCAAAAAGCCATAACAATACTCGGTAAAGCAAAAAATTTAGAAAAGTCAATTCCTGCTAGATTTTAGGCTTGTGAATTTGGAATAAGTAGCCTAAAATTCAGCTTTTACTCTCTCTTAAATTTAACACTTCTTTTTGCAAATGCTTTAGAAATTTATATTAAATAAAACTTAAGAAATTATTTTTTAAAGTTAAAATGTGTAAAATTAGCAAAAATTTTAAATAAGCCGTAAAAAATTAAATGGATTTTTCATAAAAAACTATTTTTTTGTGATACGATAAAAAATCCAAAATTTATGATAAAGGATTGGCTATGAAAAAGACATCTTTAGTTTTAGCAGGGCTTCTTTTTGCTTCTACACTTGGCGCAAAAGAGTTTATATCTATCGGCACGGGCGGAATGACTGGTACTTATTATCCTGTCGGAGGCGCGATTTGCCGTCTTGCAAATAAAGATCCTCAGATAAAATGCTCCGTGCAATCAACCGGAGGCTCTATATATAACGTAAATAACGTACTTAAAAAAGAGCTAAATTTCGGTTTCGTGCAAAGCGACGTAGTCTATGATAAATACAACGGCGTGGGCAAATTTAAAGATATGGGCGATAAAAATTTACGCGCTGTAGTGTCAATCTATCCTGAACTTTTGGCGTTTGTAGTATCAAAAGCAAGCGGAATAGCTTCGATAAATGACCTTGAGGGCAAAAATATAAACGTAGGAAATCCGGGAAGCGGTAATGAAATGACGGCTCTTACCGTGTTTAACGCTTACGGCTTTGACGCTAAGAAGCTAAAACATCACGGCGTTTTAACGGCTCAAGAGTGTCCGCACGCACTTAAAGATAAAAAAATAGACGGATATTTTTACATGGTAGGTCACCCTACGGCAAACATCACTGACGCCGCAAATTCAATGCCTATTGATATCGTAAATATAAGCGGCGAAAATATCGATAAGATGCTTAAAGAGTTTCCTTATTTTGCAAAAGGTGTAATACCAAAAGGCACTTACGAAGGCGTTGATAAAGACGTAGAAAGTATCGGTGTTAAGGCCGTTTTAGTAACAAATAAAGATATGAGCGATAAGGCCGTAGCGGCTGTCGTTAAGGCAATACTAGATAACTTTGACGAGTATAAAACACTTCACCCTGCGCTTGGTGCGGTAACAAAAGAGTCTTTGGTCGAAGGACTTTCGGCTCCGCTTCACCCTGCTGCTGAGGCTGAGTTTAAAAAACACGGAATAATAAAATAATATAAATCAAATTTAAAGGTAGGTGTATGGAAGTTGGAAATGTAGCGGCGCAAGAGAAAGAGGAATTTGTAGAGGTTAAGACAAGAGAGATAAACTCGAATTTTTATCTTTATCTAACAAGTATAATCTGCTTTGCGTGGTCGGTTTTCCAGCTTTACATAGCCTACTTTCCGATGAATACGACTATGTCGCGATCCGTTCACTTTGCATTTGCGATAGGGCTTGTGTTTTTGCTCTATCCGCTTAAATTTCATAAAAAGGCTCACACGAGCATGCCGATTTATGATATCGTCCTTTGCGTCGTGGGTGTTTTTGCGGCTCTTTATCCTTTTATAGAATTTTACTCTTTGGCTCAAAGACCGGGTGATTACACTAAAGTTGATATTGCGGTGTCGTGCATCGCCGTTTTGATACTGTTTGAAGCGGGCAGACGCGTGATAGGTCCTGCTTTAGGCATTATTGCCGCTATATTTTTAGCGTATGACTACTTTGGTCAGTACATGCCTGATATCATAGCTCATCAAGGTGCGAGCCTAAATAAGCTTGCAGGACATATGTATCTAACGACCGAGGGTGTATTTGGCGTGCCTCTTGGCGTTAGCGTTAGCTTTATCTATCTGTTTGTATTGTTTGGTTCGTTGCTTGAAAGGGCTGGAGCGGGGCAGTATTTTATAAATTTGGCCTTTGCGATGCTTGGCAGATTTAGAGGAGGTCCTGCTAAGGCCTCGGTTATTGCTAGCGGGCTAACTGGCATGGTTTCAGGAAGCTCTACGGCAAACGTCGTAACGGTTGGAACATTTACCATACCTCTTATGAAAAAAGCGGGTCTAAGCAGCACTAAAGCGGGCGCCATCGAAGTTGCTGCTGGTGTAAACGGTCAGCTTATGCCACCTATCATGGGCGCAGCAGCATTTATCATAGCCGAATTTTTGGGCATGAGCTATACAAATGTAATGATAGCTGCTGTAATTCCTGCATTTGTCTGCTATATGTCGCTGTTTTTTATCGTGCATTTGGAGGCTTGTAAGCTTGGGCTTAAAGGCATGCAGCACGATAAGAATTTCTCAAGATTTAAAATTTTTGTAAGCGGAATTCACTATCTGATACCGATTTTAGTTCTATTATATACGCTTTTGATAGCAAAAGAATCGCCTATCTCCGCTGCTTTTAACGCTATTAACGTATTATTTTTGATAATAATATTTCAAGAACCTATTAGAAAATTGGCGTTTAAAGAAAAAGTTAGCAAAAACGACTTTATTATTGGCTTTGCCGATATCTTTTGGGCGATGGTCGGTGCAGCTAGAAACATGACTACAATTGCTATAGCAACGGGTTTAGCCGGTATCATCGTAGGCTCTATCTCGCTTACGGGTGTCGGTCAGGTGCTGTCTGAAGTAGTCGAGACGCTAGCCGGAAACAACATCGTGCTTATACTGTTTTTAACGGCGATCATGTCTCTCATCCTTGGCATGGGGCTTCCGACTACGGCTAATTATATCGTGGTAAGCTCGCTTGTGGCTCCCGTAATTTTATTTTTAGCTTATAAAAACGGCTTTTTGATACCTGCGATTGCGGTGCATCTGTTTGTGTTTTACTTTGGAATTTTAGCAGACGATACCCCGCCTGTCGGAATTGCAGCTTACGCTGCTGCAGGAATTGCCAAAGCAAATCCTGTAACCGTCGGTGTTCAGGGATTTTTTTATGATCTAAGAACGACTATTTTGCCGTTTTCATTTGTGTTTAATAACAAATTGCTTCTTATCGAGAGCGTAAATCCTGCTTCTCCAAGCGACGCCAAGGGCATAGTTTGGATAACAAATCCGGCCGAGATACTTCTCATATTTTCAACTGCACTTATAGGCATGTTTGCTTTTGCATCGGCACTTCAAGGTTATTTTGTTACTCGCGTTCAAATTTGGGAGCGAGCCTTACTTATGCTGGTTGTGCCGCTAACATTGGTGCCAAATATGTGCGCTAAATATATCCCGTTTATCGCAAACGAATATATCTCTTATGTTATTGGAGCCGGGATTTATTTCGCTCTTTTTGCGTATCAGTGGATAAAAAACAAAAACGAGAAAAAGGCGCTTGTGATATAGGCTATGCTTAAAGCTTATGCGTCTTTAATAGGCGCTACTTTCATCGTTGGATTTTCGTTTGCTTTTGTAAAAATTTCACTTGATAGCGCAAGCGTATTTGAAAGCCTTGCGCATAGATTTAGCATAGCTTTTCTTGCTGTTTTGATCTTACTTAAATTTGGCATTATTAGTGCTAAATTTAGCTTGCAGGATTTAAAGCAAGTGGCGTTTATCGCGGCTTTATATCCAAGCTCGTTTTTTGCTTTTCAGGCATTTGGGCTAGTTTATACAAGCTCGCTTATGGCGGGAGTTTTACATGCATGCACACCTATCATGACGATGATTTTTGCGCAAATTTTTATCAAAGAGCGAACAAATTTACTCCAAAAGCTCTTTATCTTGATATCTGTTTTTGGCGTAGTTTATATACTTGTAATGTCTGGAAATTTAAGCGCAAATTCAAGCTTTTTAGGCAACTTTTTGATCCTGCTTTCAGTGGTTGCCATCTCGCTTTATAATGTTTTCACAAGGAAAATTTTAGTCAAATTTGAGATATCAAAGCTCGTTGCTATAATGGTTTTTATCGGATTTGTCTTTTTTAACGGTTTAAATTTGATCGATTTTATTTCAAGCGGACGTGATCTGAAGCTTTATTTTGTGCCATTTTTAGAGCTTAAATTTAGCTTTGCGATAGCGTTTTTAGCTATCTTTAGCTCTGTATGCACATCCTTTTTATTTGGCTACGCATTAAAGCATCTTGAGGCTTTTAAAGTTGGCATCTTTAGTAACCTTTCGACTTTGATAACCATCATCGCGGGAGTCGTTTTACTAGATGAAAAATTTGAAATTTATCATTTTATAGGGACAATTTTGATAATCTTAGGCGTTTTAGGTCTTAACTTATCAAATTTAAACAGGAAACAAGAGTGAAGATAGCTATTTTTGACTCAGGGCTTGGCGGACTTAGTGTGCTAAATGAGGCTTTAAAGAAATTGCCAAACGAGCAGTTTTTATACTATGCCGATAAAGACAATGTCCCTTACGGTCTAAAATCAAACGAGGAAATTTTAAAATTTACAACCGAAGCGGTAAAATTTATGCAAGAGCAGGGCGCAAAGGCTATAGTTATCGCTTGCAATACAGCTACAAGTGTCGCCATAAAAGAGCTTCGAGCGAATTTTAACCTGCCTATCATCGGTATGGAGCCCGCCGTAAAAAAGGCCGTTGATACATGCAAAAAAGCAAGAACTCTTGTCATTGCAACACCCGTTACCGTTAAAGGAAAGAAGCTAAAAGAGCTTATAGCTCGCGTTGATAGCGACCACCTAATCGATCTAGTTGCACTTGCAAAGCTGGTTGAATTTGCCGAAAATGAGGAGTTTAACTCGCCTAGAGTGAAGGAGTATTTGCAAAGCGAGCTTTTGAAATTTGATCTGTCGCTTTACTCGTCATTGGTGCTTGGCTGCACGCATTTTAACTACTTTAAAGATAGTTTGCGCGAAATTTTACCAAGTCATATAAGGCTACTTGACGGCAACGAAGGCACTGTAAATAAGCTTAAATTTGAGCTTGAAAAACTAAATTTGCTTGAAAACACCCCTGCAAATGTGGAGTATTTTTATTCAGGTAGAGCGGTAAAAGAAAGTGCTGAGCTAGATAAGATAGATAGATACCTAGCTCGCCTTGAAAAGATGCTTTTGATAGAGTAAATTTGCGAGCTTAAATTTCAAACTCGCAAATTTTGGTGCTAAATTTTATAGCTTATGTGATCTATCAAGATCGCTAGCCCACTCACATCCCAGCTTATCGCCCGCATTGCAGGACTTGTCAAAAAACTCTTTTGCTTTTTTGAAATTTGAGCGTTCAAGATATGCAGAGCCAACTGTGCTGCACGCATAGCCTTGCCCGAGTTCGCACGCTTTGGTAAAGAGCTCTTCTGCTTTTTTGGAGTCAGCCTTAATCGTTTCGCCAAGCTCATACATCCCGCCTGCTTGCGAGCAGCCTTCGCCCGATCCTGCTTCGCAACCTTTGATATATAGCTCAAGCGCTTTTTTAGAGTCTTTATTTACAAATTTGCCGACTTGATACATGGTGCCTAGTTTTGAACACGCATCAGCATTTTTATTTTTGCAAGCGGTGCTAAATTTCTCAAACGCCGTTTTAAAATCAGCATTTTGATAGGCTTTTAATCCGTCTTCAAAATCCCCGCTCATCGCAACCATAACCGCAGCAGATAGCATTAATATCTTTTTCATTTGATCTCCTAAAATTTGAGACATTTTATCATAATAAAAATTATACTATGCTAATATAGCAGATTATATAACGGCTTTGTTTAGGCGCTTTTCGCGTTCTTTGAAATCGCTCATTAAAGAGCCGATATACTCATAAAAGCTCTTTTGATGATGCGGGTATATGAGATGGGTTAGTTCGTGAAGTATGACGTATTCGATTAGACCCGGCTCTTTTTCGATGAGGTTTAGATTTAAGTTGATGTAGCCTTTGTGATAGTTACAGCTTCCCCAGCGTGTCTGCATTTTTCGTATCACGACGCGGTTTATTTTTCGGTTTATGATAGGGGCAAATTTATCGATAAATCCGCTAAAAACTCGCTTTGCTTCGCTTTTTTTAAACTCTTCTAGTCTCTTTAAATTTGCAGCTAAAATTTGATCATCCGATATCAAAACGGAGCTTAAATTTTCATCAAATTTTATCTTATAAATTTTACCAAGCAAGCAAAACTCATCATCTTTTGGCAAATTTGCAGAAATTTGCTCATGCGTTTTAGTAAGCCAATCTTTATGAGTGTTTAAGAAATTTATGGCTGTTTTTTGTGTAGTATAAAACGGCAAAGAGCAAGAAATTTTGCCTTGCTTATTTATTTTAAGCCTTATATTTCTTGCTCTTTTTGTAAATTTTAAAAATACTTTAAAATCTAAAAAATCAATTACGCTCTCTTTTGTCATTTTATGCCAAAGAGCGTATCAGTCAAGCTGTCTTGATGTCTTGTGGAACAAGGTTAGGGCGATAAATATGAATGCCAAAACACAAGAGGCGATTAGTGCGTAAAATCCACCGTCCCATCCAAAGACATCTACCAATTTACCCATTACATATCCCGCACTTGCCGAGCCTAGCAAATATCCAAATAGTCCCGTTAGGCCGGTTGCGGTACCGGTTGCCACTCTAGGGACAAGATCGGCAGCCTGAAGTCCTATCATCATAACAGGTCCGTATATCAAAAATCCGATCGCAACCAAACAGAGGTTATCTACTAAAGGATTACCGGCAGGGTTTTTCCAGTAAACCACTATAGCGATTAAGACGCCCACCAAAAAGAGCAGCATAGGCGGTGCGCGGTGACCTTTGAAAACTTTGTCGCTTAGATATCCGCTGGCAAGCATACCGAAAATTCCAGCGTATTCGTAGAGGAAATACGCCCAGCTTTGCTTATCTACGGTAAAGTGCTTAACCTCTTTTAAGTATGTAGGTGCCCAATCTATGATGCCGTATCTAACGAAATAGACAAATATATTTGCTATCGTGATAGCCCACAAAAATTTGTTATTGATGATATATTTGTAGAAGATATCTTTTGAGCTTAGAGTGTGGGCTGATTCTACCTTTTGGATATGCTTTTCTCCTTTATACTCTTCAACAGGCGGTAAGCCTACGGATTCAGGCGTATCTCGCATGAGATAAAACATCACGAAGGCTAAGACTATGGCAATTAATGCAGGCAAGTAAAATAGAGATTGCCAAACGCCAAAAATGGAAAGTCCAAGTATAGCAAGAGGTCCTATAAGTCCGCCTCCTAAGTTGTGAGAGACGTTCCACCAGCTCCACCATACTCCGCGCTCCGATGTAGAAAACCAGTTTGTCATGCTCTTTGCGCCTGGAGGATAGCCCATGCCTTGAAACCAGCCGTTAAGTGCGCCAAGAATTATCATAGTTCCTATAGATGAAAGCACTCCGGGAACCAAGCCAAATATAAGACTCACTATTGCCGAACAGATAAGTCCTATCGCCATAAAATACTTGGGGTTGCTTCTATCCGAGATGTTTCCCATGATAAATTTACTAAAGCCGTAAGCCATAGACAGCGCCACACCGACTTTGCCTAAATCAGCCTTGCTAAAGCCGTATTCGTCGATAAGATAAGGAATTGCTAGAGAGAAGTTTTTGCGGATGAGGTAGTATGCCGCATAACCTATAAATACACCGGCAAAAATTTGCCAACGAAGTTTTTTATACTCCGCATCAACACGAGAAGGCTCTACTTTTTGCGTTGATGGAGGAGAAGCCTTTAGAAATGAAAACATATTTCTCCTTGTTAAGTAGTAAATTTAAATAAAAACACGCCATTTTATCACAAGGTAACTTTAAAATTTGCTTTATTGTATAAATTTAAGATTTGATTAATATATTTAACTTGACCTCACACAAGCCGTTTTGACTGCCATTTTCTACTCTTCCATCGCCAAGTATTTACAAGGCCTCTTAACCACTCGTCAGCTACAAATCCGATCCAAACTCCAATAATTCCCATACCTTGAACTATGCCAAGATAGTATCCAAGCGGCAAGCTAACGCCCCACATGAAAATAAGCCCAGTTATAAGCGGAAATTTCGCGTCTCCCGCGGCACGAAGCGAATTTACTATGACGATGTTAAAGGTTCGTCCCGTCTCAAGAACTATAGAAAGCGCAAACAACGGTAGCATGATCTCTTTTAGCTCGGCTGTCAAATTTAGCCTGTCCATAATGATCTCTTTGCCAAAGTATGCGACTAAAACCACGATAGTGGTGGCTATAAAGCCAAGCTTAAGTGCGTAAAACGTCCTTTTATAAGCGTCATCAAACCGCATGGCGCCTACTAAATGCCCCACGATGATCTCGTTTGCCACACTTATACTAGCTCCGCAAAGCAAGATCAAAAGTGTGATCTGAAAGTATATGGTCTGCACGCTTAGACTTGCTTCACCCATGCTTGCCACAAAACCAAATGCTACCATGTATTGCGCCATCCAGAGTAAATTTTCTCCCGCACTTGGAAGTCCGACGGATAAAATTTTACGCAAAATTTTAAACGGCAGGCTAACTAGCATTTTTATATAAATTCTAACTTTAGCCGTGCGAGAAAGGATGATAAAAAGCATTATAAGCGCAACTAGCCTTCCGACGAGAGTTGATACGCCAACTCCGTATAATCCGTAGTTTGGAAGCCCAAACCAGCCAAAAAGAGCTATCGCGTTGCCAAGAAGCGTAATGACATTCATTAAAACGGAGACAAGCATAACCTGAAATGCGAAGTTATAGACTCTAATAACCGCCGCAAGAACCATCCCGACTCCGTCAAAAAATAGCGCTATGCCAAGAACGTGTAGGTAGTTAAAGCTCTCGTCTATCAAATTTTCAGGCACTTGTAAAAGCTCTAAAACTTCATGCCCGTAAAAGTAGATAAATATCGCTGCAGTGATGCCAAAAATCGTGTTAAAAGTTATGCTTGCGTGTATAACTCTGATGGCTAAATTTTTGTTTTTTGCGCCCAAGGCTTGAGCGACTACGACAGAGCAACCAACGCTTAAAAAACTAAAAATCGTCATAAAAAGATCCATGACTTGATTGCCCGCACCCATTGCGCCCACTAGATGAATGCTTACTTTTGTGACCATGTAGGTGTTTATGATGAGCGTTATGAAGTGTAAAAACATATCCAAAAATATAGGAATCGTAAGCTTTCTAAGCGAGAGGTTCATAAATTTCTCTTTTGTACAAGGGGTTAAATTTAAGGGCTAATTATATCAAATCATCTGCGTTAATTATGCTTAAATTCTTGCTGTTAAGTTAATTTAAGCCTTTAAATTTTAAAGCTACAAAGCGATGTTTGTAAATTTGAATTTTGATTTAACTGATAAGAAATAAAATTTGCAAATTTCATTAAATTGGCATTTGTAACTTTGTGTGCAACAAAGCTAAACATTATCCCTCATTTATGCCTAAAATAGGCTTTTTATAATATTTTTATTAGCTTACTTAAGTATAATCTTTGCAAATTTAAATTTAACGGGTGCGAAATGGAAAAGAGAAATTTCACTTCAAGATGGGCCTTTATCATCGCTTCGGTAGGCTCTGCTATAGGCATGGCAAACGTCTGGGGGTTTCCTTACAAGGTAGGGACAAACGGTGGAGGCGCATTTTTGCTTATATATCTGTTTTTTATCGCGATATTTTCATATGTGGGACTTTCGGCCGAATACGCTATCGGCAGGCGAGCTAAAACAGGCACTCTGGGCTCTTACGAGTATGCTTTTAGCACGCGCGGACTTGATAAGATAGGCAAAATCGTAGGCTGGATACCGCTGGCAGGATCCATGTGTATAGCCATAGGCTATGCCGTCATTATCGCTTATATCCTAAAGGCGCTTACTCAGGCTATCACTGGCTCTTTAATGAGCGTTGATACAAATACCTGGTTTGAGTCTTTTGCTTTGAGTGATTATTCGGTCATTCCTTTTCACTTTATAGTGGTTGCGGGCACGCTCTTTACCCTTCTTTTTGGCGCAAAGAGCATAGAAAAGACAAATAAAATAATGATGCCTCTGTTTTTCGTGCTGTTTTTTATACTCGCCATTAGAGTTGCTATGCTTGACGGGGCTTTTGAAGGATATAAATTTATCTTTAGAGGAGGCTGGGATAAGTTAAGCGAGCCTATGGTCTGGGTAGCTGCGATGGGGCAGGCATTCTTCTCGCTTTCTATCACGGGATCTGGCATGATAGTTTATGGAGCTTATCTATCTAAAAAAGAAGATATTGTAGATTCTGCTAAGAAGACGGCGTTTTTTGATACTCTTGCGGCGATGACGGCTGCGCTTGTAATGATACCTGCGGTATTTGCTTACTCTATGGATCCGGCTGCCGGTCCCGGGCTCCTTTTTGTAACTTTGCCTAAAATTTTACAAGATATGCCCGGCGGGCAAATTTTTGCGATTATTTTATTTACGGCAGTGATATTTGGCGGTATAACGTCTTTGCAAAATATGTTTGAGGCTGTCGCCGAATCGATAATGCACAAATTTCCAAACATAAAACGCGTGCCTATGCTGATTATCTTGTGCTTGGTTTGTTTTGGCATAGGTGTAAACATGGAAGCTATTAGCAAATGGGGTCCTTGGATGGATTTCGTATCTATCTATATCATCCCTATCGGTGCGGTCATAGGCGCTATATCTTGGTTTTGGATTATCAAAAAAGAAGAGATAATGGACGAGATAAATACCGGCGCGGCTAAAGCTCAAGGCGCGCTTTGGTATAGCATAGGAAGATATATCTATGTGCCGATGGCTCTTACGCTTTGCATAATTGCACTTAGCATGCAACACTCGTTTTAAGGGTTAAAGTGGCGTTAGTCGATCTTATCGAAGTCAGTAAGAAATTTGGCGCTAATGAAATTTTAAATCAGATAAATTTCAGTATAAACGAGCGTGAGATCATAGCCGTCATAGGCAAAAACGGAAGCGGCAAGAGCACTCTTATAAAGCTTGTGGCAGGAGGAAGCTATGAGCCTGATACGGGAAGGCGCGTAGTGCAAAACGGCATAAAGGTCGAGATGCTTGCGCAAAATCCTAAATTTGATGAAGGTATAAGCATCAAGGAGGCTTTAAATTTAGAGCTTAAAGAGATATTTGACGCTAGAAGCGAGTATGCAACCGTGCTTGAAAAGCTTGCTGACAATCCAAGCGATAAGGAGCTTAATTTAAGGCAAGATGAACTTATAAAATTTATAGAAGCGAAAGATGGCTGGCAGATTGAGCGAAAGATCGAGCAGGTTTTGATCGAATTTAAGCTAAAAGAGTATGAAAATAGGGCGGTTTCTAGCCTTAGCGGTGGTGAAATTCGCCGCGTAGCACTAGGCGCTTTAATCCTTAAAAAGCCAGATGTGCTCTTACTTGATGAGCCGACAAACCACCTTGACGTATATATGGTGCGCTTTTTAGAACAGATGCTTAAAAGCTCAAAGCAAACCATCGTATTTATAAGCCATGATCGATATTTTATCGATGCTTTGGCGACTAGAAGCGTTGAGGTCGAGGAGGGCAAGCTTCGAAGTTTTGACGGCGGATATGCTAACTACTTAGCTAAAAAAGAGGAAATTTTACTCTCTTTGGCCAAATCTCACGAGACATTGCTAAAACAGCTTAAAAGCGAAGAGGAGTGGCTAAGACGCGGAGTTAAAGCTCGCCTTAAGCGCAACGAGGGTCGCAAAGAGCGCGTTATGCAGATGCGTGAAGAAGCCAAGAAAAATCCCGGCGTTATCAGACGAGTAAGACTTGAGCTTGAGCGTGCGAGTAAAAATTTCAACCAAACCCACTCGACAAATCGCAAAAAAATGCTTTTTGAGATTAAAAATTTAAGCAAAAATATCGGCGGTAAAATTTTATTTGAAAAATTTGACGCGCGGGTATTGCAAGGAGAGCGTATCGCTATAGTAGGGCGAAACGGAAGCGGCAAGAGTACCTTGCTAAAAATTTTGCTGGGACTTGATAAGCCAAGCGGCGGCGAGATTAAGCGTGGCGATGTGAGGATAGGGTATTTTGATCAGGCAAGAAGTGCGTTAAGCGACGAAAAAAGCCTTATAGAGGTATTTTGTCCAAACGGTGGAGATAGGGTGCAGGTGCGCGGACGAAATATGCATGTGTATGGGTATCTTAAAAATTTCCTCTTTCCAAAGGAGTTTTTGGATAAGCCAATCGGCGTGTTAAGCGGAGGGGAGAAAAACCGCGTTGCGCTTGCTTTGCTTTTTGCTGGCGAATACGATGTGCTTGTGCTTGATGAGCCGACAAACGACCTTGATATAGCAACTATTAATATTTTAGAAGATTATCTGCAAAGCTTTGAAGGCGCTATCTTGCTTGTTAGTCACGACAGGTATTTTGTGGATAAAATTTCATCTAAACTTTGGGCTTTTGAGAGCGCCAAAATAGAAGTGATTCATCAGGATTATAGCGTTTATCTTGAGCTTGAAGATGAGCTAAACGAGCTTGATAAATTTGAAGCCGAGATTAGCAAAGATAGCGAAAATTCGGCCGAAAAACAAAAGAGTAAGAGTAGAAAATTAAGCTATAAAGAAAATCAAATTTTACAAAATCATCCGGATAAAATCGCTGTTTTAGAGACTCAAATTTCAAAGCTAAATGATGGACTCAGTGATCCAAATGTTTATCAAAAAATAGGACTAACAAAGCTTTATGAGGAGCTTGAAGCTGCTAAAAAAGAGCTTGAAATTTTAGAAAACGAGTATTTTGAAGTTTTAGAAATCGCTGAAAATTTGGATAGTTAAAAAAGAAATCCAAGCGCTACTAGAAATTTAAAAGAAGTAGCTATTGCACTATATTTTGCGTAACAAAACTATAAAGTCTTTTATATTTGCAGTTAAGATATAGCTTTTATTTGCGTGTGATATATTCAAGTCGTATTACTACTAAGCCTTACTAAAGCTTCAAATTTTGTTTAAAGCCTATCTTCAAATTTTAAATTCGCAAGTTTATTCACGCCTCTTAAATCCTCTTTGCTCAGCATGACGTAAAATTTCTTTGTGTTTGGCAGGGCGCTATGAAATTTAACCAAAATTTCATCTTGCTTTTTGATCTGAGCTTGCCAAAAGCTATCGGTTTGAGCTTGCGGAATGATTTGATTTATAAAAATTCCTCCGACTTTTATGCCGAATGTCTCTAAAGTTTCGTTTGCGCGCAGGGTTTCAAAAAGGGGCAGAGCCTGAGGTATCATAACTAGATAAATCGAAGTTAGGCTAGGATCTTTTAGCGTTTGGTTTGCTTCATTAAAGAGTTTTTTACGCTCATCAAGACGCTTTAAGGCTTGCTGCCATCTTAGCTCTTTGCTTGGTGCGAACGGATTATGCTCGTAGTTTTCTTTCTTCTGCCAAAAGACCTTAGCTGCACCCGCTACCTTTTCGCGATCCTTTTGGTGTCTCATAAGCCCTTCGCTCCACGCCGACATAATGCTAGGCATGGATAAAAGCCTGATCGTATGTCCCGTAGGAGCGGTATCAAATACGATATGATCGTAGTCTTTTCTGTCTGTAATAAGCTCGCATACTTTTTCAAGAAGTGCGGCTTCCTGAGCTCCCGGAGTGTCTTTGGATAGCTCTAGGTGTTGCTTTATCTTAGGAAACATCTCCGGCTTTGAGTAGGTCTTTAGTGTCTCTTCGATGTTTTTGAAGTGTTCGTTTGTGATAAGGGTCGGATCAAGTTCAAGAGCGTCTAAATTTGCGCTTACATTTTTTATCTTGTGACTTAGCTTTACGTCAAGCGCATCGGCTAGACTGTGAGCCGGATCGGTTGATATGATTAGTGTTTTTTTGCCGCTTGCAGCTAGCTTGGAAGCTATCGAGGCAGAGATGGTGGTTTTACCGACTCCGCCTTTTCCTCCTATAAATAAAATAGGCGTCATCAGCAACACCCAAAGTGCTCAATCGGGGAGCTTTGCATACCCATACGTTTATGCCATGCGTGAAATTCCTCAAGCAAAAACGGCAAAGTTTCTATGGTATAAAACGAAACGGGATTTTCTATGCCGAGGCTTTCTGCAAAAACCATCAGCATAAAAAAATCATTTTCTTCTTGATAGCTCTTTGTTAGAGCGCTTCTATAAGGGGCGTTGTAGTATTCGCTAAGCCCATCTAAAAACGCTTTTATCTGCTCTTTCATTTGCTTTTAAATTCTTTTTTAAGTACCGAAAAGCTTTCTAGGCAAACTAAGATCGTAGCGCCCAATATGATACAATCAAGCGTTATAAGCAGCCAGTTGCTCTTGTTGTAAAAATCCACAAGCTGAAGCAGCAAACCTACAAAAGTAACCGAAAGTAAGAAAACAAGCGGTATAAGAGTGTATCTGATAGCGCCTTTTTGTCTTAGTATCATAACGGTAATTATAAGCAGAGAAAGACCCGCCATAAGCTGGTTTGTGGTGCCAAATAACGGCCATATGATCATGCCTCCCTTGCCGTCGATACCGCCTGCGCCAAATGCTAAAAGCAAGCACGAGCCTACTGCAAAAAGAGTAGCAACCTTGCCGTTTTTTAAGAAATTTAAGTTATAAACTTCACCCCACTCTTGAAAGATGTATCTTTGAAGTCTTACGCCCGTATCCATAGTAGTTCCTGCAAATAAAGCCGCCATAACCGTTAGCATCGTTGCTGAAATTTCAGGGCTTAGTCCGATACCTTGGCTCAAAATTCTTCCACCGCCATCGATAAATGCTCCTATGCCGCCCTTGCCAAACGAGCTATATACGCCTTCCCATTCAGCCAAGCTTGCAAAGCCCGCAGTCGCCGCAAGTATAGCCGCAAGCGCTAGCAGACCCTCTCCAATAGCTCCGAAGTATCCTACAAATCTAACATCCGTTTCGTTTTTAACCTGTTTTGCCGTAGTTCCTGTAGAAACCAGTCCGTGAAAGCCTGATATAGCACCGCAAGCTATGGTTACAAAAAGAAGCGGAAATAGCGACGGAGTGCCGGCAGGGACGTTTGAGTTAAATGCAGGAGCTACGATATCCGGAGAAACTACTAAAAATGAGAAATAAAGCGCTCCAAGACCGATGAATAGCTGAAGCCCGTTGATATAGTCTCTTGGCTGAAGAAGCATCCAAACAGGCAAAGTTGAAGCTATGGCTGCATAGATAAATAAAATAACTATCCAAGCGGCATTGGCATCAAGCCCAAGAACCTTATCGGGTAGAGCTAGCGGAACGCTAGGTCCGATAAATATCAGAGCATAAAGCGCAATTACGCCAATGAGTGACACGATAGGAAGGTTGAATTTAAATTTATAAATAGCCTGTCCGATAAAAAACGCAACCACAAGCGCACCCCAAACAGGAACGACGGACGAAGGAGTTTTTATCATCATTCCTGCGATAACTACGGCAAATACGGCATTTACCATAAGCAAAAGCAAGAATATAACCACCATCATAAGGCTTCTTGCGCGTTTGCTTAGAATTTGCCCTGATATGGTACCTATAGAGTAGCCTTTATTTCGTACGCTAGCCCAAATTGTGCTCATATCATGCACGCCTGCAAAAAATATCGTTCCCAAGATAACCCACAAAAACGCAGGCAACCAACCCCAAATAACTGCAATCGCAGGACCTACGATAGGAGCAGCGCCGGCAACTGATGTGAAGTGATGACCCCAAAGGACGAATTTGTTTGTCGGGACATAATCAACGCCGTCTTCAAATTCTTGCGAAGGGGTTTTGAAATTCGGATCAAGCTTTAAGATCTTTTGAGCGATAAATTTTGAATAGATGAAAAATCCGATCGCAAAAGCACTTAAGCCAACAAAGAGTAAAACCAAAGAATTCATCTTGTATCCTTAATTTTGGCATATTTAAAAATTATATTTAAAAAGGCTTAAAGGTTGCTGTTTGGATTATAAATTTAATAATATTTATATTTTTTATATGTTTTAATGTTTCAAAATGAGACTAATTTATTAAATTTTTAGTTTAGATAATGTGAATTTTGGGGTGTAAATTTGTATAAATAGCCGTATTGAGCAAAGAATCAAGAGAGCCGAAGCCCTCTTGAAAGGAGGATGTTATGAAGCTTTTTTGCCAAAAATAGAGAGCAAATTTGAGCCTATTTTTGCTATTAGGCTTGGTTTTTTATTTACGCTTAGCAGGTATTTTGCCACTTCGCTTCTACCAAACATCACGGCAAAAGTGTGAGGCGTAGCTCCCATGCCGTTGTTTGCGTTTATGTCCGCACCCGCTTCAACTAGAGCCTTTACCACATCCAAGTATCCTTTAAATGCAGCTCCCGCAAGAGGGGTTTGCCCTCTGTCGTTTCTTTCATCTACTAGTGCGCCGTTTGCTATTAGCATTTTTACGGTATTTATGGAGTTATTATAGCTTGCAAGCATTAAGAGCGTATCGCCTTTAGCGGATTTTAAATTCACACTAAGTCCCGCTTTTATCATCTTTTCAAGCTCGCTCGCTTCGTCTTTTCTTGCAAAATCAAGCGCCATGAGGCAAAGTTCGTTATACCTTGCCTCTTCTTCTTTGCTAATCTCTAAATTTCTATCACTCATAATTTATTTCTTAAGTGCAGCTTTAACGCCTGCTGCATAAGCCGGTGAAATTTTCTCAAAATGTCCAAGTGCGCGCTCAACTATGAAATCGCTTACTCCGCACATACTCTCTGCTATGTTGTTAAATAGCTGAGATTTTTGAGAGTCGTTCATTAGGTTAAACAGATCTCTTGGTTGGCTGTAGTAATCGCTATCTTCGGCTCTATGATCGTGTCTTTGCATTACTCCTTCAAGAGCGATGTCAGGCTCTAGGAAGTCTTTGTTTTCTTTAGCACCGCCAAAGCTGTTTGGCTCGTAGTAAGCCTTGTCTTCTATCTCGTACATGCCGTTATTCATAGCGCCGCCAACTGTATAAGTGCCTATCTCGTTTATAGGTTGATTAACTTTAAGCTGTGCGTAGTGAGTTCCGATTCTGTATCTTTGAGCGTCAGGATAGCTGAAAATTCTAGCTTGAAGCATCTTATCAGGGCTAAAGCTTATACCGGGAACTATGTTTGATGGGCTAAATGCCGCTTGCTCAACTTCGTTGAAGTAGTTTTTAGGGTTTTCATTCAGAGTCATAACACCTACTTCAATCAGTGGAAAATCTTTATGAGACCATGTTTTTGTTAAGTCAAACGGGCTGAAAGGCAGCTTTTTAGCTTGCTCGTCAGTCATTATTTGGATCTTGAAATCCCAGCTTGGGAAATTGCCTTTTTCTATATTTTCATATAGATCTCTTTGGTGGCTCTCTCTGTCGTTTGCAACGATATCAGCCGCTTCTTTATTAGTTAAATTTTTAATTCCTTGGCGTGATTTGAAGTGGAATTTTACCCAAAATCTCTCACCGTCTTTGTTGATTAGGCTATAGGTGTGGCTTCCAAATCCGTGCATAGTTCTGTAGCTCGCAGGAATTCCTCTATCGCTCATTAGGATTGTTACTTGGTGAAGTGTTTCAGGGCTTAAGCTCCAAAAATCCCATGCCGCTTCGTTTGAGCGTAGGTGTGTGCGAGGATCTCTCTTTTGAGTATGGATGAAATCAGGAAATTTGTAAGCATCTCTTAAGAAAAATACAGGAGTGTTGTTTCCTACCAAGTCCCAGTTGCCTTCTTTTGTATAAAATTTAATTGCAAATCCTCTTACGTCGCGCTCTGCATCTGCAGCTCCCGCTTCGCCTGCAACTGTTGAAAAGCGTAAAAATAGCTTTGTTTTCTCACCTTTTTGAAGAACTTTAGCCTTTGTATATTTAGATATGTCGTTAGTTATCTCAAGTACGCCGTATGCACCGCTACCTTTAGCATGAACCGTTCTTTCAGGAATTCTCTCTCTGTTTTGGTGAGCAAGTTTTTCGATTAGTTGATAGTCTTGCATCATAACGCCACCGCGAGCCCCTGCCGTTAGCGAGTTTTGGTTGTCGGCGATTGGATTGCCCGAAGTAGTTGTTAGTTGTCTCATAATTTTTTCCTTTTAATAAAATTTATTATTTCGGAATTATACTTATTTAAAATAAAATATTTCTTAAATAATAAAAAATATTGATTAGAATTTTAAAAATTTCAAATTTTATAAATTGTAGGATTGAAATTTAAAGCGGCTAAATTTAATTTATATCCCAAAAACAGAGCCTAAAAGCAAAATTTGGAAATTTATACAAATTCAAATTTGCATTGCTTCTAAAAATACTTTATAAAACTCTTTATCAAAATTTAGCGGAATGAAATTTGACTGTTACTTTCCCTAAATTTAAGGATTGAATACGCTTTACATTTATAATTTATTTGACTTATTTACAAAATTCAAGTAAGTTAAAAGCAAGCTTAAAATAAACAAGGAGATTTATGACCTTTATAAAAAACTCGAAATTTAACACATCTGTATTTTATCCATCCGTATTTATCATATTTATGATTGCTATTTTTTCTGTTGTTTTTCCTGAGAGATCAAGCGAATTTTTTAAATCCATGCAAGATTTCATCACTATCAAATTTGGTTGGTTTTATGTGCTTGCTATCGCCATTATCGTGCTTTGTGTCATTATGCTGGGATTTAGCAAATTTGGAGATATAAAGCTAGGAGCCGATCACTCAAAGCCCGAATATGCGAATTTATCTTGGTTTGGCATGCTGTTTGCCGCGGGTATGGGTATAGGGCTTGTGTTTTTTGGCGTGAGTGAACCGCTTATGCACTATCTTAACCCACCTGTCGGTGAGCCTAAAAGCATGGAGGCTGCCAAGCTTGCTATGAATATCACTTTCTTTCACTGGGGTGTGGGCGCTTGGGCTACTTACGCTATCGTCGCACTGATACTTGCATTTTTTGCGTATAGACATAACCTTCCTCTTACTCTTAGATCGGCTTTTTATCCGCTTATAGGCGAGCGAATTTACGGCAAGATCGGAGATGTGATAGACGTTTTTGCAGTGGTTGCGACACTTTTTGGGGTGGCGACTTCTCTTGGATATGGAGTCGTGCAGGTAAATGCCGGACTTACTCACGTATTTGGAGCTCCTAGTATGCATATAACTTTGCTTGTAGTGTTATGTCTGCTGGCTACAGTTTCAGCCGCAAGCGGAGTGGATAAGGGCATAAAAATTCTTTCAAATTCAAACATCATCATGGCTATTATATTTATGCTTTTTATATTGTTTTTAGGAAATACTACCGATCTTCTTCAAAGGCTCGTGCAAAATAGCGGCAACTACGTATCCACGCTTATCTCAAATACCTTTAACCTCTACGCGTATCAAAAAGCAAACAGCTCTTGGCTTGGCGGTTGGACGCTTCTTTACTGGGCATGGTGGCTCTCTTGGTCGCCTTTTGTAGGGCTTTTTATCGCTAGGATTTCAAAGGGTAGAACAATAAGAGAGTTTGTCGTAGGAGCGCTTTTGGTGCCTACAGGATTTACGTTTATGTGGATGACTTTCTTTGGAAACAGCGCGATAACTCTTGTTCAAAGCGGATTTAGCGAGCTCGCCGAAGCTGCAAATTCAAATACCGCATCGGCTCTTTTTATGTTTTTAGATAGCTTTAAATTTTCAAGTCTGCTTGGCACTATAGCCGTGATTATGATCGCGATATTTTTCATTACTTCGGCTGACTCTGCGGCGATGATTATGAATATGCTTTGCTCAAACGGCAAGGACAAAACTCCTCTTTGGCAGAAAATTTTCTGGGGAGCGGCGATTGGTGTTGTGTCTTGCTTTCTTATGCTCGGTGGCGGACTAGCCTCGCTTCAGGCTATGACGATAGCTTCCGCACTTCCTTTTACTATTGCGCTTTTGGTAGCTATTTACGGGCTTTTTCAGGCTCTTAGAGTAGATCTCATAAAAAAACAAAGTAGAAATTTAGCCAACATGCCCGTTTCTGAGATGTCTAAAACTTGGCAAGAGAGGTTAAAAACGATCATATCGCTACCAAATAAGAAAAACGCGGACAAATTTATAAGCGAGGTTATCGAAAAGGTCTTTGATGAGGTGAGGGCTGAATTTGAGAAAAACGGCTTGCAGGCTAAAATTTCAAAGGACGAAAAGCGAAATTTTATAAATTTGGTCGTAGGGCTTGGCGATGAGATGGACTTTAGCTACGGAGTAAAGCTGGTTAGAATGGAAAGCCCTGATTATACCAGAGCTCTTGAAGGTGATGATTTGTATTACAGAGCCGAAGTGTTTTTAAAAGAGGGCGGACAAGACTATGATATACTCGGCTGGAGCGAGGCTACTATCATAAACGACATCGTTGAGCAGTACCGCAAACACATGCAGTTTTTGCATACCATTAGAGGCGTGTAGGCTTAAATTTAAGTAAATTTTTATATAATCATCCTTTTTTTGAAGGATGATTTATGAAAAGAGGATCTTGGAGTTCAAGACTTACTTATATACTTGCTATTGCGGGCGCTACGGTCGGTTTTGGCGCGACTTGGCGGTTTCCTTATCTGGTCGGTCAAAACGGAGGCGGGGCGTATGTGCTTACCTTTTGTATAGCTATGATCGTAATAGGAATTCCGATGATCTTAGTTGAAAACGCTATCGGAAGGCGCCTTAAAGTAAATGTCATAGACTCTTTTAGCGGTGTTGCAAACGGTAAAAAGATAGCCAAAATTTGGCGAGTGGCAGGCTATATGAGCTTGGTGGGAGCCTTTGGGATAATGGCTTATTATATGGTTATAGGCGGCTGGGTGCTAAATTATATAGCGCAAATTTTATTTGGGTCGCTTGATCTCTCAAGAGTTGTTGATTTTGCCACGACAAGTGCGTTTTATGAGCAAAATATCGTAAATAATCCTTTTGCAGTCGGCTTTGCTACCTTGGTTTTTGTTATGGTAAATTACATCATCTTAACTCAAGGCGCGGTTGAAGGGATCGAAAAGGCGGCTAAGTATCTCATGCCGATACTCTTTTTGCTTATGATTACAATGGTGGTTAAAAACATAACTCTTGAAGGAGCTATGGAAGGGATTAAATTTTATCTCACGCCTGATTTTTCAAAGATCAGCATGAAGCTTTTTATAGATGTTCTTGGGCAGGTGTTTTTTGCGCTTTCGCTTGGATTTGGCGTGATGATAACGCTTTCCAGCTTTGTTAAAAAAGACGAAGCGCTGGTTAAAATTTCGGTGATAACTGGAATTTTAAACACCGTTATAGCCGTGCTTGCGGGCTTTATGATATTTCCTTCGCTTTTTAGCTTTGGAGTAACGCCTGATAGCGGGCCAAGCCTTGTGTTTAAAAGCCTCCCGATAGTATTTTCGCACATGCCGTTTGGAGGCGTTTTTGCGGTTACGTTTTTTACATTGCTTATGATAGCGGCTCTTACTACTTCGCTTCCTATTTATGAAGTGCTTATAACTACACTTCAAGAAAAGATGAAAATAGATCGCAAAAAAGCTATTTTGATAGTGCTATCGGCTATTTTTGTGCTTGGAAATTTACCTTCTTTAATGGCTACGAATTTGCTAAGCGAAGTAAAAATTTTCGGTAAAAATATCTTTGACGCTTATGACGCCATAAGTGCGACGATATTTTTCGTGCTTACGTCTTTACTTTGTGCGATATTTGTCGGCTGGGTTTTAAAGGATGAGGCGAAGGCTGAAATTTTACAAGGAAGCGAAAATCACAAAAAGATAATCAACTTATGGTTTTTGTATGTAAAATATATAATTCCGTTTGTGATTTTGATCGTTTTTGCAAGCAGTTTTTACGACAATTTTTTGAAATGATTTACTAAATTTTGATAGTATTTTGCAAAATTTATAATTTATAATAAGGAAATAGATGTTTAATCTTTTAATAACTATATTTTTTATATACACTTTAGTTAAAATTTATCTGGCGTTTTTACAGATAAATTTTATAGCTAAAGAGAGCAGGGCTAAAGCCGTCGTGCTTAGCGAGGAAGAGTATAAAAGTGCGGCTAAAATAGCTATCGCAAACCAAAAATTTCAGATAGCAAGCCTTGTTTATCATTTGGGTATATTTATGATCTGGGCGTTTTGGGGGCTTAAATTTTTAGCAGATATCACGCTTAAAGGCGGCTCTGTAAGCGAAAATATAATCTTTGTGATGAGCTTTATAATCATATCCTCCATTCTTGAGTTGCCGTTTGGCATATATGAAACCTTTGTTAAGGATAAAAAACACGGATTTTCAAACACGACTCCAAAAATTTTTATAATGGATACTTTAAAAGCTCTTGCCTTAACTCTTGTTTTCGGCTCGCTTTTTGTCTGGCTTATATTGCTTTGTATCGATTTTTTGGGCGAGCTTTGGTGGTTATGGGCTTTTTCTCTTAGTTTTGTGATAGTTTTAATGATAAATTTGATCTATCCGACCATAATCGCGCCTCTTTTTAACAAGATGCAACCTCTTGAAGAAGGCGAGCTTAAAAGCTCTATAGAAGGGCTGCTTAATAGTTGCGGATTTAAAAGTAGCGGTGTGTTTAGTATGGACGCAAGCAAGCGAGATAACAGGCTAAATGCTTACTTTGGCGGACTTGGAGCGACAAAGCGCGTGGTGCTTTTTGACACGCTTATAAAAAAGCTTAGCCTAGATGAGATAATCGCCGTTTTGGGTCATGAATTAGGACACTTTAAGCATAAGGATCTATTTAAGATGATAGCTCTTAGCGCCGTGATGCTACTTGCGATGTTTGCTCTGTTTGGAAACATTCCCGCGTCTGCATATAACGCGCTTGGGCTTGAGAAAGAGGGCGGAGCGATAATCGTATTTATGCTTCTTTTCTCGCCGATTTTTAGCTTCGTTTTTAGCCCGGTTATCTCGGCAGTAAGCAGAAATAACGAGTTTGGCGCGGATAAATTCGGTGCAAGCGTAAAGAGTAAAGATGACATGATAAGTGCTCTTAAGAAGCTGGCTAGCGAAAATAGGGCTTTCCCTAAGGCGCATCCTGCTTATGCTTTTATCTATCACTCACACCCTAGCCTTTATGAGCGTATAAATGAGCTAAAAAATGAGAATAGATGAGGCGCTAAAAGAGGCGAGTGCTCAAATTTCATCTTTATGCGAAAATCCCGCAAGAGTTGCTAAAATTTTGCTTATGCATCATCTTGGCGTGAGCATAGAGTGGGTGTTTTTAAATTTAAGTAAAGAGCTTGAAGCTAAGGATGAGTATTTTGCCCTTATTGATAGGTTTGCTTCTTGCGAGCCGCTTGAGTATATAACGGGTAAAGCAGGCTTTTACGGGCTTGAATTTTTAGTTGAAAGCGGAGTTTTAATCCCTCGTCCCGAGACTGAAATTTTGGTTGAAAAATCGCTTGAAATTTTACGCGAATTTAACGCCCCAAAAGTTTGTGAGATAGGCGTTGGAAGCGGGATTGTAAGTGTATGCTTGGCACTTAATTCAAACGCCTTGATAACGGCAACCGATATAAACGAAAAAGCTTTAAAGCTAGCGCATAAAAATGCCGTTAAATTCGGTGTAGAAAAGCGCATAAATTTTATTCATTGCGCCTATATGGACGAGGCTTGTGGCGAATTTGATCTAGTCGTTTCAAATCCGCCTTATATAGCAGACGGCCATAAGCTTAGCAAATTCGTGCTAAATGAGCCGCATGAGGCGCTATTTGGCGGTAAAAACGGCGATGAAATTTTAAAAAACATCATCTTGCAAGCAAGAAATCGTAATGTAAAAAATCTCGTTTGCGAGATGGGTTACGATCAAAAAGAAAGTATGGCAAAAGCCCTTGAGATAAACCGATTTGAGGCTAAATTTTATAAGGATTTGGCGGGTTTTGACAGGGGATTTGTCGCCAAATTCAAATATCAAATTTAAAGGAAAAATATGAAAGGTTTATATCTTTTGCTTTTAGCGGCTCTAATCGGCATAGAAATTTCAATAGGAGCTTTTATCGCGCCTACGCTTTTTTATCCGCAGAGTATCATAGGAGAGGGCGTTTTGACACATTTTCAAAGCGGACTTTTGATGACAAATATATTTGTAAAATTTAACTACGTTTTAATCGCAGTTGCGATTTTGGCACTTGTTTACGAGCTTTTTGCGCTTAGAAGCGACGTTAAGTTTGCTTTAAAATTCAGCTCTTTTATGCTCGCGCTTATAAATTTTGCTCTGACTGCATCTTTTGTCTTTTATTTTACTCCTTACGTGCTAAACGCGCAGGCTTTGGGTGAAGCGGGAACCACGACGCCTGAGTTTTTTCAGATGCATAAGGCAAGCGAGCTTGTGATGAAAGTGATGATGGTTGCTCAGCTTTTGCTCTTTTTTATCAAATTTCCACGTGCAAAAGAGGCTTAAGGCAAATTTATGCAAGAAAAGCCCGATATCCAAGAGGTGACTGATTTTTTGATCGACTACGCTGCGAAGATGCTAAGCATAGGCACTTATACTGCCCGCATAGATCGCTGCGTAAGTAGGATAGCGCGCGCTTACGGATACGACGTGAGCCTTACTATATTTGTAAAGCACTTTACTATAAGCGTGATGGATCCAAATGATAATTCGATCCGCCGAACATACGTAAAATCAAGCGCTACAATGCCTATCAGCTTTAACCTCATATCCGAGCTGAGCGCTCTTAGCTGGCAAATTTATGACGAGCAAATTTCGCTTAAAAGAGCAAGAAGCTTTTTTAACGAGATTATAAGCCACACTAAGCGAAATTTCGGCGTATCGCTTATCTTGATGAGTTTTGCAAATTCGGCTTTTTGCAAGCTCTTTGGCGGGGATATAGGCTCGATGGCAAGTGTTTTTGTGGCTACTTTTATCGGATTTTATCTAAGACATCTGTTTAGTAAATTTGGCATAAATTTAAAAATTCAATACATAATAGTCTCTTTTATCTCGTCTTTTATCGCTTATCTTGGAGTTTATCTTGGAGTTTCAAATACGCCTGATGTGGCGATTGGATCAAGTATTTTGTTTTTAATGCCGGGCGTTTTACTTATAAATTCGGTCTTTGACATACTTAATGAAAACACGCTCGTTGGCATTAGTAGAGGGCTAAACACCGGACTTTTGATAATCTGTATCGCAATAGGCGTTTATATGACGATTGCCATTTCAAATATAGAGCTTTTAAATGTTTGATCTTATTGTTTTAACTCTTACGGATGCGTTTTTTGCGGCGATTGCCGGGCTTGGCTTTGCTTATGCAAGCTCTCCTCCGAAACGCACTTTGATCTACTCCGCGGCACTTGCCGCACTTGCTCATGCAAGTAGGTTTATGATGCTAAAGAGTGAAATTTTTTCTATCTCGATCGCTACTCTTTTTGCATCTTTTTTGGTTGGAATTTTAGGGATATTTTTTGCTCGCAAACTAAAAGTACCTGCCGAGATCATAGCTTTTCCCGCGCTTTTGCCGATGGTGCCGGGAATTTACGCTTACAAGAGTATTTTGGCTCTGTTTTCTTTTACAAACAGTAGCGAAATTTCTCAAAAGATCACTTATCTAATGCTTTTTTTTGATAATGCGCTAACCACCGTTGCGGTTTCTCTTGCGCTTGGAGTGGGCGTTTCTGTGACGCTTTTGATCTTTTATGAGCAATCTTTAATGGTAACGCGTGGCGCAAGGTGTGATCTAAACGCAAAGCAAGAGAAGAATAATTTTAAGGAATGTATATGAAATTTAGAATTTACTACGAAGATACGGACGCTGCGGGCATAGTCTATCACGCTAACTATATCAAATTTTGCGAAAGAGCAAGGAGTGAGGCGTTTTTTAACTCCGATTTAGAGCCGTTTAGTAAGGATGGCTATTTCGTAGTAAGTGAAATTCACGCTAAATTTAAAAAGCCAGCAACACTTGGTGATATGATTGAGGTTAGAAGCAAAGCCGTGCAGGTTAAAAAAGTCTCTATTGTTATTAATCAGCAAATTTATAAGGTCGGAAATTTAAAGAGCGAGTGCGAGCCTGAACTGCTCTTTGAAGCCGATGTGACGGTAGCTTTTATGAACGAAAAAGGCATGGCGAAGATGAGCGAGCAGATGCTTGAGTTTATCTCGTCGCGTCTGCTTGAATAAAGCTTGATTCGCCTGCTTTTAAAATTTTTGTATTGTAAATCACTTGAGAATTTTCTATTCGCTCGCTAAATAGCTTTTGTGCGTTTTGATTTAAGTAGGCGGTGTAGATGTAGTCCATGCCTACGCTTGTGGAGTAGCCGACCCAGTTAAAATTGATATCTTGGCTTAAAATTTCATTGTTAGAATCAAGCGCCATATCGACATCCGATAGTGAATTTGCGATATACATATTTGCTCTGTCTTCAGGCTGTGTTAGCTTAAATATATTTGGCGTATAGTTTATCTGAGTGCTAAGAAGAGCTGCGCTTTTTACGTCATATAGCCTAAGTTGCGAGCTTAACATGGATGTTTTTACGATAGGTACGTTTAAAAATATAGTAGCTTCGGCCAATCTTGAATTGCCGCTTAAAAAGCCTTTAAAATCGGTCTGGTTTCCTGCGATAATATTTTCGTAAGCAAGCCCTCCGCCAAGCTCGTCGCTATATCTATTTAGACTGTTTCCAAGAGCGCTTCCGTCAGAAAACGCAGCAACTTTCCCGTTTGAAAACTCAAGGAGTTTTGATATCTGGTCTTTGTAATCAATGCCTCCAAAGATCAAATTCGCCCTTAAATTTTCCACGCTTGAAATATGTAAAGTAGGCACGTAAGCAAGCATCGAGGAGTCTAAAACGTTGTTTAAATAATTGGCTCCCACGGCAGTAAAAGGAGCTATCAGATAGCTTATATTTTCGCTTTTTGCTTTTGCTATGGCTGAGTCAATAGCTCCGGGAGATTCGTTGCCGATGTTGTAAAATTTGACGTCTATATTTGCGTTTTGTCTTATTGTATAGGCAATTACGGAGTTTGCAACGATACCGGCATAGCTTTTTATACTGTTTTCGGGCACTATGATTGCTATTTTAAATTCGGCATCGGCACTTGGGATAAACATCGGCTCATTAAAGCCCGCTCCTCCTGTTATCGAGTTAAAAGCTTCGATAACTTCGATGTTCTGGCTTCTTTCATACCTTGCTAAAAAGCTGTGAAGCAGACCGTTTTTTACAAGTTCGAGCAAGCAGGTGTCATTGCACTTAAAAGGCTCTAAATTTATATAAATTTCATGAGCGGGCGGGATGTCCGAGAGCTTTTGACTCTTTGCAAAAAATAACGTAGGCACAAGCAATATCAGTAATAATTTTTTCATAATAGCCCTTTAATGTTTTTTAAGTCTTGTATCAAAGCCTGCTCTTTGCTCGGATTTTTAAGCACCCATGCAGGCGAGTAGGTGGCAAGCAAATTTGAGCTTTTGAATTTCAAAAGATTGCCTCTGATTGATTCAAAACTCTGTTTTTGCTCGCTTTCGTTGATTAAATTTAAAAATACGTTTTCGCCAAGAGCCACTATCACTTTTGGCGATATTATGTCTATTTGCGACAGTAGATATGGCTTACAAAGCTCGTAGTTTATTAGGCTAGGAGCTAAATTTGAAGGCGTTTTGCACTTTATCATGCTGGTTACGTAAAACTCATCTTTGCTAAGCCCTAAATTTTGCTTAACAAGCGTGCAAAATTTATCTCCCGCACTTCCTTCAAGATATCTCCCGCTCATATCCTCGCTTACGCTTGGAGTATCGGTTATGAACATAACTTTTGAGTTAAGATCTCCACTGCCTGTTAAAGCGTGATTTCTGCTTTTGCAAAGTTCGCAGAGATTGCAATTTTTTATCTGGTTTTCAAGCTCGGTTATATCGGTTGAAACGTCGCTATAAATTTGCGAGCCAAACGACGGGTTTATGTATCTATACCCAAAAGCTCTTAGATAGCAAAGCTGTCTTAAAATTTCGTTTTTATCGGCGTAAATCATTGCAAGATATTATCAAAGTATGAGTTAAAACTCAATAAACTATCTTTTATCATCTGCTAAATTCGCTAAATTTTCGCCATCTAACCTGTATGTGCGCCACTCTTTGGATAAATTTATCGCGCCTAAATTTTCATAAAATTTAATACTAGGCTCGTTCCAGTTCAGACAAGCCCACTCAAGTCTGCTTAAATTTTCCTCTTTGCAAATTTGAGCAAGACGAGCTAAAAATGCCCTGCCTATGCCTTTTGCTCTATAATCTTGCTTTACGTATAAATCCTCTAAATATATTCCGCCTCGTCCTAAAAATGTCGAGAAAGTGTAAAAATAAATTGCGTATCCGACAATATTATTTTCGATTTTGCACACTAAAATTTGAGCGTAATTTTTATCAAAAATGCAAGAAGCAAACTTATCTTCTTTAAAACTAACGATATGAGATAGTTTCTCATACTCCGCAAGCTCTTTTACCAAGGTGCAAATTGGCTTTATATCCGCTCTGGTTGCTTTTGTGATAGTAAAATTTGACATCAATGAACCTTTAAAATTTTTAAAATTATAGCACCTAATTTGAATTATTTTTAAAAGGCTTGCAAATTTTATTCAATGGATTTTAAGTAATTTGTTGTTAAAATCACGACTTTATCATTAAATTTTAAAAAGGAAAAAGGTATGAAAAGGACTTATCAACCTCATAAAACACCTAAAAAGCGCACTCATGGTTTTCGCTTAAGAATGAAGACTAAAAACGGACGCAAAGTTATCAATGCAAGACGCGCAAAAGGCAGAAAAAGATTGGCGGCTTAGTCAAATTTAGTTCCTTAAGCGACTCTAAGGAATTCTCGGCAGTTTATAAAGAGGCGAGCAGGTGGTATTGTGAAAACGCTACGCTTTTTTATAAGCCCTCAACCGAAATGAAGCTAGCCATCGTAGCTAGCAAAAAAGTGGGCAAGGCAGTTGTTCGTAATCGCTGTAAAAGGCTTTTGCGGGCGGTTTTTATTCAGATGAAAGATGAGCTTGCAAGCGGTGTTTATGTAGTGGTTGTAAAGGCAGGTCTGGAAAATACTTCATATCAAAAGATCCAAAAAAACATCAGTTGGGCTCTAAAAAAGCTTGGGTGTGTGAAATGATAAGAGAAATGGCGCTGTATTTAATCAAATTTTATCAACGTTATATTTCTAAAATGACGCCTAAGACGTGTCGCTACTATCCAACATGCTCGGAATTTGCTGCTTGGCACTTTAAAAACAATAATTTTTTTTCTGCATTTGTTGCAGTTACTCTTCGAATTCTTCGTTGCAATCAGCTATTTAAAGGTGGTATTGATTACCCTGTGATATGTAAGAAATTTAACTCTTTTTCTATTTTTAGCCAAAATTCGGATTTTAATATAAATTTTTGGTTTATACCATGCAAAGAGAATAAATTTTATGTTGTAAAAGTTTTAGACTCATTAAAGGAAATATAGTGTTAGACAAACTTTCAGTGCAAAAGCGAGTTTTATTGGCGACTCTTCTCTCCTTTGCTTTTTTTATTGCTTATGATTATTTTTTTATACCGAAAAATTTGCCACTAGATCAAAACAAAACGGTAGCTACTCAAAGCGCTTCGCAAAATGCTTCAGCCGCACCGTCCTCTACTTCAAATTCAGCAGGTGCTCCAGCCCCTGTGGTAAATGAACTAAAAAATATCGCCGTGGTTAAAGGAGCTCATTATGAAGCTCATATAGATAGCCTTGGTAGAATTTCAAAATTTTATTTAAATGACGAAAAATATAAAAATGGAGATGGAAGCAGGATTGAGCTTACTTCAAAGACGCTTTTGCCTCTTGAAATAAGATTTACCGATACAAATTTAAACGAGCAGGCCTTTAAGACCGACTACACAAGTAGCGCAAGTGTGATAGACGTAACAAACGATAAGCAAACTCTTGTTTTAACGCAAAATTTAAACGGCGCAACCGTAACCAAAAAACTTACTTTTTATCCGTCCGGAAATTATGATTTAGACCTTGCGATAACAGGAGGCGAATACTTCTTAACACCGGGCTTTAGACCAAGCGTGGCTGTGGATAACTACACGGTTCACGGCGCTCTTATAAGATATGCAGATGATAAGTTAAAGATACTTGAAGACGGCGATGTGGACGGCACGGAAGTGTTTAGCGACGCAAATATAGCCGCTGCAAGCGATCGCTACTATACAAGCTTGCTTTACTCTTTTGATAAGCCGTTAAACGTGCTTGTTTCAACAGATACTGCCGAAAATGCGATAATATTTATAAAAAATAGCGGTGAATTTAAAGCAAGCGGATATATCGGTCCAAAAGATCATAAAATTTTAAAATCAATCGATAGTAGGCTTACCGATGTTATAGAGTACGGTTGGTTTACTTTTATAGCTAAACCTATGTTTGCATTTTTAAGTTTGCTACACGATTATATCGGCAACTGGGGTTGGGCGATAGTAGTGCTTACTCTTGCTATAAGGCTGGTTTTATCCCCGCTAACATATAAGGGAATGCTGTCTATGAACAAGCTAAAAGAGCTTGCGCCAAAAGTCAAGGAGTTGCAAGCTAAATATAAGGGCGATCCGCAAAAACTAAATGCTCATATGATGGATCTTTATCGCAAGCACAATGCAAACCCTATGGGCGGATGCTTGCCGATACTTATGCAAATTCCGATATTTTTTGCTATTTACCGAGTGCTTTTAAACGCGATCGAGCTAAAAGCCGCACCTTGGATACTATGGGTAAAAGACCTTGCGGTTATGGATCCATATTTCGTTCTGCCGATACTAATGGGTATAACTATGTTTTTGCAGCAAAAGCTCACGCCTACGAATTTTACCGATCCTATGCAAGAAAAAATTATGAAATTCCTGCCTTTAATATTTACATTTTTCTTTGTAACGTTCCCTGCGGGACTTACGCTGTATTGGTTTATAAATAACGTATGTTCGGTTATTCAGCAAATTTTTGTAAATAAACTATTTGAAAAGCATAAAAAAGCGGAGGTAAAAGCATAATGCGTATCGAAGCAAAAACACTGCAAGAGGCTTTTAGAAAGGCCGCAGAGGAGCTAAACTGCTCCGTAACCGAGCTTGATATAAAAGTTATTCAAAATCCAAGCATGGGGTTTTTAGGGTTTTTTAAAAAGACGGCTATAATTGAAGCCGAAAGAGAGAACGATAAGCCTAAAAATGGCTCTAAAAAACATAGAGACAAAAAAGAGCGAAGCGCACACGAAGAGCATAAAAGTAAAAATTCTAACGGCTCAAACAACTCTAACGGAAGTGAAAAGCATAAGGATGAAAAAAGTGCTCACAAAACCGAAAATCATAGTGATAAACAAAACGGCTCAAGCGATAAAAAAAGACGAGATAGAAATAAAAAAAGAAAAGAAAAAAGAAACGGAGAAAATCTAAGCTCAAACAGCGAAAATGGAAGTACAAATAAAGCCGAGAGAGATCAAAAGAGTGATACGGCTAGCGCTTTAAATCAAAATTTTGATATATCTCATAACGCATTTAAAAGCGACGAGGAAGTTGAGAGAGAGCCTTTAAATTTGGAGATTCAAACAGATGAGATTACTGAGATAAAAGAGCCTAAAGTAAAAAAAGAGGAGCCTAAAAGCATACTTGACACCTCGATAATAGATACTTTTAATAAAGATATAAAAGATGATGAGCAAAAGATTGAAAGTAAGCAAAAAGAGCAAAAGCCAAGAGCTGATATTCAAAAAGTTTTGCCTGAGATAAAAGACGGGCTAGATAGGCTATTTGCGGTAAGTTGCTTTGATATAAGCAAGATTGATGTAGATAAATTTGACGATGAGACTGTTTTGATTGAGCTTGACGGAGAGGATGCCGCACTTCTTATAGGCAAAGAAGGTTATAGATATAACGCAATCTCATATCTAATATATAACTGGATAAATTCAAAATATAATCTTCTTGTCCGTCTTGAGATAGCTGAATTTTTAAAAAATCAAGAAGATGCTATTGAGCAGTATTTAGTAAGCGTAATTGAGAAAGTTCAAAGTGCGGGCAAAGCTAAGACTAAGCCGCTTGACGGAATTTTAGTTAAGATTGCACTTGAGAAATTGCGCGAGAAATTTCCAAACAAATATGTAGCCGTAAAGAGCGATCACGGAAAACAATTTATTGTTATAAACGATTTTGCTAAAAAGCATGAATGATACAATCGTAGCCATCGCTACGGCTCATGGCGTAGGCTCTATATGCATAGTTAGGCTAAGTGGCGAAAATGCGCTTAGCCTAGCCCTTAAACTCACAAATATTCAAACCTTAAAACCAAGATTTGCAACTTTAGCTAAAATTTATTCGGATGATGAATTTATAGACGAAGGGATACTTTTGTACTTTAAAGCTCCTGCTAGCTTTACGGGCGAGGATGTTGTGGAATTTCAGATTCACGGCGGATTTGCAGTGGCTAATTTGATCCTTTCACGTCTCATAAAACTAGGAGCCAGACTTGCACAGCCGGGAGAATTTAGCAAACGCGCTTTTCTTAACGGTAAGATGGATCTAAGCAAGGCTGAAAGCATACAGAATTTAATAAACGCAAGAAGTGAAAGTGCTGCTAAAATAATAGCTAGGGCTATGAGGGGCGATCTTGGTAAATTTGCAGACGAGATTAGAAAAGAGCTTGTTAAAACGCTTGCTTTTGTTGAAACTAGCATTGATTATGCAGACGATGATCTTCCTGAAAATTTAATGAGCGAAATTAAGCATATGTTAATGCTAAATCACGAAAAATTAAGCAAAATAGTAGCTATAAGCGATTCTCGCAAAGGGCTTATAGAAGGCTTTAAAGTTGCAATCGTCGGCAAGCCAAATGTAGGCAAAAGCTCTATTTTAAACTCACTTCTAAATTATGAGCGAGCAATTATAAGCGATGAAGCAGGCACCACTCGCGACCGCATAGAGGAAAGTCTTAGTATAGGTACTCATTTAATTCGCATTATAGATACCGCAGGGATTCGTAAAAACGCAGGTAAGATCGAGCAGATAGGCATAACCCACTCTTTAAAAGCGATTGAGGAAGCAGATATTATACTTGCCGTTTTTGATGCTTCAAACGAGGTTGACGAACAGGATTTTGAGATTATAAATTTGCTTAAAGATTCTCAAAAAAAGATTTTTTACATACTTAATAAATGCGACTTGAAGCTTAAATTTGACACATCAAATTTAACTGATCCGCTTGAAATTTCGGCTAAAAATAGCGCCGAAAAGATAGTAAAAGAGCTTGAAGTATATCTTGACGCTCAGGATGTAAATGAGGTGCTGCTCAATTCGACACGTCAAATTCAGTGCTGCAAAAATGCAAGCAAAGCTATAAAAAGGGCTTTAAATTTGCTCAATGAAAGCGAACTTGAGCTTTTTGCTTATGAGATAAATTCGGCAATAGCTTCAATTTCTTCTATAACTAAGCCGTTTGAAAGAGGCGAGATACTTGATGAGATGTTTAGTAGCTTTTGTCTTGGGAAATAAATTTAAAAAGTATTTATTAAGACTGGGATAAATTCGCTTTTGTATTATATTTGTAAAGCAACTTAAAATAAATTTATGGAAAATAGACGAACTTTAAAACCATCCATAAGATACGACAAGGCTTTGTTTTTCTTCACGGCTTCGCTTGTTTTGCCTTGGATGTTTTTCTTTAGCGCAGCTTATTTGAGCAATATGCCAAATTCTTTAAATTTAACTTTCCTGCAAGGCATTTTAAGTCTATTAGGACTTATATCTCCTTGTTTGATAGCACTTTATCTCTTTTGGCGTGAAGGAGTTAAATTTAAGGATTTAAAGCATAGATTTAGCCTTAAGGGCGTGGGTAAAATTTACCTTATCTTAGCTATTTTTATGACCTGTGCAGCTCTTTTACTCGCTCAGCTTATATCTGTTTTGTTCGGATATAGTGTAGAGCAGTTTCATATAGTGGCTCATCCAAGTTTTGATTCCGCCTTTTTTAACGCTTGGTTCATACTTGTCTTTGCTGCAATCATAGAAGAGTTGGCGTGGCATAGTTACGGAACCGATGCTTTAACCTCTAAATTTAATCTGTTTGTATCATCTATTATATTTGCATTTTACTGGGCGATTTGGCATTTACCGTTAGCCTTCATAAAGGGCTATTATCATAGCAACGTATCAAATAGCGGTCTTTTATACGGGCTAAATTTTATAGCTAGCGTGTTTGTTTTTGTGATTTTGATGAATTGGCTTTATATTAAAACGGGCAGAAACATAACTATTGCCGTTATCTTTCATCTTTTTGCAAATCTTACAAATGAAATTTTTGCGACACATCCCGATAGTAAGGTGCTACAAACAGCTATATTGCTGATTGTGGCGATATTTGTCTTGATGAAAGAAAAAGAGATGTTTTTTAGCTCAAATTTAAGAGCGTATAAAGTATAAAATTTATGCCGGCATCAAAGCTGCATTTTGGTTTATTATGTTTTTATGCTTGCTAAAGTAAAATAGTTAAATTTATGGCGTAAATTTTGAAATTTTATATTTTATAGCCGTTTATAATGAATAATAAAATTAAAATTTAATACAATATCAAAATAAAATTACATATTTTAAAAAGTGTTTGATCGGAATTTGAGCTTTGTTTTATCTGATTTTAATAAACAGATGTTTTTAAGAATTTATTAAGGGCGAATTCATTTCGCTATATAAGGCAAATTTACAAAAAGCTGTTTATGAAAGATGAGAAGCATTAGTGTTCGGCGAGATTTTACGATACGGTTTTGCTGATTTAAGAAAACAAATCGGCATTTTATTAGGTTTGTTATCAGAAAATAAATAGGAGAAAAAATGGATAAGGCTACGATAAAAGCGCATAAAATTAGCGACGGCGAGTATGAAAATATTCTTAAAATTTTAGGGCGTGAGCCGAATTTGCTTGAGCTTGGGATATTTTCTGCTATGTGGAGCGAGCATTGCAGCTACAAATCAAGCAAAAAATACCTAAGCGGTTTTCCGACCAAAGCTCCTTGGGTATTACAAGGTCCCGGCGAAAACGCAGGCGTTATAGATGTGGGCGATGGAATTGCTGCCGTATTTAAGATGGAGAGTCATAACCATCCAAGCTTTATCGAGCCTTATCAGGGTGCAGCCACTGGCGTGGGCGGAATTTTGCGCGATGTATTTACCATGGGCGCAAGAGTCGTGGCGAACATGAACTCGCTTAGGTTCGGTCAGATTAACGGAAGCTCAAGTATAGCACGCCACCAAAGATATCTTGTCAAAGGCACAGTAGCGGGAATTTCTCACTATGGCAACTGCATGGGCATTCCGACTGTAGGCGGAGAGGTGAGCTTTGATGAAAGCTTTAACGGAAATATTTTAGTAAATGCCTTTGCTTTAGGGCTTTGCAAGAGTGATGAAATTTTCTACGGCAAGGCAGAGGGTATAGGAAATCTCGTCATATACGTAGGCAGTAAAACAGGCAGAGACGGACTTGGCGGAGCAGTTATGGCAAGCGATAGCTTTAACGATGAAAATAAATCACTTCGTCCGACCGTTCAGGTGGGCGATCCGTTTGCCGAAAAGCTTCTACTTGAAGCGTGTCTGGAACTATTTAAGCAAGATTATATCATAGGCATTCAGGATATGGGCGCAGCAGGCCTTACTTCAAGTAGCTTTGAGATGGCCGGGCGAAGCGGAAGCGGTATGAAGATGTATCTTGACCGCGTTCCGATGAGAGAAAGCGGTATGACGCCTTATGAGCTTATGCTTAGCGAAAGCCAAGAAAGAATGCTGATATGTGCCAAAAAAGGCTACGAGCAAAAGGTTGTAGAGATATTTAAGAAGTGGGACTTGGACGCTGAGATCATAGGAGAGGTAACCGATACCGGCAAGATGCAGCTTTACTGGCATGGCGAGCTTGCAGGCGAAATTCCGATAGATCCTGTTGCTCAGGCTGCTCCAGTGCTTGATCGTCCTACGAAAAAGCCGGCTTATCTTGACGAGATAAAAGATATAAATTTGGATAAATTTGAAAAAGTTGATAACAAAACTGCTTTTGGTAAGCTTCTTCGCGATCCGCATATCTTAAATAAATCTTTGATTTATGATCAATACGATGCAAATATCCAGACAAATACGATCAAGCAGCCAGGAAATTTAGGCGCAAGCGTGATTCGAGTAAGGCAGAGCGGCAAAGCTATAGCTATGGGCATGGAGTGCTCTCCTCGCCACAACTACGTAGATCCAAAGATAGGCTCTGCTATGGCGGTTGCATTAAGCGGACGAAAGGTCGCTATGAGTGGCGCTATGCCGCTTGCTATAACCGACTGCTTAAACTACGGAAATCCTGAAAATCCCGAAGTTATGTGGCAGTTTGCGCAGGGTTGCGAGGGCATAAAAGAGGCGTGCCGAGAGTTAATGACTCCCGTTGTAAGCGGAAATGTGAGCCTTTATAACGACACGGACGGCGTAAGCGTATATCCGACACCTGCTATCGTAAGCGTAGGCGTAAATGAAAGCGCTCATAAAAATTTACCGAGCGTCTTTGTAAAAGAGGGTACACCGATATATCTGATAGGCGAAACGACAGGCGAATTTGCCGCAAGCCTTTATATGAAAAATTTATACAACTCGGTTAGTGGCGAACTAAAAGAGATTGATTATAAAAAAGAAAGAGCGCTTTGGGATCTTGTGATCGAGGCAAACAAAGAAGGAATTTTGGAATTTGCAAACTCAGTTGGCACGGGCGGAGTAGCTATGACGCTAGCTAAAATGGCTTGCATGAGCGAGATAGGTGCAAGATGTGAGTGTAAATTTAGCGATAGCAGATGGATATTTGACGAGAGCTTTTCGCGAGCTGTTGTGGGCGTAAAAGATGAGGCAAAATTTAGTGAATTAGCAAGCAAATTTGGGCTTAAGGTAAACAAAATAGGCCTAACGGGCGGAAGCAAATTTGAAATAGATGGCGTGAGCGAAAATTTAAAAGATATAAGCGAGGTTTACTTTAATGAGTTTGCTAGAGTTATTAAACAAGAAGACTGAGGAAAAAGAGGATATAAGAGAGCAGAAAATGAATCAAAGAAATGTAGCCAAGCCGCCTATTTTATTTAACGAAACGCAGCAGCTTATCAAGGCGATCGAGGCGAAGCTTGGCGGTTCACTCATCACTTACTACAACTCAAACGCAGGTAGCGTATGCGGAAACGACGCAAGTGCGATGTATGAAATTTTAAAAGGTAAAAAGATACAAAACGCCTTTTTGTTTATCAAAAGCGACGGCGGTAGCGGTATCGCCTCACTTCGCATCATTAGTACGCTTAGAAACTACTGCAAAAACATAACCGCTCTCGTGCCTGCAAACTGCGCTTCGGCTGCTACGATGATGGCGCTTGGTGCAAATGAGATCGTTATGGGTCCGCTTGCGTATCTAACTCCCGTTGATACTTCGCTTAAGCACGAACTAAGCCCTACAAATAAAAACAACGAGCTTGTAAGCGTGTCGATGGATGAGCTAAGCCGCGTGATAAAACTATGGAAAACAAACGAAAAAGATAAAGACGAAAACCCGTATAAATCCCTATATGAATACATACATCCGCTTGTATTTGGTGCGGTAGATCGCGCCAGCTCGCTTTCGCTTAAAATTTGTCGTGAAATTTTGCGTTATCACATCAATGACGATGAAAAAATTCAAAAAATTTCGGAGCGACTAAATAGCGATTATCCTGCGCATGAGTATCCGATACTCTTTCGCGAGGCCGAAGAGATCGGGCTTCATGTAAAAAAGATGGATGATGAGCTAAATGAGATGCTTCAAGAGCTTACTTTGCTTTATTCGGAAATGGGGCAAAGGGCGTTTACGGACTTTGATGAAAACAGCTATCATGATAACAACATCGCAAATATCATCGAAGCAAACGGCAAGCAGATATATTATCAAATAGATAAAGACTGGTTTTATCGTCCTGATGAGCGCCGCTGGAACGTCATGAACGATGAGAGCTCATGGCGCAAGAACGAGCTTGTTAACGGCAAGTTAAAAAATACTATTTATCACCTTTGGTAAGAATTTAGATGGGAAATTTGCTGATAATCATCGCCGTAATACTCTTGATATACTACCTATCTTCGGGTTTCATGCAGAGTCCGCAAATTTTATCGGGCTTTAAAAAGCAGTTTGTTTTCGAAGAGGCGAAGTATCTTGTTAGCCTACTTGCCAAGGTTGCCAAAAGCGACGGCAGAGTAAATGAGCTAGAAGCTCAGTTGGTAAGCGAGATACTTGATGATATCGCTTTAAAACTAGGCGGAGACGTAAGAAAAAGGCAAGAGCTTAAGCAAATTTACAATGCCGAAAAAGAGAATTTAAACAACACATATAAGATAGCTCGCGAGTATTATCTTAAATTTAACCTAAGCAGTGACGCCACGATAGCTAAAATTTCGTTTTTACTGAATTTGGCTTGTATAGACGGCGAGCTTTCTCCTTCAGAGCGAGAGATAATAGAGCAAATCGCTATAGGATTTAGAGTCCATAGATCTGTGTTGGAGGCTTTGTTTGCCAAATTTGACGGATTTTACAGCCAGAGAAAATCCGAGCAAAGAAGTTACGGCACAAATTCTCAAAGCGAGAAGAAAAATCCATATACAGTATTAAATTTGCCACAAAATGCACCGTTTGGCGATGTTAAAAAGCGCTACCGCGAGCTTGTGAAAAAGTATCATCCGGATATCTTGATGGGCAGGGGCGAGAGCGAGGAGATTATCGAGCGCTCAACCAGAAAGCTTCAAGAGATTAATGAAGCTTACGAGGAGATAAAGGCTAGCAGTGCAAATAACTAAAGGCTACACAAGCGGCTGTGTGGGCGATATAATCTCGCTTAATGCGAAATATTACGCAAAAAGATTTGATCTTGGCAAGGCTTTTGAAACAAAAATAGCTAAAGATATAGCCGAATTTGTAGCAAGTCTTGGAAGAGGCAAGCGAGAGCTATTTACTTGCGTAAAAGACGGCGCTTTGGTCGGTTGTATAGCCGTTGATGAGATTGCAAACGCGGCTCTACTTAGGTGGCTTATAGTTGATGAAAAATTTCAAAACCAAGGCATTGGAAGAGAGCTTTTAAAAGAGGCGATTAAATTTTGTGATGAAAATTTTGATGAAATTTATCTATATACAAACAAAGAGCTTGAGATAGCGGTTAAGATGTATGAAAAATTTGGCTTCAAGCTAGACTATAGCTTTGAGCCGAGGCGATATGAAGAGCTAAACGAACTTGAAATTTTAAGATATATCAAAAATAGGAGAGGAAATGAGAGCGTTAATCAGTGTGAGCGATAAAGAAGGAGTTTTGGAGTTTGCCAAGGGGCTTGCTTCGCTTGGCTTTGAGATACTTTCAACGGGCGGGACGCATAAGTTGCTTGTGCAAAGCGGCATAAATTCGCTTGAAGTGAGCGAGTACACAAATAGTCCAGAGATGTTTGAGGGTAGGGTAAAGACTCTTCATCCTAAAATTCACGGCGGAATTTTGCATAAAAGAGATGATAAAAGCCATGTGGCGCAAGCCGAGCAAAACTCTATCGGAGGGATTGATCTTGTTTGTGTAAATTTGTATCCTTTTAAAGAGACTACCATACGCACCGATGACTTTGAAGAGATTATAGAAAATATCGATATCGGTGGACCTGCTATGGTGCGAAGTGCGGCTAAAAATTTTAAAGACGTATATATCGTAACCAGTCCGCTTGACTATGAGGCTGTGCTTGAAAATTTAAGAAACGGAGAAAATGCGCTCGAATTTAGACGCTCGCTAATGATAAAAGCCTATGAGCACACCGCAGCTTACGACTCGATGATAGCAAACTATATGAATGAGCGGTTTAACGGCGGCTTTGGCGAGATGAAGTTTATTTCCGCTAGCAAGGTGTTTGACACAAGATATGGTGAAAACCCGCACCAAAAAGGCGCTTTGTATGAGTTTGATTATTTCTTTAGCAATAACTTTAAAGCATTAAAGGGCGAAGCAAGTTTTAATAATATGACTGATATAAACGCGGCTTTGATGCTTGCAAGTAGCTTTGATGAGGCGCCTGCGGTAGCTATCGTCAAGCACGCAAACGCTTGCGGCTTTGCGGTGAAATCAAGCCTGCTTGAAAGCTACACCGAAGCGCTAAAATGCGATCCTATCTCGGCTTACGGCGGAGTTGTGGCGATAAACGGAACTTTTGATAAGGCTTTAGCCGAAAAGATAAATGAAATTTTCGTCGAAGTGATAATCGCTGCAAACGTCGATGAAGAAGCGCTTAAAGTGTTTGAGTCTAAAAAACGTATCAAAATTTTCTCTCAGGGAAATAAATTCCTAACAAGAGCAAACGACAAATACGACTTTAAGCATATTGACGGCGGATTTGTCTTCCAAGAAAGTGACGAGGTTAGGCCTAGCGAGCTAGAAAACATGAAACTACAAACAACGCGCGAGGCGAGCAAAGATGAGCTAAGAGACCTTGAGATAGCTTGGAAGGTGGCTGCACTTACTAAGAGCAACTGCGTGGTTTATGTGAAAAATTCAGCCATGGTTGCTATCGGTATGGGTATGACAAGTCGTGTGGATGCCGCAAGGGCTGCGGTAAACAAGGCTAGAGATCTAGGCATTGATCTAAACGGATGCGCGCTTGCTAGCGAGGCGTTTTTCCCGTTTAGAGATAGTATAGATATCGCTTCTGAAGTAGGCGTAAAAGCCATCATAGAGCCGGGCGGTAGTATCCGTGATGATGAGGTTGTGCAGGCTGCAAACGAGCATGGAATGGCGCTATACTTTACCGGAGTTAGGCACTTTTTACATTAAGAATTAAATAAGTTAGTGAATTTAAGCCAAGCTTTTTAAGGGAAAGCGGCTTAAATTTGCTTTGTTAAATTAAATATTTGCCCCATAAATCAAACATACCTTGAACTAAATCAAGATTTTCACACTAAATAACAGAGTATAATTATCCTAAATTTTAAACAAGGATAAAAAATGAATGAATTTTTCAAAAACGCAACCGAGATCAAAGTAGAGGGCGCAACGCTGCCTTTTTATAAATTTAGCGAAGATGGAGTGGAGTATATCGGGTTTGACTCGCGCAAATGCGTGCCGCCTGAGCCTATGGTAAATGCTCTTGTGGCTTTAAATTTGATAGCAGACAGCAAAGCTAAAGTAATGATGATAAATCACCACTATCCCGTCGCTCTCATCCCAAAGATCGAGCAAAACTACGACATCTCGCACGAAAAACTTGAAGGCGAAGAGGTAAAGGTAATAATCAGCCTAAAAGACGGTGCAAGCGCACAAACGCTAGATACAAACGTAAAATGCGGTGGCTAAATGCTACTAAATACATTTGCTCCGCCGTTTAGTCTGGTAGGCGGATACTTTATCGTGGGGATTTTGCTCCTGCTTGCAAGCGTGTTTGTATTTTTCGGAGTTGATTTAAATGCTCTTACAAGCCTTAAAACCGCCGGATTTTTCCACGTATATCTTGTTGGCTTTGTAATGAGCATCATCATCGGCGCGCTCTATCAGCTTACGTCAGTTATACTTGAAAAGGCGTTTTTCACTATAAAATTTGCTTTTTTAAATTTGTTCTTATATGCGGCAGGCGTTTTGGTGCTCAGTCTTGGGATGTATCTTGAGAAAATGGCGCTTATCCATGCCGGAGGTGGGATTTTATTTATCGCGCTGCTCTTTTTTACCGTTACTTACGCGCTTAGCTTTTTAGGCGCTAAAAAGGGTGGTTTGGCTGTGGTTGCGCTGCTTATCTCGGCTCTGTTTTTGCTTGTGGGAGTAGTGCTTGGATTTATACTTATCTTGATACTATCAGGTAAATTTGCGCTTGATTTTGAGCTTGTTTTGCACTATCACATCTACTTTGTGCTTGGTTTTATATTTTTGATCATAGTAGGCGTTGCAAGCGTGCTTTTGCCTATGTTTGCTCTTGTGCATGATCTTAAATTTTATCTTAGCAAGCTATCTATAGCACTATTTTTGGCTGGCGGCGTGGCGCTTAAATTTAGCCTTGAGATAACTTTTGTTTTGATAACTTTGAGTGTGATTTGCTTTTTGATTGAAGCTCTTTTGATACTTAAAAAAAGAGTTAGAAAGGCTTATGACTACTGGAATTTAAATGTCTTTTTTGCTCTTGTTTGGCTCTTTGTCTGCATAGTTTGCATAGCTCTTGAAAAAATAGAATTTGCCGTATTTACGCTTACTTTTGGATTTTTATATGCCTTTATTGTCGGACATCTTTATAAGATTATGCCGTTTTTGATATGGTATCACTATGTAGCGAAATTTGTAGGCAAGGTCAAGGTGCCTTTGCTTGATGATATGATGATAAAGTGGGTGGCAAATTTATCTTTGGCACTTCAGACGGCTTCGGTTGCGGCTTATTTTGGTGGCTTAAATTTGCTAAGTCAAATTTGTCTTGCATTGAGCGTAGTGCTAGTTGTGGTTAATGTAATAAACTTTTTTAAATATACTAAATTCGGAGTTCAAAATGAAGGATAAAATTTATAAGGCGCTTTCAAATATAGTTGATCCTGAAGTGGGATTTGATATAGTGTCTTTGGGGCTTATATATGATGTTGAGGAAAATGATGGCAGGGCAGTTGTTACGATGACGCTTTCAACGCGTTCTTGCCCACTTCACGAACTCATCTTGGGTTGGGTTGAAAATGCAACGCTTGGAGTTGAGGGTGTAAAAGAGTGCGAGATAAATTTAGTCTGGGAGCCGGCTTGGAATATCTCAATGGCAAGCGATGAGGTAAAAGCGGCTCTTGGAGCATGACATATAAGCATTTAATGGCCCAAATTTGTCTCATATATTAAATTTGGGCTATACTACTTCTTTATTTTTTAAATGTGATCAAATATATATTTCAGTTTTTAATTTGGAAATATAAAGATCCGCATTGGGTGATATGCGGATCTAGGGTTGAGGATTTTTAGTCCATTTGGTGTCTGATGTATGTCGGTAGTTCAAGTATGGCTTGAGCCTCTTCGCTATCATATCCACCGCTTACTTTAAGTCTTTCTAGTCTTTGGCTTAAGAACGGGTTGTTTGAGCCGTTTTGTATTGTAGTTGCAGGAGCAGGCTTTTTCTCGTTTTTGTTTCTAAAACCTGTTGCAACTATCGTTACTTGAACTTTATTGTTTTCCATATTTTCATCTGTTGTAGTCCCGAAGATTACATCAGCATCTTCATCAACAGCTTCCGTGATAAGCTCCATAGCTTCGTTTATATCGCTAAACGGACAATCAGGGTGAGTTCTAAAGTGAACCAGGGCTCCCATAGCGCCGTTTATAGTAACATCATCAAGAAGAGGCGATTGTATAGCGTTTTTGATAGCTTCTTGTGCAGCTTCTTCGCCGTCCGCTTCACCAACTCCCATTAGCGCCATACCTCTATGTTCCATTATTTTTTTAACGTCTGCAAAATCAAGATTTATATCGCTTTTGCCCGAGTCAAGAACGATAGTGCTCATACCGCTAACAGCGCGGGTTAATACATTATCAACTATTTTAAAACTATCTTTCATACCTGCTTTTTTATCAATAAGAGTTAGAAGCTTATCGTTTGGGATAACGACTATGGAGTCACTCTCTTTTCTTAGCTCTTCAAGCCCCATATCGGCTAGTTTTTTGCGTTTTTTGCCTTCAAAGGAAAAAGGAGTGGTTACGACGGCTATTGTTAAAGCTCCTACCTCTTTTGCTACTTGAGCTATCACGGGAGCTGCACCAGTGCCAGTGCCACCACCAAGACCGGATGCTATAAATACTATATCTGAGTATTCAAGTGCGCTTCTTATCTCCTCGTAGCTCTCTTGAGCAGCCTCTCGTCCTATCTCAGGCATCATACCTGCGCCTAGACCTTTTGTTTTTTTCTCGCCAAGCTGTAACTTGGTATAGGCTAGAGAATTTTCAAGAGCCTTTACATCTGTATTTGCTACAATTAGATCTATATCTACATCACCACCGTTTTCTCTTATCATATGATTTATCATATTACCGCCGCCGCCGCCAACACCTACGACTTTTATTTTAGCACCGTAAGTATTTCTCTTCTCTTCTACCGTAAAGCCACCCATCTTATCCTCTCTTCTAAATTAAAATAGTTGTGTCATCTTATGCCAAGTGCGAGATAACCAGCTTTCTTTTTTCTCGTTGCTGATGTCTGCGATATTGGCCAACTCTTCTTTTGGATTGTCAAATTTCAAATCGTTAAAGTCAAATTCATCATCTAAAACGCTTCCTTGAAATATCTTCTCACCGTTTTCTTCTTGTGTTTTTGTATCTTTTGATTTTCCGTCTTCTACTATGTTTCTTAATTTTTTATTTCTCGTTATGCTTTCATCTTTATAACGCATTTTCTTTTCGGAATCTATCTCATATGGAGTAAAATATCCCGCCCCATACATGCAAAGTCCTATGGCACAAGAGTTGGCAGGATCTCTCATGATCTCGTAAAGCCCTTCCGTTTCTTTTGGTTTTGCTATGCGAACAGGCATATTGTCAAATATCGCAGAGGCTAAGTCTCTTATGCCTTCAAGCTTAGTCATGCCTCCAGTTAGTACTATGCCTGCTGCAACCGAGCTTTTATATCCGCTATCTTCAAGCATTTTTGCAAGTATCATAAGCGTCTCTTCGGCTCTTGCATAGATCACGTTTGATATCACGTCAAGCGATACTTCTTGAACTTTACCGTCATCGTTTATTGGTGGAATTTCAACTAGCTCATTGGCTCTATTGATAAGTGAGCCGTAGTTTAACTTTATCTCTTCGGCTTTTAAAAGCGGAGTATGAAGTGCCGCAGAAAGATCGTTTGTAATATTTGCAGAGCCAACTCCTAAAAATTCATTATATTTTATAGAATTTCCAGAATGAACTATCATATTGCACGTAGCACCACCCATATCTATAAGAACGACTCCTAAATCTTTTTCGTCTTGATTTAATGTAGCAATAGCCGAAGCGTAGCTTGAAAGAACTATGTTGTCAGGCTCAACACCTGCTAAATTTAGAGCTTTTCTAAGATTGCTAAGTGATGATTTTTGAGCCGTTATGATGTGAGTTTGAACCTCAAGTCTGCTTCCGTTCATTCCGAGAGGATCTTCTATATGCTCTTGATCATCTACTTTGAAGTTGTAAGGCAATATATGAAGCTTTTCGTAGTCGCTATGAATTTGCGCTCTGCGGTCTGATTCAAACATCGAGCGGTTTATCTCTCTTATGCCGATTTCATGATCCGGTATGTTTACTACTCCGCTACTATCTACACTTTTGGTGTATGCTCCGGAAATAGATACCACTACTCTTTCGTAGTATGTTCCTGCAATCCTTTGAGCGTCTATAAGAGCGCTTTTTATCGATTTGGAGGCTAATTCTATGTTTGTTATGATACCTTTTTTGATGCCTTGAGTTTTTGCTGTTCCTATGCCTATTATCTTTAGTCCGCTCTCGTCGTGTTGCGCTATAACAGCGCAAATTTGAACGGAGCCTACATCAATACCTAAAATTTTGGTGCTCAAAACCACTACCTTTTATAATAATGTTCAACTTTATAACGCTTTTGCAATGCGTTAGTTAGATCTTGAATCAACTCGTTATTTTTGAGGTAACTAACATTTTGTGTTATTACATCTTTATACTCATTTTCTTTTTCACTATCAAGCAACTTTTGTTCCAAAATTTCGTATACAACGGCTTTGTTGTTTAGCATAACATAATCTTTTTTGTTATTGCTATCAAAAACTTTACTAACAAATACGCTAAATTCAGTATCGCTTAAGCCATCAATCGCACTAACTATATCTCTGCTGATAAAGCCTATATCTTTTCCTTCAAAGCCGGTTTCAAGGAGTTTTTTAGCTTTTTGCTCTACTATTTTTTGCTCTTTTTCGGTTTTATAAAGCTCAAACACTTGCTCTCTTGCCTGCTCAAAAGTCATAACTTGCGAAGGGATAACTTCTTCTAATTGCACAATTAAATAACCATCTTCGTGCTCAACAGGCTTTAGCACTTCTCCTGCTTTTGCGTTTTTTAATTCATCTACAGGAAGGCTTGTATCGTTTTCAAGTACTACAGACGAGCCGTCTTCTAACTTTAATTCGCCTTTTTTGATCTTTAAATACTCTTTAAGTGCTACATCTTTTGTCTTTTTTTGTTTGTAATCAAGCAAAACTTCTTCTTTGGTATCATTAAAATCTAGTATCTTATCCCACGGGTCTTTATATGAGCTTTTATTTTCGGTATAAAACTCTATTAGCTCGGTCTCATTTACATCAAAATTTACCGGCTCGATAAATTTTGTTTTTATTTTAAATTCCGTTAGTGTTTTGTAGCTGTTTTTATTAGTTTCCCATAGGCTCTTTAGCTCATTTTCATCAACTTTTATTTCATCTTCTAAAGCTTGAACTATCTGTATAGATACTCTATCTTGCATCAAGAAGCTTGCAGCCATTAAATTTGTATCGTTTTGGTTTGTAGGTAGGTTTATAGCGTGTCTTAGTTTATTAAGAAGTATGGATTTTTTAAGTCCTTTTTCATAATCAGCTGGGCTTATCCTAGCTCTTTTTAAAGTTTCGTTGTAGAGATTTTTATCAAATTTTCCATCAACATGAAATGTAGTATCCGCTACGATGTATTTAACCACATCATCATCATTTACGCCTAAACTCAAATCATCTGCGAAATTTAGCAGTAAATTTTCTTGCACTAAAGCTTCTATGGCTAAATTTTCAAGCCCTAACTCTTTAGCCTTTTCTTCAGACATCTTTCCGTCAAATAATTGGTTATAGTATGAGTAAAATTCGCTGTATTTGTTTTGAAATTCTTGAATGCTTATATTTCTGTGTCCGACTTTTGCTATCGAAGTGGCTCGATTAGTATTCATGTCGTAAGCCCCCCAGCCTACAAAGCCCGCTCCAACAAAGGCTATAGTGCTTACCCAGATGGTTACGACGAGGTATTTTTTATGCTTTTGCATCCAAGTTATCATTTAGTTTCCTTTAAACTAACTAAAAATTTTATGTATTATTTTACCGAATTTATGTGAATGTAACCTTAAATTCGTCGTTTTCAAGTAGAAAAATTTGCAATTTTACTAACATTTTTGGTTTTGTTAGTGACGATATATCTCATAAGAGTGAGCTATATGTAATAATTTACAAGTATTTTCAAGTATAGCGACGTCTTTTGCTAGTTGATAAGGAGTTCTGTTATATACGTATGCGCCATACCCCTTGATGATCATTATGTTTGTTTTGTTCTCTATCATATAGCGATAAATTTCAGTATCGGCTCGCTCGTACCAGTCGTCAAATTGCTTTGGGTCGTATATGGGAAGTTCATGGTGCTTGACATATCCGAAATAATCCCTAGGGTGTATGAAAGTATGATTTAGAGTATATGCGGTGAGGTAAGGAGGCATGGCGTAGCATACGTATTTGGCTTCATTTATGTTTTTGTAGATATTTAGGTGGATGTCAGAATCCAAGCTTGCATCGTTCCATCGATAGTCTTTTTTGGAATTTAGCATTATGAAATCTTCCTCTTTGAGATTATCAAATATTGCATTTTTTTTGTTTATCAAAAATTGGTTGTGTTCTATGCGAGCAGAAATAGAGCCGTGAAAGACGCCGAAAAAATTCTTTCTAAACATCGATAACGAAATTTTACTAAGCTCTGCGGAGGCGTATGTCAAATCCATTCTTTAACCTTTTATAAACTTTTTTTGTTATTATACATCAAATTAAATCATCAAGGAAAAATTTGAATTCTCCGCATGTTCCTGTGCTACCAAGTGAAGTTTTGCAAGCTTTTAGCGATATAAAAGAAGGCGTTGTGGTTGATTGTACGCTTGGGTACGCGGGACACTCCAGTCTTATTTTGGAACAAAATGATAATGTAAAACTTATAGCTTGCGATCAAGATGATGAAGCCATAGAATTTTCAACAAACAAGCTTGCTAAATTTAAAGATCGCGTTAGTATCTTTAAGAGCAGATTTTCAGAAATTTTGAGCAAAGTTAATACTCGAGAAATTAGAGGAATTTTAGCCGATATCGGAGTTTCTTCTCTTCAACTCGATAAAAACGAGCGAGGTTTTGGACTAAAGAGTGATAATCTAGATATGCGTATGGACACAAGCGGAGAGCTAACCGCTTATGAAGTTGTTAATTTCTATCCCGAGCATAAACTCGCTCAAATTTTTAAAGACTATGGCGAGCTAACTAACGCAAAGCAAATAGCTGCCAGTATAGCTAACGCAAGACATAAGCAAAAAATTTCAAGTGCTAGCGAGCTGGCTAGGATAATCGGTACAAAATCCCTTAAAAATAGAAGCGTTAGTCCCGCGATACTTGCTTTTCAGGCTATTAGAATCGAAGTAAATTCAGAGCTTACAGAGCTTGAAAATTTGCTTAACGCTATTGAAAATTCATCTATTAATGAGTGTGTAGTGGCGATAATCAGCTTTCATTCGCTTGAGGATAGGATAGTAAAAAACAGATTTAAAAAATGGGCAAAAAGCTGTATCTGTCCAGACGAAGCTATGCGTTGCACATGCGGAAATAACCACTCCATAGGTGAAATCGTCACAAAAAAGGCTATAATGCCAAGCGTAGAAGAGGCAAAACAAAATCCAAGAAGCAGTTGCGCAAAGATGAGAATTTTTAAAATTTCAAGAGGTAAAAATGCAAGATAGAGACGATCTGCTAGCCCTTCATGATGAAGAGCAAAAAGGCGAAGAGAATTTAAGCTTTAAAACGCTTTTAACCGTGTATCTTGCTATAGCGGTTGCTCTTGCTCTGTTTTTGCCTAAAATTTATATTACTAACCAAATTTATTATCTTAGCCGCGATATAGCCGATCTGAGCGGTAAAAGAGACGTGCTTTTTGAGGAAAATAGAGAATTGAGCTTAAAGCTTGAGAAGATGAGATATAAAAATCAAATTTTAGACCCGCTTCATCTTAAATAAACCGAGTCAAATTTAGGTTTATAAAATTTAAATTTCGTCTTTTGATTGCGCTACCAATCTTTCTAGGACATACTTTTCAAGATCTTTTTTCGGTATTTCGTTTTTTATGGCTTCGTTATAGATCATTTCGACTTTTGTGGAGTATTTTTCATACGAGAAATACGGAAAATGTATAGCCCAAGCTCTTTTTATAAGCTCTTTGCTTATGGCCTTTCTCGCCCAAATTTTAAACATATCAAAACCTATAAAAACCGCTGCGGTTACTACGACGGCACTGATTATGGATAGGTGAAAATCAAGTCTGGTAAAGAGGTGGTGCGTAAATAAAATCAAAAATCCCAATACAATTGCACAAAAAATAGCATATACGATATAGGTTTTTATGTAGCGAAATTTAAAATTTAGCTTAGCCGGATCAATCAGCATACCTTCGTTAAAGAGGCAGTTTGACTCAAGCAGGTCGCGAAAAAGCACCGGTTGTTTTGAAACTACGAATATGTTTTGCAAAATTATATTTTTTAATTGATTTTCTTTCATATTTTCACTTTTTATTCAAATTGTAAGCCTGATTATATCAAATTCTTGCGATAAATTTGTCTAAACTATTTAAATTTTAGAAATTTAGAAAGAGCTAGAAAGATTTAGAGTTGTTTGCTTATATCATTAATGATAAGTTATGATTTTGCTTGTAGCTTTGATTGGCTTAAATTCGCTCTTTTCTTCTTTTTGTATAAGCTCTTTTATGCTCTCTAGCGTTTTAGAAATTTTCTCCAAGCTATCACTGCTTGAAATAGCTATATTGAGAGTGTATTTATGCTTTTTTGTCTCCATTATGTAAGTTCTTAAGTCGCCATCTTTTTTGGCTAGATAAAGCCTCTCTTTATCAGGTCTCATATCTTTAATTTCGCTGATACCGCCGTTTATCTCAATTTCAGCCCTTTTTCTTATTGCATAATCAAGCCATCTGCTTTTAAATTCCTCTATATCCATATCAGAATCTAGAATCTGCAAGGACTCATCTTCTAAAAGATCGCCTAAATTTTTAACTATTCCTAAACCAAAAAATCCTTTGCTTTCCTTGCCTATGATATTGTTGTTAAGCGCATCCACGCTTACTGCATCGTTTCCGTAGTTGCCAAACATATCTATGCCCAGCACTTTGGTACTATTTACGAATTTTTTTAAATTTTCAACTTCTTCCTTGCTTATTGATTGATCAAATCCGCTTAATTTGCCCCAGATACTTATCTTGCCTTCTGTGGTATAGCCGCTTAAGGCGAAAGATTTTTGTATATCTTCTTTGGAGTAAAAAACACTAAGTTCTTTTTGCGGTTTAGTAAAGCCCATTTTTACGGCTAGTAATTTATTAAGATGTTTTTTTGATAACTTTTTAGGATCCACTGCGTTTGCCCAGTTTTCAAGCTCGCTTGGTGAAAGATTATCAGGATCTACTTTGTCGTAATCGATCTTTAAATTTGTATTATGATTTATTTCGTTATTCAAATTCTCGGGATTGCCGTCTTTTTGCAAGGCTTTTGGTTGATTGTCTTTAAGGCTGAAATTTAAATTCGCGCTAAAACCATTTATGCTGCTTATCATAATATTCCTTATGTTGTTGGGCGTTTATGATAAATCGGCAAAATTTAAGAATTATTTATATGAAATTTCTTACAAAAATCCGCAGATAAAATATACCAAAGGAAGACCGATAAAGCTAAATGCAACGCCTGTAGCTACGGCTGAAACTGCAAGCTGACTGTCTAAATTTGCCTTCATTATCATCGCACTTGCTAAAACCATCGGCGGCATGGCACACTGAAGAATTCCTATGAGCCATTTAGGGCTAAAATCAACGCTAAATATTAAAGCTATAAGGATAAATATAAGAGGAGCTATTAGCATTTTGCCTGCGATTACGATTAAAGTGGCTTTATATGAGCTTCTTATGCTTCTAAAACCAAGTCCGATACCTATAGCAAAAAGGGCGACCGGAACTACGCTTTGGCTAAAAAGATTAAGCGCGGTAAAGATAACTGAAGGAAGCTCGATACCTCTTAGTATAAGACCTGCTATAAGTGCGATAAATGGAGGAAATTTAAGCACTTTTATCGTGTTTTGAACTAAAGAGACCTTTGCGGGAGCTCCAAAAGATAGTATGAATGGACCAAGTATTGATATGGGTATGGATGTGGCGAACTGATCGTAAAATATAACTTCATTCAGAGCATCTTCTCCAAAAAAGCCCGTTATAATAGGCATACCGATAAAGATGGTGTTGCCAAACATCGCCAGCAATAAAGCGCTAATGGCGGTGGCTTGGCTAAATTTAAACACCTTGCAGATAAAAAATACGATAAAAGCGGCTACAAACGAGGATAAAAAGCCTGTTAGGATTATGTTTATGAGAGTTTTATCTATACTTACGTGATAAATTTTATCAAATATCAATGCTGGCAGAGCAAAACATAGTGCGTAATCTATAAAAATACTCGCTTGCTTTTGCTCGAAAATTTTAACTTTTTTTGCAAAATATCCTGAGGCTATCAAAATAAAAATAGACAAAAGCGGCGTGAACATAATCAAAACCCAAAATTTTAAAATGAAAGCCGAAATTATATGCCAATGGTTATTAAAGATAGATAAAATTTATCTCAAAAAAATAACCAAAGCTAATACTATGCCCTGGTTTAAAGATATGGATTTAGCATATTATTCGCAAAAATTTAATATAATATTTGGTTTAAATTTAAAAACCAAAGTAAATACATGAAAAATTTTATAAAATTCGTAGTTATCACCGCCATTATAGCCGCCTGTGGATATTTTGTATATGAAAAATACTTCAAAGAAGAGAAAAAAGATGAGTTTATAACATCCGTGGCGGTTAGAGGAGATCTTGCTAAAAGCATTGATAGCAACGGCGAAATTTATGCAAACGAGCTTATTGATGTAGGCGCGCAGGTTTCAGGACAGATAAAAAAGCTATATGTAAAGCTTGGTGATAGGGTAAAAGCGGGCGATATGATAGCTGAAATCGACTCCGCAACCCAGCAAAATAATGTAGATACCAAAAAAGCTCAGCTTGGAATTTATGAGGCGAAATTAAATAGTGCAAAAGTAGCTCTTGAGATTGCCGAGAGTAAATTTAAGCGTGAAAAAGAGCTTTTTAGTAAAAACGCTACTTCAAAAGAAGAATTTGAAAATGCCAAAAATTCTCTTGCTGTTACAAAAGCAAACATAAAAGAGATAGAGGCTCAGATAACTCAGACTAAAATTTCTTTAAATACCGCTCAAATCGATCTTGGATACACTAAAATAGTTGCACCCAAAGAGGGTACTATCGTATCGGTTCAGGTTGAAGAAGGACAAACCGTAAATTCAAACCAGACAACTCCGACTATCGTAAATATAGCGGACTTAACGAAGCTAAAGCTAAAAATGGAGATAGCTGAAGGCGATATCACTAAGATAAAGGTAGGTTCAAAGGTCGAGTATTCGATCCTTTCAGAGCCAAATAAGAAATTTCAAACTCAAATTAGCTCTATTGATCCGGGACTTACCACGCTAAGTAACGGCAAATACAGTCAGACATCAACTTCTGCTAATTCAAGCTCAAGCTCTTCGGCGATTTATTATTATGCAAATGCCGTAATTGACAACAAAGATGAAATTTTACGCATAGGAATGACCACTCAAAACATAATCACTCTGGAAAACGTAAAAGATGCGATCATAATACCTAGTATCGCCATAAAAAAAGAGGGCGGAAAAAACTACGTAAGCGTGCTAAAAGGCGATAATTCGGTAGAAAAAAGAGAAGTCGTCGTAGGGCTAACGGACAATCTTAAATCACAGATCATAAACGGCGTTAGCGAAGGTGAAAAAGTCATCACCTCAAGAAGCTCGGCAGCTGAGCTGGATCAGATGATAGAGCGTGAAAATAGGCGAATGAGAGGCAGATAGAATTGAGCGTGCTTATAGAGCTTAAAAATTTAAGCAAAAAATTTATACTTGGAGAAACCAGCTTTGACGCTCTTAAAGATATAAATTTAAGCATAAAAAAGGGCGAATTTATAGCTATCATCGGGCAATCAGGCTCAGGTAAATCAACGCTTATGAACATTCTTGGCTGTCTTGATAATCCCACAAGCGGAGAATATCTGCTAGATGGCGCGGATATATCAAAATTTAACTCGGACGCTTTAGCTAAACTAAGGCGCAATAAATTCGGCTTTATTTTTCAAAGATATAATCTTTTAAGCACTTTAACTTCGCTGGCAAACGTATCTTTGCCAAGCGTTTATGCAGGCGTGAGTAAAGAGCAAAGAGAACAAAAAGCGACTGAAATTTTAAGCGATCTAGGGCTTGGCGATAAGCTTGAGTCTTTGCCTAATAAATTAAGCGGCGGACAGCAGCAGCGCGTAAGTATCGCAAGAGCTCTTATAAACGGAGGCGAGATTATCTTAGCCGATGAGCCTACAGGCGCGCTTGATAGTGCAAGCGGGCTAATGGTGATGGAAATTTTAACAAATTTGCACAAAGAAGGTCATACTATCATCATCGTAACTCATGATCCAAATATCGCAGCTTACGCAAACCGCGTCATAGAGATAAAAGACGGCGAAATTTTAAAAGATAGCGTAAAGAGTGATGAGATTTTTCCTTCTAAATTTACAAAACCGAAACAAAAAAACATAATAAGCTTTTATAAAGATCAGTTTATAGAGAGCTTTAAGATGTCTATAAACGCGATATTTAGCCATAAGCTTCGCTCGCTTTTAACCATGCTCGGCATCATCATCGGCATAGCTTCGGTTATCTGCGTAGTTGCGCTGGGGCAGGGTTCGCAGCAGCAAATTCTATCTGACATCAGAGGCATAGGCACAAATACTATAGACATTTATCCGGGCAAAGGTTTTAGCGACCTTAGAGGCATGAAAAAGACCCTCACGATATCAGACACCGCGATGCTATCTCATCAAGACTATCTTGATAGTGTTACGCCAAATACCACTGCTAGCGGCACACTAACTTATAGAAATAAATCGGCCTCTGCAAGCATGAGAGGAGGAGGCGCTCAGAGTCTTGATGTGCTTGGGCATAAATTTGAGAACGGAAGGTCGTTTAATGAAGATGAAGTTAGGGATTCGGCTTCTGTTATGGCAATAGATCAAAACACTAAAAACGAATTTTTTAAAGATACCGATCCTATCGGCGAAACGATATTTTTTAACAAACGCCCATTTCGTATAATAGGTGTTTTGAAATACAATAGTAACATAGGCGATTCAAGCACGCTTAGAATTTATGCTCCTTATACGACTGTTATAAATAAAATAACGGGCGATCGTTTTATAAATTCCATAACCGTCAAAGTAAAAGATGAGGTAAACGCTCAAATCGCAGAGCAAAGCCTCATTGAAGTATTGGCTGCAAAACGCGGCAAAAAGGACTTTTTTACCCGCAATTCAGACACTATTAAAAAAACTATAGAAAACACGACTAAGACAATGACGCTTCTCATCTCTTGTATTGCGTTTATTTCGCTTGTGGTAGGAGGTATAGGGGTGATGAACATAATGCTGGTTTCAGTCACCGAACGCACAAAAGAGATAGGTATAAGAATGGCTATAGGCGCACGCCAAAGCAATATCTTGCAGCAGTTTTTGATAGAAGCTGTGCTTTTATGCGTACTTGGCGGGATAATAGGCGTAATGCTTGCTTTTGGGATAGGCTATGCGTTTAATAAATTTGCGGACGAATTTATGATGATATTTTCAAACTCTTCGATTATCGTAGCACTTCTTACCTCAAGTTTTATCGGTATAGTATTTGGCTATATGCCTGCAAGAAGCGCTTCAAAGCTAAATCCTATCGAAGCTCTTTCAAGGGAATAAGATGAAAAAATTTTTAGTATTTATTTTTGCAGTTTTTTTAAGCGGATGTGCGGTAAAAAGCATAAATGAGGATTATAACAAGCTTATCTTGGATGAAAATTTAAGCCGCAATTTTGAGTTTGAGCAAGAGTGGTGGAAGGGATATGAAAGAGCTGAGCTAAACGAGCTTGTAAGGCTTGCCTTAAAAAACAATACAAATTTGCTAAAAGCTGCGATAAATATAAATAAAGCCTTGGCTCAAGCAGGGGTCGTAAGCGCAAATTTAATCCCGAATTTTAATGCAAATTTCACGTCCGATATAAGCAAAAATTTAGAAGGTGGAAGTTTAGGCAAGAGTTATAAAAGCGGTATTTCGCTAAATTATGAAATAGATTTATGGCAAAAGCTTGCAAATTCTCGTGACGCTGCTTTTTGGGAGCTTAATGCCACTAAATTTGATGCCGAGGCTACTAAGCTTGCGCTCATAAATAGCGTCGTGGATAGCTATTTTGAGATAGCTTATCTAAATGAAAGTCTTGAGCTTTATAAAGCGGCGTTTAAAAATTATATTGAGCTTGAAGCGATAACAAAGGCTAAATTTGAGCTTGGAAAAGGCGAAGAGCTATCTTTAAAGCAGATTCAAAGTTCGCTTTTAAACGCTCAAAATAGGATTTTAACTGCGCAAAAAAATCTAAATTTAGCCAAGCAGACTTTAAGAATCCTGCTTGCCGAAGGACCTGAATTTGAGTTTAAATTCGCTTCGTTTTCATTTGATCATATAAAATTTCTAGGAGTGAATCTGGACGTGCCGCTTTACGCTATAGCAAATCGCCCCGATTTAAAAGCAGCTATTGCTCGCATAGAGGAGAATTTACTAGATGTCAAGGTGAGTCAAAAGAGCTTTTATCCAAGTGTAAATATAGGAGCAAGCCTAAGCGGAAGCGGTGATCAGGTAAACGAAGCGTTTTCGCTTAAATTTTTTGGTGGAAATTTAAGCCTTAATTTGCCGTTTTTAAACTACTCTCGCCTTGAGAATAATTTAAAAATTTCAGAAGCGAATTTTGAACTAGCCAAGATAGGCTACTTTGAAACTTTGATAAAAGCACTTAATGAGCTTGATACGACTTATAAAAATTTAAAAAACGATAGCGCTCTTTTGCTAAATTATGAAAAGCAAAGCGTAAATTTTAAAGAGATAAGCGAAATTTATAAGCTTAAATTTGATGCAGGTAAGGGCGAGCTGAAAGACTACCTGCAAGCTAGAAACAACGAACTTGATGCACGCTCTAACCTCATCTTGCAGCGATATAAAATTTTACAAGACGAGATAAATATATACAAGGCGATGGCGGGCAGGGTTAAGCTACAATAGTAAATTTAATCCCACGAAATTACAACACTTCCCTTTAGGAGACAGATCAACCCCAAGGGAAGTGCCAAAACGTCTAGAGCTTACAGGCCCAAAAACGATCATTAACTAAAACCTCTTCCTCTTCACATCATCTGCTATATCTTTAGCCATACTATCAACTTCAGCTGTTACCTCGTTTGTCTTATTGGCTACTATTACATTTTGTCTGGTTAGATCATCTATATTGGCAACCGATTGATTTATCATGTTTATTCCGTCAGCTTGTTCTTTTATAGATTCACTCATCTCGTTTATGCTTTGAGCGAGTACATTTGTATTAGCTTCTATCTCACCTAATGATTTTTGAGTTCTTTCGGCTAGTTTTCTTACTTCATCGGCAACTACCGCAAAGCCACGTCCATGCTCTCCGGCACGTGCCGCTTCTATAGCAGCATTTAATGCTAGTAAGTTTGTTTGATCTGCTATATCTCTTATTATTACTATTATGTTTTTTATCTCTTCGCTTTGTCTTATTACATCTTGAGTCTTTTGAGATATGGCAGACATTGACGAGCTCATCTGCTCTACTGCGGCTGCACTTTCTTGAAGTGAATTTGCTTGCCTATTAGCTCCGCTTGTTAGTTCGTTCATGTATTCAGATAGAGCTTGTGCTTTTTGTCTTAAATTTTCAGCCTGAGACAAATTTGCACGAAGCATGTTTGATATCTCTTCACCTAGTCCGTTTACTCCTTCTGCCATCTTACCGTTATCATCAAGTCTAGCCGTAAAGTCTTGATTTTTAAATTTATCAAGAAGATTTATAAGTTCTATGCCGTTTTTGGCAATATTATCTTTTAAAGCCTCTTGAAGCTCTTTAAATGTATGTTTTAACTGATTTAATGCAGGGTTTGACGTTTGTGCATTAAGAGTTGCCGTAAAGTCTCCGGATTTGATACTGTCTACGAATGTATTTGCTTCTTTTATAAAGTCGTTTTCAGAGATTTTGGCTGATTCTATCTTGCTTATGTTGTCATTTATTAAAGATGCCATTTGTCCAAATTCGTCTTTGGTTTTTACGTTTAATTTAGCAGGCTCTTTTATCTCATGGTTTAGGAATTTAAAGAAGGATATTAATCCTGTTGAAATTAGGTTGAGGGGTTTGAGGAAACAAGAGACGATGAATATTAGGACGGTAACAATGATTATTATAAAAACGGTAAAAAATATCGTCTGTTCAAATAAAATATCGCCCAATGTATCATCATAATCAGAAACCGAATTCGTAGAGCAAACCAACCAATTTAGAGTGTCGTACATACTGCAAGCGGCTAATTTTTCATCACCGTCTATGTTATATGAAAATGTTTTGCCGTTATGTTGATTGTAGTAGCTTATAAAATTTTCTACCACTTTTGCACTATTTTCATCTTTTTCAATCACAAGCTTTCTGTCTGGATGATAAACCATGGTTTTTGCGCTCATGTCTATGATAAACACAACTCCGCTTGGACTATCTTTTATCCCGCCGAGTGATTTTGCAAGCTCATCTATAAGCATATCCATTCCAAGTACCGCAACCACTTTTCCATTTACTACAACAGGCTTTACAGCACTCATTACAAGTAAGCCTTTTGATTTAGTTACATAAGGAGCGGTAAACGCAAGCCCTCCTTTTGCAACGGCGGTCTTATACCAACCGCGAGTTCTCGCATCATATTGCTTGTTTTGCATATTAAAAACAGCTACTTTAGGCTTCTTTCTGTCTTCGGTTAATGATATGGTAGCCATTTCGCCGTCATTTGCAAAGCCTATAAAAAACTCCTCCAGGTTCATAAAAGTAGTTACATTAGCAAGGTCTTTTATCAAATTTGACCTATCTCCAAAAAGTAGCTCATGGTTGTGTTCAAGATAGCTTACCGCATCCTCTACAGCTTTTATCCTAGAGCTCATATATTCATCCACAAATATACTACTCGCAAGAGCCGTGGACTCTTTAGAACCGTGCGTAACATCTAAAAGAACGTCTTTTGTCTTACTGTAATTTATAATTGCCATTATAAAAAACACTACCGACAATAATAAAAATATACAAACAGCTATCTTGCTTGAAATTTTCCTCAACACCATAAACTCCTTTTTATCTTTATTGTAAATTATTTTATTGGTTATCAACTAAAACCTCTTCCTCTTCACATCATCTGCTATATCTTTAGCCATACTATCAACTTCAGCTGTTACCTCGTTTGTCTTATTGGCTACTATTACATTTTGTCTGGTTAGATCATCTATATTGGCAACCGATTGATTTATCATGTTTATTCCGTCAGCTTGTTCTTTTATAGATTCACTCATCTCGTTTATGCTTTGAGCGAGTACATTTGTATTAGCTTCTATCTCACCTAATGATTTTTGAGTTCTTTCGGCTAGTTTTCTTACTTCATCGGCAACTACCGCAAAGCCACGTCCATGCTCTCCGGCACGTGCCGCTTCTATAGCAGCATTTAATGCTAGTAAGTTTGTTTGATCTGCTATATCTCTTATTATTACTATTATGTTTTTTATCTCTTCGCTTTGTCTTATTACATCTTGAGTCTTTTGAGATATGGCAGACATTGACGAGCTCATCTGCTCTACTGCGGCTGCACTTTCTTGAAGTGAATTTGCTTGCCTATTAGCTCCGCTTGTTAGTTCGTTCATGTATTCAGATAGAGCTTGTGCTTTTTGTCTTAAATTTTCAGCCTGAGACAAATTTGCACGAAGCATGTTTGATATCTCTTCACCTAGTCCGTTTACTCCTTCTGCCATCTTACCGTTATCATCAAGTCTAGCCGTAAAGTCTTGATTTTTAAATTTATCAAGAAGATTTATAAGTTCTATGCCGTTTTTGGCAATATTATCTTTTAAAGCCTCTTGAAGCTCTTTAAATGTATGTTTTAACTGATTTAATGCAGGGTTTGACGTTTGTGCATTAAGAGTTGCCGTAAAGTCTCCGGATTTGATACTGTCTACGAATGTATTTGCTTCTTTTATAAAGTCGTTTTCAGAGATTTTGGCTGATTCTGCATTTTTAATATTTTCGTTTATTGAATTTGCCATTTGTCCCAGCTCATCTTTTGATTTTACATGTATTGTTTTACATTTTTTTGTTCCGCAATGCAAAAATTCAAAAAATGCGTTTAGTCCGTCGTGAATTTCTTTTAAGGGATTTAACTTGATTTGAAGTATAAAAGATAGTATTACTACGATTAAAATTATTGAGATTATAGACAGAATCAGTTGTGATTTTAAAAGATTGTTTGTTGTTTTAGAGTATATCTTTATAGGTGCAACCGAGCATATGAGCCACTTAGTGATATCATCTTTTAAGCAAGCAGCTATCATCTCTTGATTGTTTTCAGAAAATTTGTATGTTTTTAGCTCTTTTATTAAATTTTCTTTGCTGTTATTAAAAAACTTTAAAAGCTCGGTGTTTAGAGCACTTTCTTTCATTAGTATATCTTTGTCTTTGCTGATTATGGTTCTACTCTTAGCATCGATCGCTAGTATTTTCTCATCTTTATGTTGAGTCATAGTTAGGATTTCTTTGCTTAAATTTTCAAGTAAAACATCAGAGCCTACAACTCCTTGAAGTTTACTGTCTTTTTTAAAAGGGGATGCAAAAGACACCGCTATATGGTTTCCTGTAGATGTTACATATACGTCACTTACGGAAGGTTTGTCAGCCTCAACTGTTTGCTTATACCATCCTCGTTGCCTTGGATCATATCCGTCACTTGGCCACTGTTTTTTGCCGTTTGATCTAAGCATTCTTCCGTTTTCTTCAAAACCTGCATATAAAAGTTCGAAATTTCCAATTTTATTTCCTAATTGTAATATACCTAATAACTCATCTTCTGTCGGATTGGTTTTTTCTATCTTTTCTGATATAGCATTTACAACATCAAATTTTGAGCCTACAAAGCCTTGTAAGAATTTAATGGCGCTTTGTACTATGCTGTATTGAGAGGATGATATAAGCGTGGATGTTTCATTTTTTGCAATAGTAAAATTTGCAAAAGAAAAGACACCTAAGCTTAAAATTAAACAGAGTGAAAGCCAAAAAATTACACTTTTAACTAGTTTTGAACGCATTACTTTCCTTTTTTGTAACGTATTGTATTAAAATTAATATTTTATTTAGATAATATTAAACTACAATTAATCAATAAAATAAATTTGATTTTTGTGTAAAATTTTAGTTTCTTTTATTGTAGAAATTTCTTTTAAATTCGCTAAATTTGCTTTGTAATATCGCCTCTCTCATCTGCTTCATCAAATTTAGATAATAGTGCAGGTTATGAAGACTTGCTAGGCGGAAAAATGTAAGTTCGCGCGCTTTGTAGAGGTGATTTAAGTAGCCGCGCGAGTAGTTTTGGCAGGTATAGCATGAGCACTCAGGGTCTATTGGTGCGTGATCGTTTATAAATTTGGCCGATTTGATATTTATCTTGCCAAAGCTTGTAAATAAAGTTCCGTTTCGCGCATTTCTGGTCGGCATTACACAGTCAAACATATCAACTCCTCGCTCTACGTTTTCTACCAAGTCTTCAGGCGTTCCAACTCCCATTAGATAACGCGGGCGATTTGCGTCTATATAAGGCATAACTCCCTCAACCGTATCATACATCTGCTCGTTGCTCTCTCCTACGCTTAAGCCGCCTATCGCAAGTCCGTCAAATTCCATCTCGCAAAGAGCTTGGGCGCAAAATTTACGCGCTTCATAGTCCGTCCCGCCTTGGATGATACCAAATATATTTTGCGTTAGTCCTGCACCGCCAGATTGTTTGAATTTGTGATAATCAATCGCCTCTTTAGCCCAATTTATCGTCCTTCTTATACTAAGCTCAACGCGTTTAGGCTCTGCCGGCAGAGCGATAAGATCATCAAGTATCATCATGATGTCTGAGTTTAAATCATACTGCGTATCAAGCACGCTTTTTGGCGTAAAATAGTGAGAGCTGCCGTCTATGTGGCTTTTAAAGTGGATTCCGTGTTCATCTGGCTTTGAAATTTTACTAAGAGAAAACGCCTGAAAGCCGCCGCTATCGGTTAAAAAAGAGCGGTTAAATTTGCTAAATCCATGCAATCCGCCAAATTCTTTTACGACCTTGCTCGTAGGGCGTAGATATAGGTGATATGTGTTTCCTAAAATGATCTTGGCGTCTAAAATTTCCATCATATCTTTTGCGTCTAAACTCTTAACGGCGCCAACCGTTCCTACAGGCATAAAAACAGGGGTTTGTATGGTCGAATGAGCGGTGGTTAAAGTGCCTGCGCGTGCGTTGCCGTCCGTTTTATCTATACTAAAAGTCATTTTGCTATAATGTCCTTTTTAAATTTTGGAGTTGTTATGAAAAATATTTTGATAATTGCAGATGGAATTGTAGCAAAACATTTCTTAGAAAGATTGTTTGTAACCAAGAACAGTTCGCATCATTACAGTATCATAACCCACAAAGAGGGCATCGTGCCTAGCGGGCTTAAGATAGAAAATTTTTCATTTTATAACTTTGATCCAACCAGCCTTGATAGACTAAAACGCGCAGCTGACGGGTATTTTAGCCAGTTTTTGATAGTGCTTGAGGATAAATTTGAAGCTCTTAGCGTTTATAGAAATTTACGCCAAATAAGCAAAAAAACCGACATGCTTATCTTTGATACGTGGGGGCTTAATGACGATAATGAAATAAGCCAAGATAAGCATTTGACGCTACTTGACGGACGAAATATAATGACAATTAGGCTCATGGACTATCTTCCGGACATGCCAGTGATAGCCGATAATATAGGTCTTGGCGAAGGCGAGATAATGGAGGTCAAAGTTCCCGTGGGAAGCTCTTTCATGTATCGCCACATAGGCTCCGTGCAGCAGAAAAAATGGCGTATCGCTATGGTTTATCGCGGATCAAATTTCATGATAGCGCGTCCAAATTTGATGATCTTGCCAAACGATACCTTGCTGATAGTAGGCGAACCAAGCGTACTTTTAAGCGTATTTAAAAGCATAAAGCGTGAAAAAGGGCAGTTTCCTAGTCCATTTGGGTTAAATTTATATACGCTTTTGGATATGAAACATATGAGCCAAGGCGAGTGCATGAGGCTGATTGACGAAAGTATAGCGCTAAATGAGCGTCTAAATAATCGTCGCTTGTATATAAAAGTGATAAATCCGACTATGAATCCTGTCTACGAGAGGCTAAAAGAGCTTGAAGATAGCTCCATAATCATATCTTTTGATTATTTCTCATGCTCGGCTAGTGTGATAAAATCTGATATTTTGGCATTTGATATAGGGCTTGTGATAACCGATAATAAATTTTTCAAAGCCAACAAAAAGCTTTTGTTTGATATCAAAAAGCCTGTTATGAAGATAGGAGTCGGGAATTTAAGCCAACTTAAAAAGGGTGTTATCTTAAGCGGAAGCGAGGATATGGAGAGCCACTCTTCGGTGATACTTGATTGTTGCTCGCAACTTGATGTGGATATAACGCTATATTACTTTGATACTATGAATTCAAACGATGATCAAAGTATCGTCGAGCACTTTGAAAATTTGTCTAAAATTTTCGGCAAAAAAGTTGAAATCATAAACGATAAAAGCGAAAATCCGCTCGTAAAACTTTCAGATGAAAAAAATCTGCTTCAGTTTATATCTTTTTCTAAAAAGATGAGCAGGAGGGATATTTTTGCTATTTTTTCAAACGATATGAACAGGCTTTATGGTAAATTAAGCGACAATATTCAAATTTTTATACCGATAAACTAGGAAATTTAGATAAAATAGAGTTAATAAAATATTAAGGCAAGGCGTGAAAATCGATATAAATTTACAAGACGAATCAAGAAACTACACTGTTTTTATAAATGAGCTAAGAGAGCTTAAATTTGATACCAAAGTAGCCGTTATAACTAATCCGAAAGTCGCAGGATTGCACCTTAATAGCTTGCTTGAAAATTTAGAATGTAAAGAAAAATTTATAATAAGCGTGCCGGATGGCGAGGAATATAAAAACCTAAGCACTATAGAGCAAATTTTAGAAGAGCTTTTTACCAGCAAGCTTGATAGAAGTAGCGTTATCATAGCTTTTGGCGGCGGCGTGATAAGCGATATGGCGGGATTTGTGGCAAGTGTTTATCAAAGAGGGATTAAGTTTATAAATATACCTACCACGCTTCTAGCTCAAGTTGATGCAAGCGTAGGCGGAAAAACGGGAGTCAATAATAAATTCGGCAAAAACTTAATCGGCTCGTTTTATCAACCGCGAGCCGTTTATTGCGAGAGTAAATTTCTAAAAACGCTTCCAAAACGCGAATTTGCAGCAGGAGTAGCCGAAGCTATAAAGATGGCTGTGATGTTTGATAAAGATATGTTTGAGTGGCTTGAGGGCGCAAATTTGCAAGATGAAGCGAATTTACAGCAGCTTATATATAAAAGCGTGCTTTTAAAGGCTAAGGCCGTTGAGGCCGATGAGCTTGAAAAGGGCGTAAGAGCGGTGCTAAACTACGGACACACTTTTGCTCACGTGATAGAAAACGAGACTGAGTATAAGAAATTTTTACACGGTGAAGCCGTAGCCATCGGGATGAATATGGCTAACGTACTAGCCGTTAAACTAGGGCTTTTAAGCTCGGAAGAAAAAAACAGAGTTGAAAATTTGCTCCTTAAATTTAACCTTCCGACAAGATATAGCGTAGCTAACGCACACAGCTTTTATGAGGCGTTTTTCTTTGACAAGAAAAGCGAAAATTCAGCTATCAAATTTATCTTGCCAAAAGGAATTGGCGGATACGAGATAAGAAAAGATATCAACAAGGATATCGTAATGGAAATTTTAAGCGAGTTCAGATGAAAAAGTTGCTTGTGTCTTTGGTTTTTTGCTTGTTTGCTTTTGGCGCAAATGAAGTGGCGCAGGATTATAACTCCACTAAAGAGGCCGCTTTGCTTGATTTAAGAACCGCACTTACTTCTATCGACGAGCAGTTATCGGGCAACATCTGGATAACTAGATACTCAAACTATAATACCTTTCAAAAACTCACAGCCGAGCTTACAGAGGTTGAAGCTAATTTAAAAAAAGTGCCTAAATCAAACAGCGAAAAGATGCTTGAACTACAAAAAAAGCAAAACACACTAAGAGAGCAGATAGAGCTTTTAAAAGAATTTGAAAAAGCGCCATTTTCGAGTATGATCACGGCTCCGGAGATAGAAAATTTACAAAAGATCACAAATCCTGTGGCTGTTATCTCGGGATTTTCTTACATAAAGCAGCTTAGAAGCGAAAAGGACGAGTATAAAGAGCGCTTAACTGGACTTGATAAGATCATAACCGAACTTAATAAAAAAGAGGAAATTTTATCAAATATCGTAAGACTGAACGATGATGAAAAATTTAAGAGCGATCTTATAGAACTTAGGCAAGAGATAGTTGAATTTAACGCTGCTAGAGATATAGCTCAAACCACTTACAGCGTCTATGAAAAAAGAGTTAGCGAGGCTATGGATAGAGCAAGCGAGGATATAAAGGCTCAGGCTGTAAAAGCTCTTAATATTGCAATTTTATTAGTTATTATCATAGTTCTTTCGTTTTTATTTAAATTTATCACTAAAAAGACCATAGCCGATAACGAGCGCTTATATACGGCGAACAAATTTATAAATTTGGTAAATATCACTCTTGTTATAGTTATCTTGCTTTTTGCCTATATCGAAAACGTAACTTATCTAGTTACCGTGCTTGGTTTTGCCTCGGCGGGTATTGCTATTGCTATGAAAGATATGTTTATGAGCATGCTTGGCTGGACGGTTATCGTTTTTGGCGGTAGTTTTCATGTAGGAGATCGTATCAAGGTGCGAAAAGGCGGTGAAAATTTCGTAGGCGACATCATAGATATCTCGCTTTTAAGGATGACGATTTATGAAGATGTAACTCTAAATACTTATATGTTTAATCGCCGTGCGGGTCGTATCATCTTCGTGCCAAACAACTATATATTTACCGATCTTATAGCAAATTTTTCACACCAAGGCATGAAGACGGTTTGGGACGGTATAGATATCACGCTTAGCTTTGACTCAAACCATAAAAAAGCGATGTATATCATGAAAAATATCGTGCGCAAATACTCCAAAGGCTACACCGATATCGCTAAAAAGCAGATGAGCAAGCTGAGAAATCAATACAGTATTAAAAATCCAAACGTAGAGCCTAGAATTTTTTCTCTGATCGAGCCTCACGGTATGAAAATTTCTGTTTGGTATATGACAAATTCCTTTGCTACGTTAACTCTTAGAAGCACGATAAGTGCCGAGATCATCGAAAGTTTTGCCGCGGAAGACGATATCGTGATAGCATATCCTACTCAGACTCTTTATATGGATAAGCGTGTGCAGGCGGCAGAGAAAAAACCGATAGAAAATAGCGAAGAAGTAAGTTTATGAGAGAGAAAATTTACTTTAAAACCTTTGGATGTCGCACAAATATCTACGATACCGAGCTTATGAAAAGCTACATAAAAGATTATGATATCACAAACAACGAAAATGAAGCCGATATCGTAGTGATAAACTCATGCACCGTTACAAACAGTGCAGATAGCGGCACTAGAAGCTATATAAACAGCGTTAAAAAACGTGGCGCAAGGGTAATACTTACAGGATGCGGTGCGGTTAGTAAGGGCAGGGAGCTTTTTGATAAAAGCTCTGTTTTTGGCGTGATAGGAGCTAGTAAAAAGGAAGACATAAATTCGCTCTTAAAATTTAAAAACCCGTTTTTTGAGCTTGGAAATTTAGAAAGTATCGATAAAAATATCGTTACAAACTATGAAAATCACACCAAGGCTTTTATCAAAATTCAAGAAGGATGCGACTTCATCTGTAGCTACTGTATCATCCCTTCGGTGCGTGGTAAAGCAAGAAGTATGGATGAAGAAAGCATAGTAAAAGAGGCTAAAATTTTAGCTTCAAACGGCTATAACGAGCTGGTTTTAACAGGAACTAATATCGGCAGCTACGGCAAGGATACGGGCTCATCTCTTGGATATTTGCTTCATAGGCTTGGCAAGCTTAGCGGCATAAAGCGAATTCGCCTTGGAAGTATCGAGCCAAGCCAGATAGATGAGAGCTTTAGAGAAATTTTAAAAGAAAGTTGGCTGGAAAGACACCTTCATATCGCGCTTCAGCACACAAGCGAAGATATGCTTAAGATAATGAGGCGCAGAAACAGAGCGCTTAAAGATATTGAGCTGTTTTTGGAGCTGGCAGAGCTTGGATTTGCTCTTGGAACTGATTTTATAGTAGGACATCCGGGAGAGAGCGAGCAAATTTGGACCGAGGCGCTAGAAAATTTTAAGAAATTTCCGCTTACTCACTTGCACTGCTTTGCTTATTCGCCAAGAAACAATACTCATTCTGCTACGATGAAGATCGATGTAAGCGGTGATGTGGCAAAAAAGAGGATGAAAATTCTCCAAGGGATAGTGGCGCAAAATAATTTAAAATTTAGAAATGATAATAAGGCAGTTTTAAATATCTTAATTGAACAGAAAAACGGCGAATTTTATGAAGGATTTGATCAGTTTTATAACAAAGCGAAGATAAAAACTAAAAAAGATATACAAAAAGAGTGGGTGGTATTAGATGAGTATGAGATCAAAAGTGAGGCAAACTATGCGCAAATTTAAACTTAGCAAAAAGGGAATCATCTTAGCTCTAGCCTTAATACTGGCTATCTTGATGCTTAATGTGGTCTTAAATAACCGACCTAAAAGCCTAATATATGAAAGTTACGAGCAATTACTTGACGGAAATTTGATTAAAAAAGCCATGGTAGCGCAAGATGAGATAATCATAACAACCAGTGGCGGACACAAATACTCTATCGTTAAAGATGGAATCGATATGAATAAATTGGTTCAAAAAGTGCCCGTAAGCATAGATAAAGAGTATCCTATCGTGCAAGAAATTTTAGCGATTATTTTTCTTATCGGGCTTGGTTACGGTGCGCTGTTTTTTTATACAAGATTTAAGCTAAGACAAAAAAACGAAAGCAAAAATAGCGAAAAAGTAAATGTTTATGATTCTGAAAATATCTTTGCAAGCTCGGTGATGCCTGCTATCTCAAACGTAAGCTTTAGTGATGTGGCGGGCATAAAAGACGTAAAATTTGAGCTTAGCGAGATAGTTGATTTCTTAAAAAATCCTGTTAAATATAAAAAATTCGGTATTAAAATGCCAAAAGGCGTGCTTATGATAGGGCCTCCCGGAGTTGGTAAGACGCTTGTAGCAAAGGCTGTGGCAGGAGAAGCTAACGTGCCGTTTTTTTACCAAAGCGGTGCGGCGTTTGTACAAATTTACGTAGGAATGGGCGCAAAAAGGGTTAGAGAGCTGTTTTTAAAGGCTAAGGCTTACGCACCTTCGATAATCTTTATCGACGAGATAGATGCGGTGGGTAAAGTGCGCGGAGGAAGTAGAAACGATGAGCGCGAGGCTACGCTAAATCAGCTTCTTACCGAAATGGACGGTTTTGAGGATAACTCGGGTGTCATAGTGATAGCTGCAACAAATAGGATCGAGATGATAGATGAGGCATTGCTTCGCTCGGGCAGGTTTGATAGGAGAATTTATCTATCGATGCCTGATTTTTCAGATAGAGTTGAAATTTTAAAATCGTATCTGAAAGATAAAAGCTCTAGCGTATCGCCTGAGGATATCGCTAAGATAAGTGTCGGTTTTTCAGGAGCCGCGCTTGCCACTTTGGTTAATGAGGCGGCCATAAACGCACTTAGGAACAACAAAGGCACAATAGATATGAGTGATTTTGAAAGTGTGCTTAATAAAGTCTTGCTTGGTAAAAAACGAGTGCTTAGCTATAGCGACGAAGAGAAGAAAATTCAAGCTCTTTATCAGAGCGCAAAGGCTCTAAGTGCTTATTGGTTTGGGGTTGAATTTGAAAAAATTTCGCTTGTGGAAGATCACTTCAGAGCTGCCGAGCGAGAGATAGAGTCTAAAACGCAAATGCTTTCTCGCATAAAGGTATGCTTGGCGGGTATGAGTGCGCTAAAAGAGAGTAGGGATGATGTGTTTTCAAATGCGCATAGCGACATAGCAAAAGCAAAAGAGATCGCTCAAAATATGGTCTTTGAATACGGCATGGGTAAAACCCTTGTGCCAAATCCTGCCGATGTTGAGGCTATACTTCAAGAGGCTTACAGTGAGATATCGGAATTTTTACGCGGCATGAAGGATCAAACGGAAAGAATTTGCGAATACATATTGACAAACGAAAGTATAGACAAGGCGAGTATTAAAAATATAATACAAAGCTCTTATGAATGATTTGCAATAATATGCTAAAATCGCACATATTTTAAAAACGGAGTAAAATTTATGAAGATAAAAATAGGAATTTTAACGCTTAGCGATAGAGCTAGTGACGGTACTTACGAGGATTTATCAGGGCCTGCGATAAAAGAAGTTTTAGACGGTTGGATAACAAGTGAACGTGAGTATGTATATGAGGTGATTCCCGATGAATTTGAGTTAATCAAAGAAAGACTCATAAATATGAGTGATAACTTAAAATGCGATCTCATACTAACAACAGGCGGCACGGGTCCTGCACTTCGTGACGTAACTCCTGAGGCGACCGAGGCTGTTTGTGAAAAGATGATGCCGGGCTTTGGCGAGCTTATGAGAACCGCAAGCTTAAAGTACGTCCCTACGGCGATTTTATCACGTCAAACCGCAGGAATTCGTAAAAACAGCCTGATAGTAAATTTGCCTGGCAATCCAAAGGCTATTCGTGAGTGTTTAGAGCCGATATTTCCTGCGATTCCGTATTGTATAGACCTTATAGAGGGCGGATATATACAAACCGATGAAAATATAATGAAGGTCTTTAGACCAAAGCAAAAGAAGATTTCTTAATACAATTAAAAGAGAGGCTAAGACTCTCTTTTGTTTTTTATATAGATATAAATCGCCGTTATAACCGCTAAAATTACGAGTATTGATATGACTATATTTTTAAACAGCTCTTTATCGTAATTTGTCCCCAAATAATACCCCACCGCAAGCAAAATCGCCACCCAAATTCCCGCACCTAGCGTAGTGTATAGAGAAAATTTAAGCAGATTCATCTTGGCAAGTCCTGCAGGAAGACTGATGTATTGACGAATTCCCGGGATTAACCTGCAATTAAATGTAGAAATTTCACCGTGCTTATTAAAGAAATTTTCAAATTTTTGCATTTTTTCTTCTGTAATTCCTACAAATTTGCCGTATTTTTCTATCAGACCTCTTCCGAAAAAATAGCACAAGCAGTAGTTAAACACAGCACCACCCAAAGAGCCTCCTGTGCCTGCTAAAAAGGCTATAATGATGTTCATTTCGCCTTTGCTTGCAAGATATCCCGCAGGTATCATAACTATCTCACTAGGAAATGGAAAAAACGAACTTTCCAAAAACATCATGCAAAATATACCGATATATCCCCAGTCGCTAACGGTCTGAACTATGAAATTTATAATATCGTTAAGCAAAAAAGCCCTTTATAATTTAAATTTAAAGAGAGATTGTAGTGAAATTTGATTTAAAACTTTATTTCAAAAGAGACTTGGTAGGTCTTTTTATTTAAAACACAGGCAATATCGCGCCTTGATAGCGTTTGATTATAAATTCTTTCGCTTGAGGGTTTGTTTATGGCATCATCAAGCGCTTTTATCTTATCGCCACTATTGTATTGGTGCAAGGACTATCGGCATCTTGTATGATAAGAGTGACTTTTGACAGGGAGTCATATCCATATCAAGCACGAAATTTGTGCTGATCGGCGCAGATCTACATAGTCAAATGAATGCCGGATTTGCGCCTCTTTAAGCTCTATAAATTTTAGATTTTTAGGATTTTCCACAATATCGTGTAAAGTAGCTTGAGTAGCTTTTTCATCTAGCTTTATAATGCTATTTTTAGCAAGAATTTTAAGTACTATGTTACTGTTGCTAGGATGGTATGTGATAGCGACTTTCGAGTTTTTTAGACATTTGATGTTTTTTGGAGTAAAAGCCCATCTGTTAAATATGAACGCTTATGGTTTAACCAAATTTAAGCCTCGGTTTTTATTTTGCTTCTCAAGATATGGTAAATGTTGGAAGAAATTTGGATCAAGATTATCTTGATCTGTGGCTATGTTTTTGGGGTAAAGTAACGAATTATCTCTTTTATCACAAATTTATAAAATTAAAGTTAAAAGCTTTTGTGTGAAAGCAAAGGAGGGCGAACCCTCCAAAAGTAAATTAAAATGACGGAAGTATAGCGCCTTCGTATTTGCTCTTTATAAAGCTTCTGATCTCATCTGAATTTATAGCTTTATTCAAAGCTTTTGTTTTGGGGCTATTTTCATTACCCGCTTTTACTACCACGTAGTTTGTGTAAGGACTTTCTTTGCTTTCAAGAGCAAGTGCGTCTTTTGACGGGTTTAGCTTGGCATTTAGAGCGTAGTTTGTGTTGATAACAGCTATAGTTACATCATTTAATGTTCTTGGAATTTGCGCTGCTTCAATCTCGCTAAATTTTAGATTTTTAGGATTTTCTACTATATCAAGCGGAGTTTTAAGCGGATTATCGTTTAGTTTGATAAGTCCTGTGCTTGCGAGTACGTCTAATGCACGACTTTCGTTTGTAGGATCATTTGGTATCGCTACGGTGTCGCCGTTTTTTAGCTCGTTTAAATCTTTTATTTTAGCCGAATAAACTCCCATTGGCTCAAGGTGAACGCCTACAGTTTTAACCAGATGAGTGCCTTTGTTTTTATTAAATTCGTTTAAGTAAGGCAAATGCTGGAAGAAATTTGCGTCAAGATCGCCATCTTCAGTTGCCAAATTTGGTATAGTGTAGTCGTTAAACTCTTTTATTTCAAGCTTAAATCCGTCTTTTTCAAGTAGAGGTTTGGCAACTTCGAGAATTTCTGCGTGAGGAACAGGCGTAGCGCCAACTATGATTGTTTTAGCTTTATCGGCTGAGCTTAAAGTTACTGCAAGTAGTGCACCAAGTAGAATTTTAGAAAATTTCATTTTTTATCCTTTAAATTTTAAATACAGCTAATTCATTTAAAAGGATAGTATAGGCGAGAAGCTTATTAAATTTCTTTTTAAATGTTTAGCTTGAACTAAGCACTTAAAAAGAAATTTGTGCTTAGCGTTAGTCTTTCGACGACTTAAATTTTACACAACGACACATTTCACACATATCTGATTTCATTTCAATCCTTTCTTTTAAAATAATTTTGAGATTGTAGATAAAAAATATTTAAAAAAAAATAAAAGTAGCACAAAATGCTACTTTTTTGTTATTTTGTAGAGTAAATTTCCGATTGACTGGAAAATTTGAACCATTATGATTAAGATAACCACGGTATAAAGCATTATATCAGGTCTAAAGCGTTGATATCCGTAGTTGATCGCAACTGCTCCAAGACCGCCTCCGCCTACCGCTCCTGCCATCGCCGAAAAGCCAACTATAACTATCAAAGTAAGAGTTATGGCAGATATTATGCCGGGAAGCGCTTCAACGAACATTATCTTAAATATTATCTGCGAATTTGAGGCTCCAAAGCTCTTTGCAGCTTCAATTATACCTTTATCAACCTCTTTTAGTGCGCTTTCAATGAGTCTTGCGATAAAAGGTGCCGCACCTATGGTAAGAGGCACGATGGCTGCCGTTGTGCCGATACTTGTGCCTACTATCATCTTAGTAAACGGGAAAAGTACGATGATGAGTATTATAAACGGAAAGCTTCTTAAAGTGTTTACGATTATATCAAGCACTAGATACAGCTTTTTGTTTGGTTTAAGTCCGTCTTTATCGCTAAGCACTAAGAGCACTGCAGGGATAAGCCCAAGCAGAAACGCTAAAAATGTAGAAACCAAGCTCATATAAAGTGTCTCATTTATCGCAGGAAGTAAAATTCGCTCAAACACGCTTGGAAATTTAGAAAAATCTATCCCAAACATTACGCCACCTCCCATAAAACGCCACTTTGCTTGATATACTCTAGCACTTTTTGCTTGTCTTTTTTATCTATATTTATCACAAGCGAGCCAAGGACGTTTTCATTTAGCTTTTCAAGCTTACCCCAGACGATGTTAAAATCGACATTTAGCGTTCGCGCCATATGAGTTATAATGCTTTTTTGCGCTACCTCTTTTGGAAAAAATAAGCGGATATTAACCCCGTTTTGAGGTAAAATTTCAACCTCTCCTAAAAATTCCTTCATCTTCTCATCGGGCTTTAAAAATAGCTCTTCAATGCTTCCTGAGCCTATGATTTTGCCGTGTTCAAGCAAAATTGCTCTATGTGCGGTTGATTTTACCACTTCCATCTCGTGAGTAACGATAACTATGCTTATTTTTAACTCGCGATTGATCTTTTTTAAAAGCTCGAGAATCGAATTTGTCGTATTTGGATCAAGGGCTGAAGTCGCCTCGTCGCTTAATAAAATTTTAGGATTTAAAGCAAGCGCTCTTGCTATGGCTACGCGCTGCTTTTGACCACCGCTTAGTTCGCTTGGATAGCTTTTTGATTTGTTGCTTAGTCCTACGAGTTCAAGCAGTTCGCTTACTTTTTTTTGAATTTCGCCTTTTGGATATTTCCAAAATTCAAGCGGAGTTGCGACATTATCAAATACGTTTTTTCTAGCCATCAGAGCAAAATGCTGAAATATCATACCGACATCTTTTCTAAAGTGCCTAAGCTCGTTTGCGCTGATATCTTTTATCTCTTTGCCATATACTTTAACAGAGCCGCTTTTGTAGCTCTCAAGTCCGTTTATGCAGCGAAGCAGGGTGGATTTGCCTGCGCCGCTATGTCCGACAAGTGCGAAAATTTCGCTCTCATTTACTGTAAAACTAACATCATCTATGACTCTTGTATCGCCATAGTATTTGATTAAATTCGAAATTTCTATCATTAAATTTTCATGCCTTATTATTTAAATAGAAAATAATAAATTACATAAAACCAACTAAGAAATCCATGTATAATCGCCCACAAAATGCTTTTGTTTGCGCCCCACGATAGAGCGACCGCAACGACTGTTCCTAGTGTAAATCCACCAAATCCTAAACCCTTCATGTTTATCCTTTCTACGGTTATTATCTTTTATTTTTAATTAACAAATGATATATCACATAAAACCAGCTAAAAAATCCATGAATTATAGCCCATAAAATGCTTTTGTTCTCTCCCTAAGAAAGAGCAACCGCTATTAGCGTTCCGAGTGAAAACCACCTATTCCAAAGTATTCCATTCTTTCTCCTTCCTAAAAATTTATTTGCTGAATTTTTTAAGCTCAGCTTCTACTTTTTCAAACTGCTCTTTTGCGCTTGCAAGACCGGCTTTGTTTGTCTCTATGACATCAGCAGGAGCATTTGCCACAAATTTTTCGTTATTAAGCATGTTTGAAAGCTTCATTATCTCCTTTTCAAGCTTGTTTTTCTGCGCGGTTAATCTACTTATCATCGCCGACATATCAACTCCTTCAAGCGAGATAAATACCTCTAAATTTTCGCTTACATCGCATACAGCGTCATCTATCTTGCTGCTTACAAAATCGATTTGTTCGCATTTGGCAAGTAGGGCGATATACTCTTTTGCCTCGCTTAAATTTTCGCTTCTATTTAGCTTTACATAAGCCTTTGAGATCTTTGAATTTCCTAGATCGATAGTTGCTTTTGCACGTCTTATGGCAACTATCGCTTCGATTACAAGTGAAAAAATGCCTTCGATCTCTAAATTTTGCTCTTTTATCTCAGGATAGCGCGAGATCATTATCGAGCTAGAGTTTTCTAAATTTGTACCGCTTAGCTCGTGATATAAGTATTCGCTTATAAAAGGCATAAAAGGACTTAGTAGCCTCATCGCCTCTTTAAATATGCTTCCAAGCTCTTTTACGCTACTTTTATCGGCTTTACTAAGCTCGATTCCCCAGTCGCAAAATTCATCCCAAAGGAATTTATAAAGTGCATTTGCAGCGTCATTAAATCGGTAAGCGTCGATATTTTCGCGCACCTGTTTAACACACTCGCTAAAGCGGCTAGCCATATAAATTCCAAGCTTTGTTTTAAGCTCTATCTTGTGAAGATCTTCAAATTTGCTCTCGTTTAGTAGCAGGTATTTGCTGGCGTTATAAAGCTTGTTGGTGAAATTTCTTACTAGCTTCATCTTATCGTCGCTTAGCTTTATATCTCGCCCTTGAACTGCAAGCAAGGCAAGCGTAAAGCGCAAGATGTCCGCACTATATTCCTCAATACTATCAAGCGGATCTATGACGTTTCCAAGGCTTTTACTCATCTTTCTGCCTTGCTCGTCCTTAACTAAAGCATGCAGGTATATATCGCTAAAAGGAAGCTTGCCTAGTGCATTTTGCCCCTGAAACATCATCCTTGCTACCCAGAAAAACAAGATATCAAAGCCCGTTATGAGAAGGTTGTTGGGATAAAATTCAGCTAAATCGTTTTCAAACCATTTTTCATCTTTAAGCTCATCGCCGTTACCCCAGCCAAGCGTGCTAAAAGGCCAAAGACCGCTAGAAAACCAAGTATCAAGCACGTCCGGATCTTGATGGAAATTTTTGCTTTTACACTTTCTACACTCTGTCGGTTCGCCCTCATCAGCCCACTCATGACCGCAATCATCGCAATAAAAAACGGGAATTTGGTGTCCCCACCAAAGCTGGCGAGATATACACCAGTCGCGAAGTTCTCTCATCCAAGCGTTAAAGCTATTTATCCAGTGCGGAGGGTAAAATTTAGCAAGACCGCTTGTTACATCTGCAATTGCCTGATCGGCTATCTCGCGTTTTACAAACCACTGCTTTGAGATGTAAGGCTCTACGACATTTTTGCAGCGATAGCAGTAGCCTACTTGATTTTCATAATCTTCAATCTTTTCGATATTGCCGATTTTTTCAAGCTCTGAAACTATGATATCTCTTGCTTCAAGGCGCTCAAGACCTTTAAACTGTGCGCACTCTTCGTTTAGGATTCCGGCCTCGTCAAAGCATGTGATAAAATCCAAATTATGGCGCTTGCCGACCTCGTAGTCATTCATATCGTGAGCCGGAGTAACTTTAACAAGTCCTGTTCCAAACTCCATATCCACGTGCTCATCGGCAATTATCTCTATCTCGCGGTTTATGATAGGCAAGATTACTTTTTTACCTATCAAATGCTTATATCTTTCGTCGTTTGGATTGACCATTACGGCTGTATCGCCAAAGTAGGTTTCCGGACGAGTCGTAGCGACTATTACAAATTTACTAGGCTCATCGGCAAAATAATACCTTATATGATACAGCTTGCCTTTGTTGTCTTTGTGCTCGACTTCGATATCGCTAAGCGCTCCGTCATGCGTACACCAGTTTATCATGTAGTTTCCGCGAACTATCGTGCCATTTTCATAAAGCTTTACAAAGGCCTTCTTGACAGCCTTTTTAAGCCCCTCATCCATGGTAAATCTTTGGCGACTCCAAGCAGGAGTTATCCCAAGACGGCGCATCTGATGAACTATCATGCCACCGCTTTTTTCCTTCCATTGCCATACGCGATTTACAAACTCTTCGCGTCCTATACTCTCTTTTGTTATTCCTTGAGCTAAAAGCTGCTTTTCAACGACGTTTTGAGTGGCGATTCCCGCATGATCAAGTCCCGGCTGCCAAAGCGTCTTGTAGCCGTCCATTCTTTTATATCTTGTCATTATGTCTTGAAGCGTAAAGGTAAGAGAGTGTCCTATGTGAAGCGAACCGGTTACATTTGGAGGAGGCATCATAATGCAAAATTTGCGACCTTCTTTTTGGATATCTTTGTTTGCGTCAATCTCGAAATATCCGCGCTCTTCCCAAATTTTATAAAATTTTTCTTCAACCTCTTTTGCGTTGTAAAAACTCACTTCAAATCCTTTTAGGTTTTATCAAAAATGCTCGATTTTATCAGAATTTTACTAATAGGGCGATTAAATTTATAAAAGTAGGCTGAAATTTAAGGATAATAAAAGCGGCTTTAATTAACAAAGCCGCTTTTTGTGAAGTTATTTTACTATGAACTCTTTTTGAGCTAAATCGTAATCGCTCATGCTCTCATCATACATATTTTCGGTAATGACCGCAGGAAGCATGCATTTGCCGCTCATCACAACTCGAAGCGGAGTGTAAAGGGTAAATGGCGTCTTATCCTTTTCGTTCACGTATCCTGAGCTAAGAGAATAGAATGTAAGCACTCTATCATCAGCTATCACGTTATGCTCCACATTTAGCGTATTTGTGATCGCTTTGGTTCTTAAATTTGGAGCTATGTTTTCGTTTATGATCTCAAAGCAAGGGCTGATTTGCTCGTTTATAACGCCGTTTCTTATGTAATCATCGGTTTTGATCATAAGCTTAGAGTATATCACGTCATTTAGCTTAAGGTTGTTAAGATCTATCTCTTTGCCGTCTTTTCCGACAAATTTTCTCGTTATATCAAGCCCTTTTTTATCAAATTTGTGATTTATCTCAAGTGGCTTGTAAGCATAGCTTGCAACTCCAAGATATACGCTTGAACCTTTTTCAGGCACGATTGTGATCTCAGGCTTGATAGGCGTGATATTTATAGCACCGAGTCCGTCAAATTTAAATTCTTGATCGTCGCTGATAAGCTTAAATTTATTCTCGCTGCTTGTGTCTTTGATATATTCTCTAAGTGCTCTTAGTGTAAAGGCTCTCTCTTGAGTCGAGTAGAGTTTATCAACTTGTTTGATTAGATAATCCGCCATCTCATCACTAAATGCGTTTTTCTCAAAGTGATTTGCATGTATTAGTAGCATAAATGCGGTGTTTCTTATCCTTGAGCCGAAGTTATCAGGCAGGTCGCTCTCTTTATCGTAAAAAGTTTTACTTATCTCTTTTAGCACTTTTGAGCTTTCTTTGCTTAGCCCTTCATTTTTTAAGATAGCCGCCATCAAATATCCGTCAAGCGCGCTGTTTGTGTATCTTTTTTGATCGTAAAGCGCATTTAAAACCGAGCGATCAAGCTTCTTTTGTCCGCTTAAGATATAAGCTGCGTATAGAGCTTGGAAATTGTCGTTTGAGCCAAAATTTTCAAGCCATTTTATCGCTCTTGATTTGACCGCTTTATCTATTTCAAAGCCTGATTTTTCAAGCTTTAAGATAGTATCTATGGCATAAATCGAAGCGAAGTTGTTTGTATAGCTTAGCTCGCTCCAGTATCCAAAACTTCCGTCGCTCTTTTGCATTTTAATGAGGTCGTTAAGTCCTGCATTTAAAAATCTCTTAACATCGGCTTCATCGGCTTTTGCCTGAGCTTTGCTTTTGTCTTTATTTGTTAAAACCATATAGTTTAGCTCTAAAAGCCTTGAAGAGCGTTGCTCTGAGCATCCGTAAGGATAGTTGATAAGCTTATCGCTATTTGCCCCAAGCATGCTTTTTATAGAATTTGACGCATCTATTCTTATGCTCTTAAAATCACTATCAAGAGTTATCGTCTTTTGCTCGCTTGCTTGGAATGATTTTGCAAAAGTACTAAGCGGATAAGGGTGTATAGCATCAAAATTTAGCTTATGACTATAAGTTTCTTTACCGTCATTTGCGCTAAATTTCAGATACGACTTGCCTGTTTCGTTTACGTCAAGTGCAACTGCTATCTTCAAATTTTGATTTGGTTTTAGGCTTATCTTATCTTTTTCGAGTTTGGCTTTTAAATTTGTCTCAAGGGTTAAATTTAGCTCCTTGGCTTCGTTTGTGGTATTTATAACTCTTAAGATGTAGTTTATGTTATCGCCTTTTATAAAGTAAGCGCTTTGCGTAGGTTTAAGGATGATATCGTCTTTTACATCAACGGCTTTTACGCTACTGCCTAATTTATTTTCAGTTGTTGCTATGACTGCTAAATTTATCTGGGAGTTAAAGTCGCTTGGAACCTCTACATCAAAGCTAACATCTCCGTTTGCGTCGGCTTTTGCTGTTTGCATTTTGATATAGGTTTTGATGTTTTTCTTATCGACAGGGCTTGCAAATTTTGCCATTCTCATCTCCATTAGAGCCATAGCGCCGTCTCCACCGAAGCTAAGAACTTTGCCTTCTTTTTTAAATCCTGTCAAATTTGAGTAGATGTCAAAGTCAATAACGAAATCAGCAAGCATCTTGTCAAAGAATTCAAGAGGGCTTTTTAGCTTTTGATTTGTAACCTGAAGCACTCCCTCATCAACGGCAAAGAGAGTAACTTCTGCGTTTGGATCGGTCTTTACGCTTGCTTTAAATTTGGAGTTTGATCTAACAACTTTTGGTGCATTTACACTTACGTTTAGCATTCTGTGTGATTTATCGGCTTTTGCATAAACCTTATCGTAAGTTCTAAACGGAAGCAGGTCATTATCAGCCACACGCACAATCGTAGCGCTTACATATAATCCTTCAAAGTCAAAATCAAGCTCAAATTTAGCGTTTGCGGAATTGTTTTGGATATTTACTACTTTGTATTTTTTAACTCCGTCGCTTTCAAGAGTGATGATACCAAGAGCGTTTTTAAGTACAGAACTTACATCAACGCTCATCACGTCGCCCTTTTTGTAGCTCTTTTGATTTAGCTTGATTTGAGCTTTGGCAAGCTCTTTTGTAGGCTGCAAGGAGCTATAGTCCCAACCGCTTACGTCGATACGAACGCTCGCGCTATGCCCGCTTGAAACGTCGCTTATTATAACTTCATAATCGCCACTTTGCGTAAAATTATATGTAAAATTATTTGTATCTTGAGATAAATTTTCTACTAGCTCATAAGAGCTGTTCCATCTTAACACGCCTTGACTATCAAAGTTATAACTCCAAATTTTTCTTTTTATCTCGATAGCCTTTGGAGTATCTTTTATCTCTTCTGATGTAAAAGGATCAATGCTAATGAAGCTGAAATTTACGTTTTCATTGGTATCTACGTAGTCTTTATCGGCTTTTATGCCCACCATCGATTTAAAAGGATATATGGTTAAATTCTCGCTTGAACTTACGTTTTTACCGTCATCGTTTATGCTAAATACAATCGCGCCTCCGACGATACTTGCGGTATATTCAGGTCTTAAATCGGATATTTTAAAAATCTTGCTTGCCTTGCCGTTGCTATCAAGAGTTACAGGTTTTTCTATCTGGTTTAAGCTGTTGTTTTTTAGCTCGTCGTTACTAAATTTAAAGTCTTTAAATTTATCATTTTTATACTCTGTTTGATATAACTGAAGGCTTACATTTCCTTGCAAATTTGAAGCAGGAGAGCCAAAGAGATAGTTGCTTTGCAAGTCGGCTTGGATTATCTCGTCTATGCCGTAAATTTTCTTTTTAAGCGCTATGCTGTTTTTTATGCGTTGAGGAGTGAAGGACTCAACCGAAAAATTATATTCGCCTATGATTTTATTTGCAAAGATTATCTCAAATCTAAACGAGCCTGTTAGAGCCGAGTTGATAAATTCATCGAAATTTATTACGCCAAGTTCGTTGGTCTGAAAATTTTTATTTAAGATGATTTTATTTTGCGGATCTTTGATTTTGATCTTAACCGGCATTTTTGCAAGAGCTTTAAACAGCTCGTTTTTGATGATTATCTCGCCTTTTATATTTTCTTCAGGTCTTATGATATTGCTTGCAAAATGCACGTAAGCATCGTATTTTTCGGCTCTATCGCCGGTTTGAAAATATCCGTTTGAGTTCAGCTTTTCGTTTTGAGCAAGTATTATAAACCCTTGTTCTTTTCCTAGGCTAACGGTTGCCGAAGCTATATCTTTGCCTATGTCTTTTTTATTAAATTTAAAGACACCCTCGTCGTTTGTTATGCCTGATGCGATTACGTCGTTTTTGACCGAGTAAATTTTAACGTCGGCATTTGCCACTACCGCATTTTGGCTGAGTCTTGAAGCAAACAAAAACACTTCATCGTTTGAGACTTTTACGTTAAGTCCGATATCGCTTAGATATACCGCCTTTTGCGCTCTTTTATCTTTGTCGTAATAAATCGTTATGAGATATACGCCATCACCGCTATTTGGAAAATCAAGCTTTATTTTATGCTTTAAAATTTCGTTTTTAACTCCGCCCAGCTCGTAGTTCTTGCTTGCAACTTCTTCGACATAAGAGTTTAAATTTGAGCTATTGAAATTTAAAAAATATCTATAGTTTTGCTCTTTTAGTTTTTCTACTACTACTTTGGCGGTAGGGGTATTTACGCTTTCTATGCCGATTTCGCCGATGTTTGAGATATAAAGCATATTGTCGCTAAATTTCAAAAACGGATTTAAATCGCCAAATTTTATATCAAAATCAACCCGCTCTCTTACAAGCGCATAGTCATCTCCAAAGCCTTCATTAAAGCTGATTTGATACTTGGTTTGAGGCTTAAATTCGTCACTTGTGATATCTATGAAATAATAATACCCCTCGTTTGCCATACTGTCTGAGGTGTAGTATGTTTCGCTTACTTGAAAGCTCTCAACGCCTTGTATCTTTATAAATTTCTTGATGTTGTTATCGTAAGTTGATATCCAGTCTTTTAAATAAAGCCTAGCAGCTAGTTTGCCGCCCTCAAGACTCTTGGCTTCAAGCATATCAAGGATGAGGGTTCTTGCCTTTGGATTATCGATGAAATTTGGCTCGGAAGAGTCTTGATTAGCAGGAATTATGTAGTCATCTTCTAAATTTCCGCCCGCTATATTTTTTAAATTTTTAGATATAAAAAATTCTAAATTTTTAGGCTCTTCAAGTATCTTTATGACAAAACCCTTGTCGCCGTTTTTTGTTATTTTGTATTTTACGTCGTGTTTGGATAGGTTGTCTTTATTGTAAATTTTTACGTTTTTTACAAATTCCTCTTCGGTTAGCTTATCGTTAAAATTTACCGAAAAATCCTTGCTTGAAAATATAAATAAAGAATCAAGTATAAAATTTCCTCCATAAAAATTAATCGAAGATTCGCTATTTTTGCATGTATAATCAACCCCTTTTCTAAAGCCGTTTTTTGGATATACGATCAGGTAGTCTTGCGCATATTCATATACGGCATCAAGCTCTGGAGCGCACTCTAAAAGCTTTTTATGCGTTATGGTGCCGATTTGCGATTTTTTAAACGGCTTATCTTTTGATATGCCAAGCATTATGCTTTCGCCGTCGGCATTTTTAAGCTCACCCGTCAGGATAAAAGCATTGAGATTAAAAGCTAGCAAAAGCATAGCCAGCAAAGACCTTAAAAGCATTAAAACCTCCTTATTTCGATATTTACTTCACTTAAATTTGAATTTTCATCCAGACATCCGATCTTGTGCTTGCCAAAATCTAAAAACAGCATATTATCCATGCCGTTTTGGCTTTTTTGCCATTCGTTTTGATTTAATTTATAATAAATTTCATCACCGATATATGCGTAACATTTTAGCACAACTTTAGTTGCATTATCGTCACTTAATAAAATTTGATTGTTAAACGGTGCAGCTATCAGTGGTCTAAATTTTTTAAACTCATCGTAGCAAGGGCTGTTTAGCAAATCATCTTTTGAAATTTGGTTATTTTTAAGCAAAAACGCTATCTCTTCGCTACGAATCATCTTGCACTTATCCTTTGGTAAAACTCCCTTGATGAGCTCGTCTTCTTGTTTGTTTCTGCACTCTTTAAACGCAAAAGCGTCAAGGCAGGTAGGCTCATAATCTATATTTTCGGGTCTATTTATAAAGCTTAAATTTTCTCTTTGCGCAAGTAGCTTAAATATATCAAAAACAGCCCTTGAAGCATCGTGAATTCCGCTTAGATTGTCCGTCTTTTTGCCGTTAAAATTTCCAAACCAAACAGCCACGGTATAGTTTTTATTAACTCCAATGGCGTATATGTCGCGTGAGCCGTAGCTTGTACCCGTCTTAAAAGCTATTTGCGGAGTATCTTTGGCGTATTGCCATATCATCCCAAGGTAAGCTCTTGATGCGCTTGAGAGCATTTTAGCGGTTAAAAACGCACTTTGCGGGCTTATTAGCTGCATGTCTTTATCTATGATTTTGCCCGCTACTTCAAGCGGTTTTAGCCTGCCTTCGTTTGCGTAGATAGTGTAAAGATGAGCTAAGTTTAAAAGACTCATTTCAGCGCTTCCTAAGGCTATACTCTCGCCGTAAAATTCCTTACTTTTTTGGACTAAATTTAGCCTTTTAAGCAGCTCGTAAAGAGAATTTTCTCCAAGTTTATTGTTTAAAATTACAGAGGGGATATTTAGGCTAAGAGCAAGCGCTTCGGTAGCCGAAACCAGTCCTAGAAATTCGTTGTCATAGTTCTTGGGAACGTATTCTCCAAGGAAAATTTCCGTATCTATCATCTGCATTTTAGGCGTTATAATCCCCTCGTCAAGCCCAAGTGAAAATATAAAAGGCTTTAGAGTTGAGCCCACGTTTCTACTCATTAAAACTCCGTCGTTTTGCCCCTCAAGCGCTCTTTCGTCATGTGAGCCCACATAGGCTATAACGCTCATATTTTCATTGTCTATTATGATTCCTGCGGCATTATGAGCCTTTTTTTGGATAAGAGAATTTGCCGTAAATTTTAGATTCGTATTTAAAATTTTTTGGAAACCAAGATCTAAATTTGAGTTTGATATACCGCTTTTTAGAGCGATTTGAGAGTATTGCTTGGCCTCAAAAGGGGCGCTAAATCTTTGGTTTTTAAAAGGCTCTTGTTTGGCTCTGCTAAATCCGCTCTTATCTATCACTTTAGCTTCGTAAAGTAGCTTTACGACACGGTTTTTAAGCGAGTTTATATTTGATTTTTTATCAAGACGATTTGCATTTGGGTTTTTAGGAATCGTGCTAAGAAGAGCCATTTGAGCAATGCTTAGATCTTTTAGATTTTTATTAAAATAAAACCTCGCAGCCGCCCCAACGCCTTCTATATTGCCGCCATAAGGAGCGAGATTGAAATAAAATTTTAAAATTTCATCTTTTGTGTAGTGCCATTCAAGCTGAAAGGCGGTAAAAATTTCTTTGATTTTATTGGTGTATGTCCGCTCTTTTGGACTCATCATGCGGGCTACTTGCATTGTTATGGTTGAAGCTCCTATGCGGTTTTTGTGGGTTAAATTATGAAGTGCTGCCCTAGCCATTGAAAAAGGATTAAAGCCAAAATGGTAGTAGAAGTATCTATCCTCAAAGAGCAAAACGCTATCTTTTAGCACTTTTGGTATGTTTTGAGCGTCAAAACGCCAAATTTCATCCTTGCTCGGACGCATTGTGATTATCTTGCCGTGTTTATCAAATATAATTACCGAATTTTCTCTTTTTAAAGCGTTTTTATTAAGTGGATAGGCGTAGTCCAGCACCAAAAACAGCGCAAAACAAATGGCGCAAAAAATTGCTGTATAGATGAAAGGCTTGATTAATTTTTTATTCATTGTAAAATTATATCAGATTTTATGATTTGGATTAAATTTATAAAATATCATATATAATTACTAAAATTAATTTTTTTAAAAGGAAAGACATGGATTACCGCATAGAAAAAGACACTATGGGCGAAATTCAGGTGCCAAACGATAAGTATTGGGGCGCTCAAACCGAAAGAAGTTTTGAGAATTTTAAAATAGGCGAAGAGAAGATGCCAAAAGAGGTCATTAAAGGCTTTGCGTATCTTAAAAAAGCTTGCGCCATAGTCAATCACAAGTTAAACAGGCTTGATGAGGCAAAAACCAAAGCCATATCACAAGCCTGCGATGAGATTATAGACGGCAAACTGTGCGGAAATTTCCCTCTTGTAGTCTGGCAGACAGGTTCAGGCACGCAGTCAAACATGAACCTAAATGAAGTTATCGCAAACAGAGCCACTGAAATTTTAGGAGAGGACTTTAGAGTAAAAAAACTCGTTCATCCAAACGATGACGTAAACAAGGGTCAAAGCTCAAACGACACCTATCCGACCGCGATGAGAATAGCCTTTGTGATAGAGCTTCAAAAGCAGCTTTTGCCAGCTATTAGCAAGCTTAAAAAGACTTTAGAGAGCAAGAGCGAGAAATTTAAAGATATAGTCAAAATAGGGCGCACGCACCTTCAAGACGCTACTCCGCTAACACTTGGACAAGAGCTTAGCGGATATGTCGAGATGCTAAGAAAAGCGCAGCTTCAAGTAAATGACTCGATGAAATATCTTTGTGAGCTTGCTATCGGCGGAACCGCCGTAGGGACGGGACTAAATTCGCACCCTGAGTTCTCAAATTTAGTAAGCGAAGAGTTAAACAATCTAACTAAAAGCGAGTTTAAATTTATCTCTCATCCGAATAAATTTCACGGGCTTACAAGCCATGACGGCGAGGTGTTTTTAAGCGGTGCGCTTGATGGACTAGCCGCAAATTTGATGAAAATCGCAAACGACATAAGATGGCTTGCAAGCGGTCCAAGATGCGGTATAGGCGAAATTTTTATCCCTGAAAACGAGCCAGGAAGCTCCATAATGCCGGGCAAAGTAAATCCGACGCAGTGCGAAGCGATGACGATGGTATCGGTTCAAGTCATGGCAAATCATTTTGCGGTAACTCTTAGCGCCTCTCAAGGAAATTTCGAGCTAAATGTGTTTAAACCGGTGCTTACTTATAACTTGCTTCAATCAATCAGACTTTTAAGCGATGCGATGATAAGCTTTAACGATCACTGTGCTGTGGGGATTGAGCCGAATTTAAAAGTGATAGACGGCTATTTGCACGGCTCGCTTATGCTAGTAACTGCGCTAAATCCTTATATAGGATATGAAAATGCGGCTAAAATAGCTAAAACCGCTCATCAAAACGGCACCACGCTAAAAGAAGAGGCTGTAAATTTAGGAATTTTAACAGCTGAAGAATTTGACAAATACGTTCGTCCAGAAGAGATGACCTATCCTAAAAAATAGACTTAATTTTACCTCGCTTAATGCTTTGGCGAGGTAAAATTTAAAAACCTCTAAAATTTCGCCTTAAATTTCCGATTTATTTGCTAGATTAAGGACTTGATATGAATATAAATTTAAATTTAAGCGGATTTAACTTCTATGCTCCTAAGGGACATCAGAATTTGGATAAGGCAAAACAGCTTTCAAGTGAAATTTTAACCTCTTCAAACGAGAGTAGCGACGAAATGATAAAAAAGCTAAAAGAGATCTTAAAAGAGCTCAGTAAAAACGAAAATCCCTATGCAAAAGAGATGCTAAAGAGCTTAAGTATCCAAAGCGCTACTATAAACGGCAAAATTTTACAGATAAACTCTCAAATTTTAAAGATTATGCAGCAAAAATTAAGTTAATATCAAATAAAATCTTAAAAATTTACTCATAATATTGCAAATTCTTAATTTAAAATTAATTGCTAATTTAGATTATATTCGCAAAATCAGAATTATTTGTTATATATACTTATTTGTATTTCAAAGAAACTATTTGAAAATTTTATTTTAAAATATAATTATGTTTTAATATTATTGATAAGTAAGATTTTGGTAAAATTGAATGAAAATTACTCTTATCTATTGATTGGTTTAAATTCTTAATTTAGAGTAAGATTTTTATTCTCAAGGCATATATAAAAATTCAGGGCGATACTCAAAGTGCATGGTGTCAAAGCTTGCCCACCGACCGCCCCAGATAAAGCCGTGCTTTTCAAAAATTCGAACTATTTTTTCAGGGATTTGGTTGCGATAAATTCCGTCTTTGCTCCATTGCCAATAATCGCTTTTATCGGTGTTTATATCAATTGCAATTCCGTAAGCATGCGCGCTTTTGCGGTTTGTTTTGGCTATGACGCGGTAGTTAAACGTGCCTGAAGGATTATCTAGAAATTTAAGCATGTCAGGCTCTTTATCAACCAGCTCATCAAGCTCTTTTGAAACCGCTTCAAGAGCTTTAGCTGCGCCATTTTGCGAGTTAAATTTAAACTTTTTATTTACATGTTTTTCAAGCCAAATTACATCAACCAAATTTGCTCTAACTCCGGCTTCGTCTTTGCCGTAAATTTCATCTAAAAGCTCATAGTTTCGGTATCTTCCTGCATCGGTTGTAGGCACTTTAAGCTCTCCAAAGAGCTCATAATGCTCGGCAAAGATATCTTCAATATCGGCATTTGATAAAAGCGCTTCCTTGTCTTTTGCCAATCCGTCGTCAAAGACTATCTCTCTTCCGCTCTTAAATTTAAGCATATTTCCCTCTATCTTTACTCCATAAGCTTGCTCGATCGCGTTTTTTGCGCTTGGTTCTGCCAGGATGTTCATGGAGGTGATCTTAGAAAGCAAAAGATCTTTTTCATCTATATCGCTACGATCCTTTCCGATGTCAATCTCGGTTAGCGCGATACCGCCGATAAGCGCTCTGCCTGCGTCTTTAGTTCTTACGCCCCAAGCGTCATGAAGTGCAAGCAGATTGCCCTCTTTTTCACCTACGTAGATCATGATATGACCGCTTAGATGAAGCAGTGTTAGATACGGAGTAGCTTGCTCTTTGATGATTTTTATCTTTTGCTCGTTATTTAAATTTGCAAGCGAAATTTGCCTACCTATCTTGCTTTGCGCTTTGGAGTTACGCGGAAGCCAAATTCCAAATTCGCTTAAAAAGTCTTGTGTTAGCAAAGAGCAGTCGCGTTTGCTCGCAAAGCCGCCCCAACCATAAGGCTCGCTAAGTAGGCTTTGGGTTAGTAGTCTTGTGTTAGCGTCGCTAAATTCAAGCGGATAGTTTGAGGTGATACTTTTTGAAATTTCATATCTTTTAACTCCTGCGCGAGTGTAAATTCGCCCGTAAAATTTATGTTCATCCTCGCTTTCAAAGGCAAGAATTGCTCCTATCCTAGAATAAAATAAAAATTCGCCGTTTGTATCATAAACAGGCGATTTATCACGCGTGATAGTTATAAATTTTGCGTTTTGCAGCTCGTTTGCTTCATCTTGGCTTAAAATTTTAATATCCTCAGCACTTATCCAGCCCATGATATTATCGTTAAATGCAAACACCCAAGCTTTATCAAGCGAATAGTGCGAGATCAAAAGCGGATAGCCGATACTTAAAGTGGAAGTTTGCAAGTAGTCAAACGGAAATCCTTCGCCAGCTTTTGCAGGGTTTAAGAGGATGGCTTCATCTGTCGGTAAATTTCTAAGCGAAGTCGTTGCCGTAGTGATCGCGGGAACTAAAAGCGAGCCGAAAGCCTCAGTGTTGGCGTTAGCTTGTTGCGCGCTAAACCACTCATCGGTAATCGGCTTTAAATTCATGCCGTAATACTGCCTTTTGGCTGAATTTTTATAGACATCAATCGCCCAAAACGACTCTTTTTTGCTGTAAGGAGGCTCTTTAAGCAGCAGTATGCCAAAGCGCTTTTTAAGCAAATTTTGCCCGTTAAATTTTACTTTTTTGGGATTTAAAGGCATCGCCGAAGCGGTTTGAGGAATGCTAAAATTTAGGTATGAAATTTTGCCCGGGTTACTTTGATCAAATAGCTTTTCGTTGCCTTTTGGAGCGCTAACCTTAGCGCAAGAAGTTAAAAAAACGGCTATAAAAATTAAAAAAATTGTTCGTTTCAAATTTATCTCCTATGATTTAGGTTATAATTTTACAAAAAAACAGGAAAATTTTTGTTAAACCAAATTTTAGAAATTTTACGCAATTCTAATATCTTTTTAACGGGTAGAGGCGGAGTCGGTAAAAGCTACTTGACAACTGCTATCATAAAGCACTATAGAAGCGAGCTTAAAAACGTAGTCGTGCTCGGAAGTACGGGCATAAGTGCCGTAAGCGTCGGCGGAGTTAGTATCCATAGCTTTTTTAAATTCGGAATTTGTTCGAATTTGGAGGAGTTAAAGGGTCTTGATCGCAAGCAAAAGTCCAAAGTAAGCAAAGTAAAAGCCATGCTTGATAGCTGCGATCTGCTTGTGATCGATGAGATTTCAATGGTGAGTGCAAATTTGATGGAGATGATCTATCATCGGATCATAAACTCCAAATTTGTCGGGCGTATAATGCTTGTAGGGGATTTTTATCAGCTTCCGCCCGTGCTTAAAAAAGAGGCGAACGAAAATGCGCTGTTTAAATTTCTTTATGCTTTTAGCTCGCACGCTTGGAGTGAATTTGAGCTAAAAAATATCGAGCTGGTAGTGTCAAAGCGCACAAAAGATCTTAAATTTTATGAAATTCTCTCAAATCTTAGAATCGGAAAGCTGGATGAGGAAACTATAAGATATATCGAGAATTTGTGTGTAAAAAACGTGCAAATTTCAAGCGAAACAAGCGTGCTTTTTGGCAGGAATTACGAGGCTGACGCACTAAATGCGCAAATGCTTGAGCGTCTTGAAAGCAAGCTTGAGATAAGCGAGGCTTTGGTTGAAATTTATGATGAAAATTTGCATGAAAAGACGCTTGAAGGCTGGATAAACAGCCTTGCAGTGCCTGAGATCATGCATATGAAAGTCGGGGCTAGAGTTATATTTGTCACAAACAAATGGGGCGAATATTATAACGGTGAGCGCGGCGAAATAATGCAAATTTTAAAAGAGGACGGCGTGATAAAAAGCGTCATGGTACAAAAATCAAACGGCGATATTATAGAAGTTGAACCAAATCGCTTCGAGCTTAGCGAATTTGAGCTTGTCGGCGAAAATATAGAGCAAAATGTGCGAGCTTCGTTTATGCAGTTTCCTTTTAAGCTGGCTTACGCGCTTACGATTCATAAATCTCAAGGCATGAGTATAGATAACTTGGTCTGCGATTTAAATCACATCTTTGCTAACGGGCAGCTTTACGTGGCGCTTTCACGAGCGACCGATCCTAGAAATTTAAAGCTTATTTACGCAAGAGCTCAAAATTTTAGAGATTATCTAAGAAATGTGGTTAAAATAGACGAAGAAGTTGAGAAATTTTATAAAGAAAATATCTTTGAAAATATCAAGGAGGAGCAGTGAGAAAAATTTTTATAGCGTGTTTGTTAGCGGTTTTAGGGTTTGGTGAGAGCCTTGATATAAGGGACTTTGAAACCGATCTTTACTCAAGAGACGTGCAAAATTCGATAAAAAAAGTTAGCGTTAGTTTGCTTGTTTCAGGAAGGGATGTTCAAGATAGTGAAGCGTATATACTTGATGGCTTAAACGTGGTGATAGGAAGCTTTTATGTCGAGGATCTGCTAACCTCAAAAGGTAAGGAGAAATTTAAAGAAACCTTTGCTAAATACACATCCAAAAAGCACTCGGTTGATATTGATGAAGTGCTTATCATCTCGCTTAAAATCGTGCGTGAGCCAAAGCTTGAAGAGCTGCTGGACTTGCTAAGGGATCAAAAAAATAGCGGCTCAAAGAGCAGATCAAAAAGCTCTAAAACAACGGAAGACGATGAAGATATAATCATTAAAAAAGGCGGCAAGATAGAGCTGCAGCCGCTTGATTTAAATTCGATTAAGGATTTTGGAAAGGATTTTGGCGAGTAAAAATGCTCGCCAAATTTGAAAGTTATTGATTTATGACGTCGTAAAATGAAGGGATGACAGGAGCGAGTATCTCTTCGCTTATGGCTTCATCTTTTTTTGCATCTTCAAATATGATTTTTATCTTGTTGCCAAGCTTGTCTTGATAATCAATCCTTGTCGGAAGCTCGTTTTTAATAGCTATAAAATACTCTATGCCGTCAAATTCGGCTTTATATAAGTCGTCTTTAATGCGAGTGGCTTTTTTAAGGATATTGGCTAAATTTGGAGTATTTTCAAGGCGTGATATGATAGCTTGCTCAAGCTCATCTTCGATAACTACTACGCGGTTTTTGTCAAAGTAAATTTTCTTTGGAGTAGGCTTGTCGTATATCCAAAGCGCTTTGTTATCGTCTGTTGCATAAAATTTGCCATGATACTCGATATTTGATTCGTTGCTTGTAACGGTTTGCACAAAGTCGCTTTCAAGGGTTTTAAAGCTTAAAGAATTCGCCAAAACAACGCCACATAGCGATAAGATAGCTGTTATTTTTCTCATTATTTTTCCTTTTGGCGGGAATTGTAGCTAAGTTTAATTAAACAAATGGTAAAATCTTACCTTTATAAATAACTAACAAGGCGGATAGATGATAAGTAGCATTATGCAAAAAATCTTCGGAACCAAAAATGATCGAGAGGTCAAGAAATACGCAAAAAGAGTTAAGGACATAAACGCGCTTGAGCCAAAATATCAGGCTATGAGCGACGATGAGCTAAAATCTAGCTTTAACGAGTTAAGAGAGGCGATAAAAAGCGGCTCAAAGAGTATGGATGACGTGCTAAACGATGTCTTTGCTATCGTTAGGGAGGTTGGAAAAAGAACTCTTAATATGCGTCATTTTGACGTTCAGCTCATCGGCGGTATGGTGCTTCACGAGGGCAAGATAGCCGAGATGAAGACGGGTGAGGGTAAGACTTTGGTTGCGACTTTGCCTGTGGTGCTAAACGCTATGAGCGGCAAGGGTGTGCATGTAGTTACGGTGAATGACTATCTTGCCAAGCGTGACGCTACGCAAATGGGTGAAATTTATAATTTTTTAGGTCTTAGCGTAGGTGTAGTGCTTTCGGGTCAATATGATGATGAGGCAAGAAAGGCCGCTTACGGCTCTGATATAACATACGGCACGAACAACGAATTTGGCTTTGACTATCTGCGCGATAATATGAAAATGGAATTTAAAGACAAGGTTCAGCGCGAGCATAACTTCGTAATCGTCGATGAGGTGGATAGTATCTTAATCGATGAGGCAAGAACTCCGCTTATCATTTCAGGTCCTACAAATAGAACCCTTGACGGATATGTCAAGGCGAACGAAGTCGCTAAGGCGCTAGCCAGAGGTGTGGCACCCGAAACTCCGCAAGAAAAGGCTACCGGAGATTTTGTAGTAGATGAAAAAAACCGCACCATAGCCATAACCGAAGAGGGAATTAGCAAGGCTGAAAAGTTATTTGGAGTAGAGAATTTATACAACCTTGAAAACGCTATCTTAAGTCATCATCTTGATCAGGCTCTTAAGGCGCATAATCTATTTGAAAAAGACGTTCATTACGTCGTGCGCGATAGTGAAGTCGTGATAGTTGATGAATTTACAGGACGTCTTAGTGAGGGAAGGCGGTTTAGCGAGGGGCTTCATCAGGCTCTTGAGGCAAAAGAGGGCGTTAAAATTCAAGAGGAGAGCCAAACGCTTGCCGATATAACCTTCCAAAACTATTTTAGGCTTTATAGCAAACTTTCGGGCATGACGGGAACTGCGCAAACGGAAGCTACGGAATTTGCTCAAATTTATAAGCTTGACGTTGTATCAATCCCTACAAATGTACCTGTTGTAAGAGTTGATCATAATGACTTAATTTACAAAACTCAAGATGAGAAATTTAAGGCGGTTATTGCCGAGATCAAAAAAGCTCACGATAAAGGTCAGCCTGTGCTTGTGGGAACAGCTTCTATCGAGCGAAGCGAACTGCTTCACGCCATGCTCGTAAAAGAAAAGATCCCCCACTCGGTGCTAAATGCTAAAAATCACGAAAAAGAAGCTCAAATCATAGCCGAAGCCGGTGCCAAAGGAGCCGTAACTATAGCCACAAACATGGCGGGTCGCGGTGTGGATATCCGTATAAACGATGAGGTTAGAGCGCTTGGCGGACTATATATCATAGGCACAGAAAGGCATGAGAGCAGACGTATAGATAACCAGCTAAGAGGTCGTTCTGGTCGTCAAGGAGATCCGGGAGTTAGCCGTTTTTATCTAAGCTTAGAGGATAATTTGCTGAGAATTTTCGGAAGCGATCGTATAAAAAGTATCATGGATAGGCTCGGTATTGAAGAGGGCGAAAGCATAGACTCAAAGATGGTAACTCGTGCCGTTGAAAACGCACAAAAGAAAGTCGAAAATTTGCATTTTGAAGCCAGAAAGCATATCTTGGAATTTGACGATGTGGCAAACGAGCAAAGAAAGACTGTTTATAAATTTAGAAACGAGTTGCTTGATCCGGAATTTGATATAAGCGAAAAGATTAAGCAAAATAGAGATGAATTCGTAATAAATCTACTTGATCAGGCTGAAATTTTCCCTGAAGTATTAAAGAGCGAATTTAATCTTAACAGGCTTGTTTCTATACTCGCAGAAAACGGGTTGGGAGTTGATGAGGGCGAGTTAAGAGAGCTTGATTATAAAGATTTGGCTCAAATAATAACCGATAAATTTGAAGCTCAGTATAACGAAAAAATGAGCGTACTTGAAGAGTCGCAAAGAAAGTATCTTGAAAAAGTGCTTTGCTTGCAGGTCGTTGATACGACTTGGAGAGAGCATTTATATCAAATGGATATCTTAAAAACAGGTATCGGGCTTCGCGGCTACAACCAAAAAGATCCGCTAACCGAATATAAAAAAGAGAGCTTTAATCTCTTTATGGAGCTTGTATCTCGCATCAAATTTGAAGGAATTAAAATTCTAAACGCCGTTAGGCTAAAAAATGCCGAAGAGATCGAGGCTGAGCAACAAGCTTTAAGAGCTATGCAAGAAGAGCAAAACGCCCAGCTTAAATACTCAAACGAGGAGCAAGAGGATAAAAAACAAGAGGTAAGAGCTAAAAAAATTCCTCGCAATGAGCCTTGCCCTTGCGGAAGCGGTAAAAAATACAAAGAGTGTTGCGGTAAGAGCGGTCCTAAAAAAGGAGCCTTTGCGGGCTGATAATAGATATTTCCAAGGCAAGCTTTAAGGCCGTCTTGGAAATTTGATAAATTTGCTTTGTAAAATAAATATGGAAGATTCATGAGTGTGGTAAAATATCTGCTATTTAAATACCTTCGTTTTGACAAAAGCCAGCCTTTTATAACGCTTTGTGCGATTTTGGCGTTTCTTGGCGTGAGTATCGGCCTTATGGTGCTGATAATCGCCATGGCTTTAATGAACGGCTTTGATAAGGAATTTGAACGCAAACTTTTTACCATGAATTATCCCATTACTATCCTTTCTCATATTCGCGGCAATATCGACGATAGTGATGTTGAGCAGCTTAAGGCTAAATTTCCTCATCTTAAATTTAGCCCTTATATAATGACTCAAGTTATCATCAAAAACAGCGGAAGTTTTGATGGAGGGATACTCTTTGGCGTAAATTCTAAGGCTGAAAAGACGATAAATTCGGTAGTAAAAGAGGCCCTTGGGCAAAAAGAGCTTATTGGATACGAGTTGCTTGTAGGAAGCGGCATAAAGAGCGATTTTGTATTAAGCGGAGCCGATAAGCTAACTCTTATATTTACTAAAAATGATCCAAGCGGCTTTGCTCTCATACCAAAAATGAAGCGATTTGACGTAAATGCAAGCTTTAATTCGGGACTTGTGGCTTATGATAAAAGCTATCTTTATACATCGGTTGAAGCCCTGCGTAAAATTTTAGACTACGAAGAGGGTAGGTATGACGGAATTCACGTCTATTCGGATAAGCCTTTTGTCGATATCGAAAATATAGCAAAAGAACTTCCTTTTTCTATGAGAGCTATCGGCTGGTGGCAGCAAAACGGAAACTTTTTCTCGGCGCTAGCTCTTGAGAAAAGAGCACTTTTTATAGTGCTTATGCTGATTATTCTTGTGGCTTCTCTTAACATAATAAGCTCGCTTTTGATGACTGTGATGAATCGTCGTCAAGAAATCGCGCTTCTACTCTCTCTTGGGGCTAGTAAAAACGAGATAAAAAAGAGCTTTTTTGCGCTTGGCGTTACTATAGGTGGAAGCGGAATTGTCTTTGGCGTGATACTTGGGCTGTTTGGAGTTTGGTTGCTTGGTAGCTTTGATATTATAAATTTACCTGCCGATGTTTATGGCGATAGCAAGCTACCTATGGAACTTTCGGCGGTTGATTTTATCTCTATAGTCGCAGGAGCGATCTTTATAGTAGCGCTTTCATCATATTATCCTGCCAAAAAAGCAGCCCAGATAAACGTGCTTGAAACACTTAGGAACGAGTGAGATAAATTTCTTTTTAACTAGATCTTATATTTTCTAAATTTTCAAAACTAAAGATATTTAAGCTGTTTTTGTAGGTGTATACTAAATTTAGCTTATGCGCTCTTAGGATGTTATCCACTATGTAAAGGCCAAGACCAAAGCTTTTTTGCGCATCCTCGCCTTTAGTAAAGGGCTCGATGTAGTGAGCAAGCTCTTGCTTAAGAGGTTCGCCTTTGTTGATAAATTTAATACTTCCTTTATTTATCGTGATGTTTACATGCTTGTCGGGCGAATACTTTAATGCGTTATCTATCATGTTTTTAACTGCGATTGCAAAGAGTTTGAAGTCCACATTTATACTAAAATCATCAAGCTTGTTTATAGTAACGCTCTCTTTTTCGACTATCGCGATATCAAGCGCTTCGTCTATAATGTCATCAATCAGGCAAATTTTTGTATTGTTTAGCGCGATGTTTGATGTGACTTGCTCGACTGCCGCAAATTCGTTTATCAGGCTTTCAAGCTTTTGAAATACTGCAATAAGGCGTTCTTGATTTTTATCTTTTTGTATCATTTCGGCAGTGATTCGCCCTTTTGTGATAGGGGTTTTAAGCTCGTGCATTATGTTTCTTAAAAAAAGTTTGCGCGAGTTGTTTAGGCTTTTTATTTGTGAGACTGCATCATAAAACGCCTCTGCAACTTCTGAAATTTCATCTTTTCCGCTACTTACGTTTTTTATCTTATCTATCTCGCCTTTAGCGAAAATGTCTATTTGTCTTTTTAGTTTTCTAAGCGGCTTTAGTTTTTTGATAACAAATACATAGGCAGCAAGCAGTATGAGTGCAACCAGTATAAATATAATTTTTATAATGTCATAACGATATGGCTGATAGTCGCTATCTTTTAGCAACAAAATTTTATCTATATGCTGAATTTTAAGGTAGTGGTGTTTGTCATAAAGCATGATTGCACTTGAGCCGATATCTGCTGAAATTTCTTCCAAAACCATCGCGTTTTTTAAAATTTCTTCCTTTTGAGTATCGTTGGTTATCTCAGGCATATTTATGCCCTCAAGCTGCCTATCGTACTCTTTTTCATTAATTATCCCGCTCATGTAAAAGAGGGTGTTTCTAGCAATTGTGGAGTATTTTGCGTTTAACTCTCTGGTGTAGTTTTGCTTGTCATAATCCATCAGCCACAAAAAGGCTAAGAATATGCTCGTAAGCGCTAGGATAAATATAAAAGTGATAGTGTAAAATACCGATGAGCGTTTCATTGGGACCTAAATTTATTGTATCAGCTTATAGCCGATCCCGCGAATTGCATGTATATATGTAGGTTCTTTCGGATTTTCGCCAAGCTTTGCCCTTATCCTTCCGATTATGACATCTATACTTTTGTTTGAGGAGTCTTCGTTTATGCTGTTGCAGTTGTATATAAGCTCTTCACGAGTTATGGCGCCTCCTTCTTTTTTGATGAGATATTTAAGAATATCATATTCTGCCGCGGTTAAATTTAAAGCCTCTCCTTTAAATGTTATAGTATGCTCAAAGTCGTTTAATACAAGGTCTTTGGGTGCCATTTTCTTCTCTTGTGAGACAGACACGCTTTGGCGCCTTAGGTGACTTTTGATACGGGCTAACAGCTCTTGCGGATCATATGGCTTTGGCAGATAGTCGTCAGCTCCATTATCTAGAGCATTTACTTTGTCCGTTATATCGTGTCTTGCGCTTGAGATTATTATAGGTATTTCATGTCTTTTTCTTATCTCTTTACAAACTTCAAGCCCGTCAAGACCCGGAAGAGTAAGATCAAGTATAACAAGATCAAATTTGCCGGTGTTTAAAGTAGAAAGCCCTATATAAGGCTCTTCTGCAATAGTTACTTTTATATCGTAATTTTCTAAGTATTCGGTTAGGATTTCAGCCAGTTCAAAATCATCTTCAATCATTAAAATTTCTACCATAATATCTTCCTAGCTTGTAATTAATTTAGCCCGATTATAGCAGATTTTGATAAATGTTACAAAAAAGAACAGGGCGCAAATTTAAGCGCCCTTAAGAATTATTTTATAACGAGCCCTTGTATTATGCCGCCTCTATTAACCCAAACGAGAGTTTTTTTGTTTTTTGAATTTGATAAGGCTTTGTTGAAATCATCAATGTTTTTAATATTTTCTTCGCCTATTTGTATGATGATATCACCCTTTTTAAATCCAAATTTATCGGCTTTTGAGTCGGTTTTGATATCAGTTACCAGTACGCCTACTATATCTTGAGGAATTTTGTATTTGTATCTGATATCATCTGTTATTGATGTAACGCTAAGTCCTTCAATCGATGAGGTTCCTTTTGTATTGCCTGTTTGTTGCGTGTTTGCAAGTTTGATTTTGGCAGATTCTATTTTGCCCGAGCGTTCGTAATTTACGGTTATTTCTTTATCTGGAGCAAGAGAGCCTATGATATTTTTTAGATCGTTTGCGTTTTTAACTCTCTTATCATCTATTTGTATTACGAGATCGCCTCTTTTAAGTCCTGCAGCATCGGCAGGAAGACCTTTTTCTACGCTGCTTATAAGAGCACCTTCTTTATTTTTATATATCTCTTTTTGCTCGGTTGTTAAATTTGCTATCATTACGCCGATGTATCCGCGCTCTATCTTACCGTCTTCTATAAGCTTTTTGGCTATCTCTTTGGTCATATTTGAAGGAATCGCAAATCCTATGCCGTTGTTGCCGCCGCTTCTTGATAAGATAGCTGAATTTATACCGACTAAAGCTCCGCGACTATCTACTAATGCACCGCCTGAGTTGCCGGGGTTTATAGAGGCGTCCGTTTGGATGAAATTTTCGTATTGGTTTAGTCCGATGTTGTCTTTATTAAGACCTGAAATGATGCCTTGAGTGATACTTCCGCCGACTCCGAACGGATTTCCTATGGCAAATACTATATCGCCTTCCATTATCTTAGAAGAGTCGGCTATCTTGATAGCTTTTAAATTTTTAGCATCTATTTTTATGATCGCAAGGTCGGTTTTTGGGTCGGTTCCGATAACTTTTGCTTTGTATTCTTGATCGTCTTCAAGCAAGGTTACTACTATCTCATCACTATCTTCAATCACGTGGTTGTTTGTAACTATATATCCGTCATTTGATATGATAACGCCAGAGCCTAAAGATGTGGTTTTTTGTTTATCTTGAGGAATTCTAAAGTTAAAGCCGAAAAAATCTCTAAAAAACGGATCGTTAAACATCTGATCTATGCCGTTATCTACTGTAGATGTCTTTGTAGTTGAGATATTTACAACCGATTTTTTGGCTTCTGATATTGAGCTATTATATGAGAGGATTACGCCTTGAGTTTCTTCAGGATTTACTCTTGTCGCATCATCTCTTGCTTCATTAAATGTTATCGTAGTAGCAAATAAAGAACAAGCCGCTACCAGAGATACTGCTAATATCTTTTTCATCTTTATGTACGTCCTTTACATTGTTTAAATTTTAAAGTGACATTATAAAATAACCCGCTTAACGCAAAGTTAATATTTTAATTATAAGTTTGATGAATTGTAAATTTCTCCAAGCTTGATTGACATAGACTAAAGTTTTATGCTACAATTTTTATAAAATTAATTAAATATAAGGATAACAAGATGAGTAGTAGTCTTTATGATACGCTTGGCATCTCAAAGAGTGCGTCAAGCGAAGAGATAAAAAAGGCTTACAGAAGACTAGCTAGAAAATACCATCCTGACATTAACAAAGACGCAGGCGCTGAGGATAAATTTAAAGAGATAAATGCCGCTTATGAAATTTTAAGCGATGATAAAAAACGAGCGCAGTATGACCAATATGGCGATGCGATGTTTGGCGGTCAAAATTTCCATGATTTTGCAAGTAGCTCTGCTAATATGGGCGATCTTAACGAAATTTTAAGAAATATATTTAGCGGCGGATTTGGTAGTGCGGCAGGAGGATTTAGTAGCTTTTCTCGCGGCGGATTTAGCGGATTTTCAAGCAGTGATTTTGATGGTGGTTTTGGCGGTTTTGCTCAGGATCTGGATATAAAAGCAAGAGTTAATATACCGTTTGAAGTCGCGGTTTTAGGCGGAGAACACAGGATAAATTTAAACGGTGAAAGCTTAAAAATCAAAATTCCAAACGGTATAAACGACGGCGAGAAGCTTCGCATAAAAGGCAAGGGCAAAATTTCTAAAAACGCTGGCATCGGCGATCTAATACTAACCGTAAGTGTGGATGAAAGCAGTGAGTATGAAAGAGATGGCGACGATCTTTATAAAGATGTTGAAATTCCGCTTAAGATAATGCTTTTTGGCGGCAAATTCGCTGTTTCTACATTGCAAAAAGATGTGACGATAAAGATAGCCGAAAACTCAAAGACGGGACAAAAGATCAGGCTCAAAGGGTATGGAGTAAAAAACCGCAAGAGCGGACTTTATGGAGATTTATACCTAAGAGCCAGAGTGGGGCTTCCTGATGTAAATTCGCTTGATGAAAATTTGATACAACTTATGAAAGAAAAACTTCCGGAGAGATAAAATGCGTGGATATGATGAACCGGTTTATTTGATAAGCGTAGTGGCAAAAGTACTTAGCATACACCCTCAAACCTTGCGTCAATACGAGCGTGAGGGGCTTGTAGAGCCTTCAAGGACGGATGGGCGAATGAGGCTTTATTCTGAAAAGGATTTAGACAGAATCAAGATGATACTTCGCTTAACGCGTGATTTGGGTGTAAATTTAGCAGGCGTTGATATCATCCTTCAGCTAAAAGAGCAGCTTGATCAGTTCGAGCAAACCGTAGATGAGATGAGAGGCGAGATAGAACGACTCTCAAGCGCAGGGAGTATGCCGTCTAAAAAAGCTCTGGTAAAGCGCAAAAACAGCTTTGATCTTATCTTTTACGAAGAAAAGGATAAAATTTAAATAAAATAAGCTTGCTTTTGATATAATTTTTATAGCAAAAGCCTATTGTAAGCGGGCTTATATATAAGACTAGAGTTGAAATTTGATTTATGTAATAATTAAATTTAAAGTTCAAATTTGAGTATAGTTACGGGGTGAGAGTTGGAAAATTTTTTGCTATTTTTTGCTATTTTGTTGATAGCTAGTATCGTATTTAGCAAAATTTCAGATAAATTCGGTATCCCGTCACTTATAGTATTTCTTGCCGTTGGTATGCTGGCTGGATCTGACGGGTTGCTTGGGATTGAATTTAGCAACCAAAAAGTAGCCCAAGATGTGGGCACCATCGCACTTATATTTATACTTTATGCGGGCGGTCTTGATACGAAATTTAAAGCCATAAAGCCCGTCATGCTAAATGGCATAATCCTTGCTACAATCGGCGTTGCGCTAACTGCTAGCGGCGTTGCCGTGATAGTGAAATATCTGCTTGATTTTTCGTGGATGGAGGCGTTTTTATTTGGCGCGATTATCTCTTCAACCGATGCTGCAGCGGTGTTTGCTATCTTAAAGGCTAAAGAAATTTCGCTTAAAAACAACCTAGGACCGCTACTTGAGCTAGAATCAGGTTCAAACGACCCGATGGCAATATTTTTAACCATGACTATTATCCAAATGATATCGCTTGCCACCATACCTGCACCTGCTGATGTGGCGCTTGTTCTGCTTGAGCAGTTTTTGCTGGGTGGAGTTATGGGATATATATTTGGTGTGCTGATGCCTGCTATTTTTAACAGACTTAGGCTTGAATACTGGGGGCTGTATCCCGTTTTTTCAATAGCTTGGGTCTTGCTTCTTTACACTCTTGCAGTTAAAGTCGGAGGAAACGGCTTTTTGGCGGTTTATATCGCAGGAATTTTCATAAATAAAAAAGAATTTGCGCATAAGAAAAATTTAGTAGGTTTTCACGACGGTATTGCTTGGACGATGCAGATAGTTGTGTTTCTTACGCTAGGGCTTCTTGTTTTTCCTTCGGCGTTGCCGTCGGTTGCGCTTATGGGGTTTGTTATCGCGCTTTGGATTATGTTTATCGCGCGCCCGATAGGAGTTTTTATCTCGCTTATGTTTTCACGATACGCGATACGCGAAAAGATATTTATCTCTTGGGTCGGGCTTCGCGGAGTAGTTCCTATAGTGCTTGCGACATATCCTTACGGAAGCAAGCTACCAAATGCAGAACTTATCTTTAATACTATATTTTTTATCGTTCTTATTTCCATAGTTATCCAAGGAACGACGCTTGAATTTGTAGCTAAAAAATGCGGAGTGGAGGATGATAGCGAAAAGGCAGAAGACATAGAAGCGTCGAATTTGCCTATCTTTTATCAGACTTTAAGGCAGCATACTATCCATTTTGGCTCTGAGATCATCGAAAAAAACTTAGCCGAGCTTGAGTTGCCTAGCGATTTTCTTATCCTGCTTATCAAACGCAAGGGTGAATACATCAAGCCTACGGGTTCATCGGTATTTGAAGAGGGAGATTTATTGCTCATTCAATGCGAAGATGAAAACAAATACAACGAAATTTTAAAAACTTATTTTGTTCCGCAGAATTAGAATTTTGATATAGTTTTTGGATTATTATTTAGTAGGCTATCTTTCAAAATTTGCTTTATTTCATAGTTGTATTTAAGTAATCCGGTTTTGACATAGCCACAAGATAAATCACCGCTAGTTCCGGATATTTCTCTTTGAATACTTGATAAAATCAGTGAATTTGGGCAGTGTATGTTATAAATTTTAGCTATTATTTTAGTTGCGTTTGTGTCTTTGTAAACATTAATAGAATTAATTTTTTGCGTAAATTTAAAATCACTTTGATTGTTTGAAGATTTTACATACATACTTTCTAAGTCGCTTATAGTAAAATTATTATCAACTACAACAATTTCATAGTCTTTGCTAATATTGCATTTGTACTCGTATATGCTACGATTTATAATATCAACAAAGCTTGTAGCGATTAATATTGTGGCTAATATCAAAGTAGTGCTGTTATTAAATTTGGCTTGTCTTTTTTGTATTATCTTTATAAAAATTGGTATTAATAGTATAGAAACTAGAAGTGAAACGCTAGATATAATTAGGCATAGTAGTATTAACACAGTTTTTATGATATTGCTAAAATTTGACACATAAATTTGATTTATCATTACAGCCCAAGCAAAAGAAATTATAAGTATTAAAACAATAGCTAACATTTACACTCTTTCATTTTTAGCGATGTGTATCGATTGGATATTTGATAAAACTTAAGAAACAGTTTTCAGTTTATAAAATTTATATTTGTAATTATAGCTTGTTTTTTAAGATTAAAACGAAAGACTAGCTAAAAACGAGAGAGCCTAAACTCTCTCATAAATTTAAGCTTACGCTTCTAAAGCCTGTTTTAGATCTTCGATCAAATCATTTGCATCCTCTATGCCTATGCTTAGGCGGATAAGCCCTGCAGGCACGCCGATCTTAGCTAGTTCGTTAGGCGGAATTTGCTGATGTGTGGTTGAAGCCGGGTGGGTGATGATGGATTTTGAATCGCCGATATTAACGACAATGCTAAAAATTTTAACCTTATCAAGCACTTTTTTAGCCTTCTCAAAGCTATCAACTTCAAAGCAAAGCAGTCCACTTGCCATACCGCCGTCAAAGTATTTTTGAGCTCTTTCATATCCCGCATCGCTCTTAAGCCCCGGGTATGTTACGCTTTTAACCGCTTTGTGAGAATTTAAAAATTCAGCGATTTTTAGCGTGTTGTCCGAGTGCTTTTTCATACGAATAGCAAGCGTTTCAAGCCCTTGAATTAGCTGCCAAGAGTTAAACGGAGAAATCGTAGCACCTATATCGCGGATAAGCGAAAGTCTCATTCTGAGCGTATATATGTCAAAATTCTCGGTAAGATCTGCATATATGAGTCCGTGATAGCTCTCGTCCGGACCTTTGAAATGTGCGTATCTTGCGCTTGTTATTATCTTTTGATTTAGCCCTTTACCGGCAACCACCACTCCGCCGATACTAAGCCCCTGACCGCTCATGTATTTGCTTGCGCTATGTACTACGACATCCACTCCGTGCTCTATAGGTCGGAACAATATCGGAGTAGGCACGGTATTATCGGCTATTGTTATAATGCCGTGTTTGTTTGCGATAGCGACTATCTTTTCGATATTTGGGATGGCGATTTGCGGATTTGATAGCGTTTCAAAAAATATCGCGCGGGTTTTACCGTCTATCAAATTTTCAAGATCGTCCGCGTTGTCGCTATCAAAAGCTCTTGCTTCTATGCCAAATCTCTTTAGAGTGTGGTGAAACAAAGTGTTTGATCCGCCGTAAATTTTCTTAGCAACTATGATATTTTCACTTGCCGCTGCGATGTTTGAAACCGCATAAAATATAGCAGCTTGACCGCTTGCGGTAGCTATAGCCGCCACACCGTTTTCAAGAGCCGCCGCTCTAGCCTCAAATATATCTGTCGTAGGGTTGTTTAATCTTGTGTAGATAGGTCCAAGTTCCGCTAGTGCAAAGCGATTTGCGGCAGTTTCGGCAGTGCCAAAGTCGTAAGCCGTAGTTTGATAAAGAGGTATCGCCATTGAGCCTGTGCCTGTTTTGCTATCGTAGCCAAAGTGAGTGGCAATGGTTTCTTGCTTCATTTTTTGCCTTTGTGGTAAATTAAATTTCGGTATTATACAGATAAAAAGGTTACATTTTATTAACGCTTTCGTTTTGGAAATTAAAATTTAGGCCTAAATTCAAAGTGCGAAAGTAGGGTATAATTGTATTTTTGTTTGGAGATTTATATGAATAGTGTAGGATATGATAAATTTAGGCGCGTAAAGTACCTGCGCGGACTTGAAAAATTTGCAAAGTCGGCTATAAGCGGGCTTAAAAGAGAGGATTATGATGAGGAGCAATTTCGCTTAAGAGTAGCTAAAAATGCCGAAATTTTGGCTAAAATAGAACCTGTCTATCTTGACTCGGCTTATTCAAAAGCGCTTGAAAAATTTGTAAATTTAATCATCGCAAATAATGATAGAAATGAACTTTTGGACGCGGCAAATTCGCTTGAAAAGCTAAAAAATTCCAAAACATATAAAAAAGATAAACATAAAAATAGATATAAGGATGAAGATTGAAAACGATAATTTTTGATATGGATGGCACTTTGATAGATAGTTCAAAGGCTATTTGTGTGACGGTAAATGAAGTGCGTAGAGAACTTGGATTTAAGAGTGATCTAAGTGAGGAATTTATAGTAAGAGCCATAAACGAAGTAGGACGAGATCTCGGCAAGGAATTTTATGGATTAAACGTCATAAATTCAAAGCTTAGAGACGGCTTTGAGGTCAAATTTAAGATAAATTACGATAAGTATGCAAGAGCTTATCAAGGAGTGGACGAACTGCTTAAAAAATGTGTAGAGGCAAACTATTTCGTAGCACTTGCCAGTAATGCACCCAATGAAACATTAAAAGATATTTTAATAAAAAGTAATATTTATAAATATTTTAATCATATCATAGGGGCTAGTAAGGATGTGCCTCAAAAGCCTGATCCGACTATGATAAATTTGCTTAAGGATATGGGTGGATTTAGTAAGGTTTTGTTTGTGGGGGATAGTTATAAAGATGAGCTTGCAGCTATCAATGCTAAAGTGGATTATATAAACGTATGCTGGGGGTTTGGAGCTAAGAGTAAGGACGCTATAAATATATACGATACTCAAAAATCATGGCAATATATCGAGTCTTTGTAGTAACTACATAAAATAATACATATAAAAATACTAATTATTTTACATATAAACTTGGCTTAAAATATAATAAAATTAACCAAAGTTTAAATATCTTGATTAGTAAAAATTAAAAAATTTAATCCAAATTTCTTAGTTAAAATCCTTTTTTAAATTTCAAATTTTACTTTGGCACCGTGCTTAAAAAATGCTCGTTTGAATTTAAAAAATTACTTTGGCACTTTGCAAAAAACACTAAAATTTAACTTACAAATTTATAGTTTATTTTTAGATATAGATATTATTAAATATTATTTTATATAGCTATACTCATAAATAAGAGTCCATTTTTATAATCAAAATAAAAGTTTGTTTGGCTATAATAAATTTAAAATTTATTTAAAGGAAATTTATGGATTATGATATCTTTGCTCAAAATCCGAGAGATAAATTTTTTGATATTTTATTTAACGCAAACAGAAATTTGGTAGAAAACGAAATAGAAAAACTTCTTGAAAAATTCGTAGCGATGAGCATATATTGCGAACAAAGCGGATTTAACGAAATTGCGCAAAACGCTTTTATAACGCAAAATCAAACCGAAATTCACGATGGTTTGAACGATATTTACATCGGGATTAGTGGGGATATTTTAAGTCAAAATGAGTAAAATACTATTCGTTTTTTTTGTTTTTTTAGCGCCCTTGCAAGCGGCAAATATCGCCTTTGAAGAAGAGCATCTTTTCGAGCTTAAAAAAGACGAGTGGGCAAGGGTTTTTGTAACCGAAAAAGGCACTAGTGATCGCGATAGTTTTGACTTTAGATGGACGCTTTTTGATAATACTAACATCATAGTCCATACTCGATATAGAAATTATCCAAGACAGCTTGTTCTTTCGCTTAGAAGGGGTCTTAGATCTTACAAGCAAAGCCTTATTCCCGATTACAAAATGCCGCCAAACGACATAGCTTGGTTGCTTCTTGAATTTGATGATTTTAAGGACGCGAAAGCGAACTTTAAAGTTTATATAAAAGATGAGCCAAGACGCCTTGAGATCGAATTTAAAGATCCCAAAAGGCAGTAAATAAGGGGTTTTATGGATAAGATTGATGAAATAATGAGAGGCTTTATAGCAGAGCTTGGCTATGAGCGCGCAGATGAGATTTTTAGTGAGATTAGCTCCGGCAAGAAGCTTCGCTCAAAGCTGATTTTAAAGATAGCGGGCGAAACTCAAGAGAGCCTTAAAATTTGTGCCATTATTGAGCTGATTCACCTTGCAAGCTTGCTTCACGATGACGTGATAGACGGATCTGATACCAGGCGAGGCAAAGCCAGCATAAATGCAAAATTCGGAGCCAAAAATGCCATAATGCTTGGTGATATACTTTACTCTAAGGGATTTTTCGAGCTTTGCAAATTCGGCGAGAAAATCGCAAGCGTAATATCTGATGCGGTATGCAAATTAAGTATCGGCGAGATGATGGATGTGGAGCTTTCAAATTCTTTTAATACCGATAAAGAAGCCTATAAAAGGATGATTTACTATAAAACCGCCGTTCTTATAGAGGCTAGCTCTGCCGTAGGAGCTATTTTGGCGGGTCTTGATGAGAGTAAATTTAGAATTTACGGTAAAAATCTAGGACTTGCTTTTCAGATAATCGATGACATATTAGATATAACCCAAGATGCAAAAACTCTTGGAAAGCCGAATTTAAGCGATTTTAAAGAAGGAAAAACCACGCTTCCTTACATCTATCTTTATGAAAATTTAGACCAAGAGGGCAAAAACAGGCTTTTAAATCTCTTTAAAAAAGAGTTAAGCAACGAAGAAAACGAATGGGTAAGGGCTAAGATGAGCGAATTTAATATCATAAAACGCTCTATAAAAGAGGCTAAAGATCTAGGCGAAGAGGCTATAAAAAGCATAGAAGAATTTGGCTTAGACGGGCTTAAAGATATAGTTAGAAGTATGATTGATAGGGAATTTTAATGCATTATTCAAGTGTGAGCTTCACGCATAAAAATACAGACATCTCCGTTCGTGAGAGATTGTCGTTTTCAAATGTGGAGCGTAAAACGGAAATTTTAAGGCTTTTAAAATCAAGCTCAAACATAAACGAATGCATGGTTTTAAGCACCTGTAATAGGGTTGAGATCATGGCAAACGTAAAAGAGCTTGATGGGGCAAGCAAGCATATCTTGTCGTGTATAGCCGTGCTTTGCGGGATTGGTTACGAGGAGCTGCAAAGCAGAGCCGATATTTACGAGGATAACGGTGCGATACACCATCTTTTTGCGGTAGCCAGCTCACTTGATAGTTTGGTTATCGGCGAAACGCAGATAGCAGGTCAGCTTAAAGAGGCTTTTAGATTTGCCTGTGCGAACGAAAGTTGCGGTGTAAAGCTAAATATGGCGATAGACCATGCCTTTAAGTGCGCCGCGGAAGTTAGAAATAAGACTGAAATTTCTAAAAATCCGATATCGGTTTCAAGCGTAGCGGTTGCAAAGGCTAAAGAGCTACTTGGCGGAAACATAAGCGGAGCTATGGCGCTGATAATTGGCGCAGGAGAGATGGCGGAGCTTGCAGCCAAGCACTTAATCAGCAACGGTGCCAGAGTAAAAGTGCTTAGCAGAAATATCGAACGTGCTAAGAGTTTGGCAATGTCGCTGGGGTGTAATAACGCCTATGATAGTTTAGAAAATTTAAAAGAATACGTAAATAAATATCAGATGATCTTTTCGGCCACAGCGTCGCCTTATCCGATTATAGATGATACGATGATTAAGGAGCGGGAATTTACAAGATATTTCTTTGATATCGCTGTTCCTAGGGATATCGCCGTAACTCCTAGCGAAAAGGTGCAAATTTACGCGGTTGACGACTTGCAAGAGATCGTAAATAAAAACTTAGCCCTAAGAGAAGAGCAGGCTCAAGTAGCTTACGGTATAGTAGGCAAACATACTGTTGAGTTTTATAAGCACATAAGAGAGCTTGCGGTAACGCCTGTTATAAAAGGCATAAGAGAGCAGGCTAAGCAGTGCGCTCAAAGAGAGCTTGAAAAGGCGATAAAAAAGGGCTACCTTAAAAATTCTGACAAAGATGAAGCGTATCGCTTGATACATCAGGTTTTTAAGGCGTTTTTGCATAAGCCTACGGTGAATTTAAAACACCTTTCAGAGGGTGCGAAGGCAGATATAACGGCAAAGCTTGTCGGGACGATATTTGATGTGTCCGATGAAGCGCAGATAAAAGATGAAGAATTTGAATGGGAGAACGAGTAGTGAAATTTTCAAGATTATACGCACCTACCTCAAAGGAAGCGCCAAAAGACGCCAGCCTGCCAAGTCATATCTACTTGCTTAGGGGCGGATTTATCGAGCAGACGGGAAGCGGGCTTTATAACTTCTTGCCGCTTGGTAAAATCGTGCTTGATAAGATAAAAAGCGTCGTTAAAGAGGAGATGGATAACGCAGGAGCGCAAGAAATTTCCATGAGTATGGTCACAAGCGGCGAGCTTTGGAAAGAGAGCGGGCGATTTGATGTATTTGGCAAAGAGCTTTTGAGATTTAAGGATCGCAAAGAAAACGACTTTGTTCTAAGCCCTACGAACGAGGAATCGGTTGTAGCTCTGGTTCGAGGCAAGGTTACTAGCTATAAGCAACTGCCTTTGAATTTGTATCAGATAAATACCAAATTTAGAGATGAGGCGCGCCCTCGCTTTGGGTTACTTAGAGGCCGTGAATTTTTGATGAAAGACGCTTATAGTTTTCATGCAAACGAAGAGGATCTAAAGCGCGAATTTGATCTTATGGAAGAGACCTATTCAAGAATTTTTACCCGTTTAGGGCTAAATTTCCGTGCGGTTGAAGCAGATAGCGGAGCGATAGGCGGAAGCGGAAGTAAGGAATTTATGGTTCTTGCAAACAACGGCGAAGACGATATTTTGGTATGCGATAGCTGTAAATATGCAGCAAATATAGAAGCCGCCAAAAGACAAAAGCGAACTAGCGATGCCCAAAGACCTGAAGCCGATGCGAGCAAATTTTATACTCCTAACGCAACAACCATAAAGGACATAGCCGAATTTTTTAGAATTAGCGAATTTTATACCATAAAAGCGGTGATAAAAAAGGCTATTTATAAAGACGAAGAAAAGATCGTAGTGTTTTTTATCCGTGGCGATGACGAGCTTCAAGATGTTAAGGCTACTAACGCATGTTCAGCGCTTGAGATAATGGATGCTAATGAAGAAGAGATTTTAAAAGCTGGTATTGTGGCGGGATTTTGCGGACCGGTCGGACTTGGCGGCGTGGAGTTTTTTATCGATAAAGAGCTTGAAGGCGAAACGCAGATGATTTGCGGAGCCAACGAGAAGGATTATCATTTTGTGGGCGTTAGCGTTAGCAACTTTAACTCGGATAGATTTAAGGATTTAGCAGAAGTTAAGCAAGGCGACAGATGTCCGCATTGCGGCGGAAAACTCAGCGTTAGCAAAGGCATTGAGGTAGGGCATATCTTTCAGCTTGGACAGAAATACTCAGCCGCGATGAATGCGACGTTCCTTGATGAAAACGGCAAAGCCAAACCTTTTTATATGGGTTGTTACGGTATCGGAGTTAGTCGTTTGGTTGCCGTTATGATAGAAGCCAGCCATGATGAAAAGGGTTGTATCTGGAAAAAGGAGTGTGCGCCTTTTAATGTTCATATCATAATCTCAAATTTAAAAGATGAAGCGGGAGTAAAATTTGCAAACGAGCTTTATAGCGAGCTTAAAAGCTTTGGGATTTCAGCTCTGCTTGATGATAGAAACGAGAGATTTGGCGTTAAGATGAGTGAATTTGAACTTATCGGAATTCCTTATGCAGTCGTAATCGGAAAAGGTCTTGAAGGCGGCGAAGTCGAGTTTATAAATCGAGCAAATTTGCAAAAGACTTCCATTGCAAAAGATGAAATTTTAGCAAAGATCAAAGAGGCGTTATGCTAAGATTTCTTTTTATGCCTTATGTCGCGATTGAAGCGATATGCGCTTATTTTTTTATTAGCGAGTATGGATTTTTAACTCTTGTTTTAGAGGTTATCTCTACTGCTGTTTTGGGGATGTTTTTTATGTTTAGAGTTGGATTTTTCCAGCTTTTTTCAAGGATACTGCTTCTTAAGCCGAGCGATCTTTTCGGTGTTTTAGGAATGCCTATAGGCGGATTTTTTCTATTTCTTCCGGGTGTTGCTACGGATACTTTAGGCGTTATCCTTGTGATCTTTGCTCTGTTTTCAAATTTTAAAAATCCATCTTTAAAAAGCGAGCAGGGCGGCGAATTTCGTAGCTATAAAAATGAAAGAAGTAGCGAAGAAGGCGAAATAATAGATGTTGAAGTTGTCGAAGAAGAGCGCAAATATAAATAAAGGTAAAAAATGAAAAATTTAAAAATAGCAACGAGAAAAAGTATCCTTGCAATGTGGCAAAGCGAGCATATAAAGGCTAAAATTTTAGAATTTCATAAGTATATAGACGTAGAACTTGTAGGTATGAAGACAAAAGGTGACGTTATACTTGATACTCCGCTCGCTAAGATCGGCGGTAAGGGACTTTTTACTAAAGAGCTTGAAGATAGTATGCTAAAAGGCGAAACGCATATCGCGGTTCATAGTCTAAAAGACGTGCCCGTGGCATTTCCTGATGGGCTCGTGCTTGCCGCTATTTGCTCGCGTGAGGATGTGCGAGATGCGATGATAAGCGAAAAATACTCTAAATTTGAAGAATTGCCTAAGGGTGCCAAAGTAGGAACTACGAGCTTAAGGCGCAAAATGCAGCTTTTAAGAATGCGTCCTGATTTAGAAATCATCTCGCTTCGAGGAAACGTCCAAACTAGACTAAGAAAGCTAAAAGAGGGCGAATTTGACGCGATTATCCTAGCAATGGCGGGCATAAATCGCCTAAATTTAAAAGAAGAGGTAAAATTTATCTATCCTTTTGAGCTAGATCAAATGATATCTGCAATGGGGCAGGGTGCGCTTGGGATAGAGGCTGTAGAAAACGAGGAAATTTTAAAAGCCATAGAGTTTTTGCGTGATGAAAGAGCCGTGATAGAGACAACCGTAGAGCGCGACTTCGTAACGCTGCTTGAGGGCGGTTGTCAAGTGCCTATCGGCATAAATGCAAAGCTTGATAAAGAACAAATTTATATAAATGCGATCGTGGGACTTCCTGACGGAAGCGAAGTTTTACAAAAGAGCTTAACTGTGGCAAAGAGCGAATTTGCAACTGCCGGCAAAGAGCTTGCGCGCGAATTTATCTCTAAGGGTGCCAAGGAGCTTTTAAGGCGAGCCGAAGAGATGGCAAACGAGGCATGAGAGCGCTTACGGCTCTTGGTTTAAGCTTTGCTATTGCTTTTGGAAGTTCAAATGTAGATATCATAAAAGAGCTTTTTACAAATCCGAATTTTGATAAAGCTAGGCATTTTAGAGGTGAAGCCGCTAGGCGAAATCATGATTTTAATATTAAAGGTTTTTATATAACCGAGATAACTCCTCTTGGTAAGGGTTATGAATTTGATGTTTTTAGAGTTAGTGTAAGTTCAAATGATGACAGCGAGCATTTTGATCTTTATGTTTATATGATTGAAGACGGAATTTATGCAGTTAGATCGCTGGCAAGAACGGGTATAATAAAAGACGCGATTGATAATTATGACAAATTCAGCCAGAGAGAAAAAGAAGCGATCGATCTTGAAAATTTAAAGCTTGTTTTATTACAAGATAGTAAGTTGCTTAAATTCGGACGCGAAAATGAAGCTAAATTTGAAGAGATCTTTAAGCTAAGCCGCTCGGGTCTAAATGAAGAAATGATACGAGCAGAGGAAATTTTAAACACGTTACATCTTTCGCATATTGTGGACGACAGAGAGTTTGATTATAATATAATTGTAGGCGGTATGTTAAATAATCTCATAGGATTTATGCGTGTCGAGCATGAAGCGGATGTGCCCAAGATGAATCCTTCTCGCTACATTATGATCGAGCGGCTTTCGCAGGATTCAAAATGGTATCTATTTAAAGTAAAATAAATTTATGTCGTTATAAAAATTGATGGGTTTAAAATACAAGATAGCGGGGCTTGATGAAGATCTACCCTCTTTGTTACGCTAAAGTGGCTTATGCAAATTAGGTTAGGCATAGCTTAATGATTTTTTAAATTAAGCCTAATCTTGAGTGTTTTACAGCTCAAACTAGAACTCAAGCCTAGAAATTTATAAAGCCTAGCGATAGATAAAATTTATGCCGAATTTATACGTTTGGCTGTTTTGAAAATGCAAATAAATACAAAAAGTAAGGAAATTTATGCAAAAGTATATTGATTTATTAAAGCAGCATGATCTCTTAAAAATCATTGATAAGCCCGTAGATATAGACCTTGAGATAGCACATGCAAGCTATATTGAAATTAAAAAGCCTGATAGCAAGGCGTTGCTTTTTACGAATCCCGTTTGTAAAAAATCGGGTCGTAAATTTGCTCCCGTGCTTACAAATGTATTTGGAAGTTTTGAAGCTACAAAGCTTATAATGGGAGTAGATCCTGATGAAGTGGCTAAGGAAATTTCAAATCTTTTAAAACCAAAAAAGCCAAAAGGTTTTGCACAAAAGCTAAATTTCATGAACTATCTTTTTGGTTTAAGAAATGTATTTACAAGGCGTATAAAAGGCGAAGGCGAGTGCCAGCAAGTGAAATTCAAAGGCGATGAGGTTGATCTCTTTAGTTTGCCTGTGCTTAAGACTTGGGAGCTTGACGGAGGCGCGTTTATCACGATGGGGCAAGTTTATACCCAAAGCCTTGATGGCGAGCTTGCGAATTTAGGCATGTATCGCTTGCAAATTTATGATAAAAATCGCCTTGGAATGCATTGGCAGATTCATAAAGACGGTGCAAATTTCTTCAACGAGTATAAGCGTGCTGGCAAGAAAATGCCCGTGTCTGTGGCTATAGGCGGTGATCCGCTTTATATATGGTGCGGTCAGGCTCCGCTTCCAAAAGGAATTTTTGAACTGCTTCTTTACGGATTTATCAGAAAAAGCCCTGCAAAGCTCGTAAAATCACTTACAAATGAAATTTATATCCCGCATGATGCGGATTTTGTTATTGAAGGATTTGTTGATACCTCTAAAACCGAGCTTGAAGGACCTTTTGGCGATCATACGGGTTTTTATACGCCGATTGAACCTTTTCCCGTGATGGAAGTTACCGCGATTACGCATAAGCGAGAGCCGATTTTTCATGCGACCGTTGTGGGTAAGCCACCGCTTGAAGATAAATATATGGGCTGGGCTACGGGGCGAATTTTCTTACCGCTTCTTCAGACTACGGTGCCTGAGCTGATTGATTATGATATGCCTGAAAACGGAGTGTTTCACAACCTTATCCTAGCAAAACTTGAAACTCTATATCCGGGACATGCTAAGCAGGCTATGCACGCATTTTGGGGTGTTGGGCAGATGAGCTTTGTCAAGCATGCGGTGTTTGTAGATGAGAGCGCACCAAATCCTAGCGAGTATGATAAATTTACCGACTATGTTTTAAACAGATTTGGAGTAAAAGGGCTTTTGATAACAGAAGGAGTTTGCGATCAGCTTGATCATGCTAGTCCAAATTCTTGCTATGGAGGCAAGCTTGGCATAGATGCGACTGCGGATTTTAGCGAAGGCGAGGTAGAAATTTTAGCCGATGATACTTTGTTTGAGAAATTTAAAGAGATCGACGAGGATGTTCTTGAGGTTAAGCAGTTTAAAACTGGCGCCAAATCTCCTATCTGCGTCATCAAATACGATAAAAAACGCCCTTTAAAAGAGACGCTTGATAAATTTATGCAGCTTAAAGAGTACTTTAAAATAGTTGTTTTCGTAGGGGCTGAAAACTATCTTGAAAATCCCTATATGCTCGTTTGGCGAGTTACTAATAACATAGATGCTATGCGAGATATATACATAAAACAAAGCGTGGTTTTTGTGGATGCCACGCAAAAAGGGATTGAGGACGGCTATGAGAGAGGGTGGCCAAAGCAGACCGATTGTACTCCTGAAGTCGTAAGAAGCCTCATTGAGCGCGGTATCGTTGAAAACGATGAGAAGCTGTTTAAAAAATTTGAGATATTTGGATAGATTACGGCCTTGCCTGAATTTGATTGAGTAAATTTGTTAAATTCGGTGTTTAAATTTAAAGAGATCTTTTGCAAATAGACTTAAAAACTATCGTTATCTTAATGCTTGTTTTAATCCTGATAGCTCTTTTAATAAGGCTTTCGCGAAAAACAAAGATCAAGCAAACTCGCTATAAAAGCGATAGCGGCGACATGGTAAAGAGTAGGGCGGAGCTTATAATAGCAAACTGGCTCTTTTATCGCGGAGTAAAATTTATCTACGAGAAAAAGGCGAATGCAAATCAGCGAGTGATTAGCGATTTTTATCTGGTTGATTATGATGTTTATGTCGAATTTTGGGGGCTTGAAACGCCCGCTTATCTTAAACGCAAGAAAAAGAAGATTAAAATTTACAAGAAAAACCGCCTTAAGCTAATCGAGATGAATGACGATAGCTTAAGGGATTTGAATCAATTTTTTGCAAAGGAATTTGCTAAATTTAAGATTAGATTATCATAAATAGCAAGTTTGAGAGATTAGAATTTTAAATTTATACTAATCTCACTTTTAACTTATGATTTTTTATACTTGTTGGAATTTCGCCGTTTGCTAGGCTTGCAAGCTCGGCTGTGCGTAGGATATAAAATTTTTCTAAGCTTCTACCGATTGATTTTTGCAGTTTGTTTGAAAGCGTATCAAACATATAAAAGGCTTGCTCGTTATCAACTAGTAAAAAATCAGCCCCGCTATCAAACGCGTCAAATAAAATTTCGCCGGCAAGTTTAAAAGCAAGCTCGTCATTTAGTCCGATCAACTCAAATCCGCAAGGCAAATTTTGGCTATCGGTGCTGATGAATTTCGCCTTTAGACTTCTTATATCATCCGAAATTTCACCGTAGCTTGCGATTGTAAAATCCTTAAAATCATGTTTTAAATTTAGTTTTTCTATTTTCATTTCAGCACTCAGAGCAGGCAGTTTTCTTTCGGGCTCTTTTAAATTTGATTTTATGAATTCTAAAGCTCCTTTGTAAATTTCATCATTCCAAAATATCCACTCTTTTAAATCTCCCGCTATCCATACGCCAAATTTCCTATTGCTTACGACGGCTAAAATTTCATCTTTTTTATCAGGATATTTTTCGCATAGAAATTTAGCAAATACTATCGCGCTTGAACCGATGAAATTTGGCTCAAATTCACTCATAAATCCTGCATAAAAATATGGCTTTAGGCTCTCGTAAAATTTAGCATCCTCTTTTGTATAAAATTTACTAAATAGCTTGATTTTCCTCATAAAGTCATTATCGTTTATGGTGAGATCTTTTACCGCTCTTTTTGTGCTTAAAGGCTCTATGATAAGAGTGCTCTTAAAATGGTTTAAGATTAGATCAAAGCTAGTATCTAGGCTAACTACCACGCCGTTTATCTTTACAAATTTAACCCCTTCAAAATCAAAATACGGATCGTTTTTTTTAATATCCTCTAGTAAATCTTGTAAGTTTTTAAAGTTGTAGTTTTCAAAAAAATATGGTTTGTAGTATCTTAACACATCGTTTTTGGCGTTAAATCTAAAAATTCTCACTTCAAGCATCTGCCGTCCTTTTAAGGGTAGTTTATAAAATTTTAGCTTAACTAACGTTTGAAGTAGTTTTTAACGTCAAATTTTATAAAATGTGGCATGGATAAAGAACAGCTGATAATCGATAAATTTAGCAACTCATTTATAGGCGATGACGGTGCGGTTGCTGGAAAATGGGTCTATAGCAAGGATCTATTTTACGAAAATACGCATTTTAAGAGATCTTGGCTTAGCCTTGATGAGGTTTCTTATAAGGCGATGATCGTAAATATCTCAGACGCTATCGTTATGAATGCGGTTCCTAAATACGCGCTTTTGGGGCTTGGACTTCCTAAGGACATAAAGCCCGCTGAAATTTCTTTGCTTAAATCAGGTATCCAAAAGGCTTGCGATGAGTTTGGATTAACGATAATAGGCGGCGATACGATAAGTAGCGATAAAATCTTTATAAGCGTAACCGTTGTTTCAATAATTTACGACAAGCCTATCTTTAGAAATGGTGCAAAAAAAGGCGATTTTATAGCTTATACGGGAAAGCTTGGAGAGAGTTTAAAGGGATTAAAAGCTTTGATGAACGGCGGAGCGGTAAGTAGAAATTCTCGCTTTAAAAGACCGATTTTAAGGGATAAATTCTTTTATTCGGCTAGCAGGTTTATAAATTCCGCCATGGATATTAGCGACGGGCTTGGTGCGGATTTGATTAAGCTTTGCAAGTCAAGCGGTTGTGCGGTGAAATTTATCAAGCAAATCCCTAAAAATCAAATGCTAAGCGGCGAAGAGTACGAGGTGCTTTTTACGTTTAGCAAAAAAAATCTGCACAGGATCAAAAACGAAGCCAAAAAAGCTCGCGTAAAAATAAATATTTTTGGAAAAATCACAAAAGGAAGATATAAAACCCATGCAAGACAACACCACTTTTAAGCCCTTATACGCACTCGCTCACACTCCTATAAATGCTTATTTCAGCAAGAATTCGGATGATTTTGTAGTGCGTGAAATACCGCTTTACGAATTTAGCGGAGATGGCGAGCATCTTATCGTTGAAATTTCCAAAAAAGATATGACGACACAAGAAGCCTTAAAGGCTTTAAGCGACTTTACGGGCGTTAAGATAAGAGAATTTGGCTATGCGGGGCTTAAGGATAAGCAGGGAATGACTACTCAATTTATCTCTATGCCGCGTAAATTTGAGGCGAATTTGGCAAATTTTAGCCACGATAAAATGAAAATTCTAAACATGAACGCTCATAACAATAAGCTAAGAATAGGTCATTTAAAGGGCAATAGTTTTTTTATCCGTCTTAAAAAAGTCCTTGCAACCGATGCTCTTAAGCTTGAGCAGGCTATTAATAAGCTAGATGAGATCGGATATCCGAACTATTTTGGCTATCAGAGGTTTGGCAAATTTGGCGATAATGCAGCTAGTGGATTTGAAATTTTAAAGCACGGAACTCTAAACGGCAAAAAGCTTAAAAATCCAAAAATGAGCGAGTTTTTAATCTCCGCTTATCAAAGCGATCTTTTTAACCGCTGGCTTAGTAAGCGTATCGAAATTTCGCGATTTGCAGATGAATTTAGCGCAAAAGAGCTAGCTGAAATTTATAAATTTATGAGTGCGGACGAGATAAGAGAGTTAAAGAGTCAAAAGCAGTTTTTTAAGCTGATTCGTGGCGAAGTTTTGGGTCATTATCCTTTTGGCAAGTACTTTTTGTGTGAGGATTTGCAAAGTGAGGTTGAGAAATTTAATCTCAAAGATAGAACCAGCTGCGGGCTTATCGTGGGAAGTAGGGCGTATAAAAGCGAGGGGCTTGCTAAAAAGATAGAGGATGATATCTTTAGCAAGGCAAGTGAATTTGAAGCTAAGATGAGCGGAAGCAGGCGTTTTGCTTGGAGCTATCTTGAAAATGTTCAATATAAATACAATCCTGAAAAAGTGCATTTTGGCATAAATTTTACTTTGCAAAAGGGCTCGTATGCGACTGTGGTTTTGGAAGAAATTTTGCATAAGGATATTTTCGAATAAGGAGAGAATATGCGATATTTTGTGATTGCTTTAGGGTGTTTAGCATGTTTTTTGGGATTTGCAAAGGCTTGCGAGTCGCCTCCTGCTGCGGAAGCTTTCGTCTATGAAAATGATATGGATTTAGACGGCGTACTTGATATGAACGAGTGGAAAAATGTAAAGAGTATGGAGAATTTTAGAGTTAAATTTGGAGATTTTAGCGAAGCGGAGTTTGAAAAATTTGATAAAAACAAAGACGGTAAGCTTGAGTGGGAAAGCGAGCTTGAGGGTAGTATCGAATACATAAAAGATCCTTGCGAGATCAAGGAAGAGCAAGAAAATTTTAAAAAATCAAAAAGCAACCAAAAAGGAAAATCGTGAAAAATATCTTTTTGTGCTCTTATTTTGCAGGAGTCTTTGAGCTCTTTGCGGATAAATTTGACTGCGAGGGAAAGAGTGTTTGCTTCATATCAACGGCTGGCAAATTTGAAGAGGTGAATTTCTACGTAGATGAGGCAAAAGAGTGCTTTAAAAATGCTGGCGTGAAAGTCAATGAGCTTGATATCTCGGTAAGCGACAAGACGGAAATTTTGAAGAAATTTAGCCAAAACGACTTCATCTACGTATGTGGCGGAAACACATTTTATCTCTTAAGTGAGTTTAAAAAATCTGGCATCATGAGCGAGCTAAAGAGCCTTGTAAATAGCGGCAAAATTTATATCGGCGAATCGGCAGGCGGCATAATAACATCGCCTGATATCGAGTATATAGGGCTAATGGATGAAAATTTAGCGGAGTTAAAGGATCTTAGCGGCTTAAATTTGGTGAGTTTTTATACTTTGCCTCACTTGGGCGAATTTCCGTTTGAAGAAGCATGTAATAATATAATCGCAAAATTTGGCGAGAAAATAGATCTAAAAGCGATAAATAACTCAGAAGCGATTTTAATTCGTGATGAAGAAGCGGTTATTTTAAGCGCAAAGTCGCTATAATCTCATCGGCACGGCAAGTGATTGCTTTTACATTCGGTTTAAAAGAGGAAAGTCCGAGCTGCTATAAGACAAAGTCCCATCTAACGGATGGCTAGGGAAACCTAAGGGATAGTGTAACAGAAAGCAGACTGCCGCTTCGGCGGTGATGGTGAAACGGCGGGGTAAGAGCCCACCAGCGCCACGCGAAAGCATGGCGGCTATATAAACCCGACTTGCAGCAAGAAGGGATGGTTTTAGTCTTATGTTAAACCCTTCGCTAGAGCCAAATTGCGAAATTTGGATTAGATAAATAATCACTCACGACAGAACTCGGCTTATCGCCGTGCCTTTATTTATGCATTTAATCCTACAAATTTAACTATCTTGTGTTTACAAAGCGTAGCTGTTTCGGATTTGTTGTGAGTTTGGAGCAAGAGCTGATAAATTTCTGGTTTGAGGTTGTTGCAGTCTTTGTGATTTTGAAATTTGCGCTATTTTTGATAGGCAAATTTCAAAAAATATCGACAGAAAAGAGTAAGGGCTATATTGTGCTAAATTTACTCAAATAGCCTTTTACTGCATGTAATTTCTAGCGTCTTTTAGTTTTTTCATCTCCAAGCTTAGCTTATCAACCTTGCTTTTAATGATCTCTATAGCGCCTTCGGTTAGAGTTGCAGCCTCGCTGAGCTGTTCTAGATTTTCAAATTCCTGCGGAAAATTCTCTATCAGCTTTTCTAGGCTTGCGACATCGCCGTTGCTTACGGCTATCTTAAATTCTTCCAGCCATTTCATTGCTAGTTGGTGGCCTCTTTCCACGCTTCAAGAAGTTGCTTGGTAACATTTACAACCTCTTCTAAAATCTTTTCATTGTTTGAGATATTAGCTTGTGAAAGAAGCTGAATTTGCCTCGTATAAAGACCGCTTAGATAGTGTGCCACATCTCCTTGCTCGTAATCAAGCGAATTTAAAAGCTCGATAAAGATAGCGTTTGCTCGGTTGATAAAATAGACCTTTTTTTCGATGTTATTTTCTTGCATCGATTTTTTCGCTCTAAAGATAAACCTTAAAATTCCTTCATACAGCATCTCTATTAGCTTTTGAGGAGACTCAATGCCTCCTACAGCGTTTTGAGAATATGCCGCGTAAGCTGTGTTATTTATCATATTTTTCCTATCTCTTTGCATTCATTTCGGCATCGATCATTGATTTTAGCGTCGAGAATTGATTTTGCAAGTTGCTAATCATCTTGTCATAAGCCAAAAACCTCTCCGCCATCATGTCGTATTTGGTATTTAGATCGGTTACCGCACGCTCTTTATCTTTGCCTAGTTTTTCCTTTTCGCTAGTTAAATTTTGAGCAAAAATCGTTAATGAGCCCTCTTTGCCGACTATGTCTTTTAATTTTGTGTTTAAATTTGTAAAAATCCCGTCTGTCGTCGTCTTTTTGGCGCCTATGTTGCTATTTGCAAGTCCTAATTTATCAAGGATATTAGGATCGCCCTTTACCTCTATACTTGTGCCGTCTATGCTTTTTAGCACGATTCTATCTTCGGTTTGATTAAGGCTTGCCCGCACTCCGCTAATGCCTGCTTCATTTATGGCTTTTAAAAGCGCGATTGCGTTTTCTTTTGACGAATTTGATGCAGGAGTGCTTAAATTTATCTTTTTGCCGTTTATTGTAAAATCTTCATTTGCTATCGTAAGCGCTCCGCTATTTATAGGCTTAGAGCTTCCCGTGATAACTTGAGAGTAGCTTGTCGAGCCTGTAAATAACATCTTGGCTTCGTCTAAATTTTTATCAAGTTTTTCGCTTAGTTTTGACTGATTGACTTTAAGCAGTCCGTCTTTAGTAAGCTCAAATCCAAAATCTGTCAAATTTAGATTTTTTGTTTTGCCGTCAATTGTTATGGCTTTATTTTCAAAAAGAGCTTTGTTTATGGTTGATTTGATACTGGTTATCTCGCTAACACCTTGAAACGTGCCCGCGTTTTTCGTATCGCTGTTATAGTCCGTAGCTACGTCAAGATTGTTCATAAGTGAGTTATAAGTCTTTACTAAGTTGTTTATCTCAGCTTTTATGTCTTTATTGTCTTCTTTTATACTAAATGTCGTTTTACCCGTCTCTTTAAGGGTTAAATTTAGTCCTATGTTAAGATCTTTTATATTGTTAGTTGATCTATTTACGGTTATGCCGTTATATGTAAATTCGGCATCCTGAGCGGTTGAAATTTTATTATTTGCTACGTTTGCGCTATCCCAGCCAAGCTCGGTTAGAATTTCGTTTGCATTTGTTAGCGGATTACCGCTGCCGTCATCGGTGCTAAATTCTATCTTGTTTTCTGCACCCGTGTTTTTGGATTGTAAAATCAGCTGATACGGTTTATCTCCGCCCACTTTGAGCACTCTGGCTTGCACTTCGCCGTTTGTGGCGTCGTTTATCTTTGTAGCTAGCTCTTCAAACGAAGTTGATTGTTTTAACTCTATTTTGTATGTGTTTGAGCCAAATTTGATAGCAAACGAACCCTCTTTGCCGACAAAAGACTCGGGAGCCGTAAATTTCTTGCTTTGGTAGATATCTTTTTGCGCAAGTTGTTTTACGTCTATCTCGATATCTTGCAGACCTACGCCGGGATCTGCTTGCAAATCGGCACTTTTTCCGTTTGTGCCAACGTTTCTTTTAAGAAACATCGTTTCATCGCCAAGTGCCGCAACGGAAGACTTAAAAGAGCTTACAAGAGTTTTTATCGCCGAAAGATCTTTTTGTTTAGTTAAGTTTTTCTCTAAATTTTTAGAAATCGGATCTACTAAACCCTTGTGATCGGCGGCCTTTAGCTTATCTATAACCTCTTGGGTTAAAACGCTACTTCCAAGACCTAGTGAAGATATCTTACCTAATGCCATTTTTAACTCTCCTTGTCGAATAATACCCCGACAGCCTCCCTGAAGTATTCGCTTAGTTTCATTACTTGCTCGCTTGGGATTTTTCTTATAACTTCGCCCGTTTTTACTTCCATTACATTCACATATAGCGAATTTATCTTGTCGTTATATGCAAAGCGAACATTGGTATCAAGGGCTTCCATCTGTCTATTTAATTTTTCGGTCGCTTCGTTTAGTCTTTTTGCTAAATCTTCGTTGTCTATGCTTAAATTATTTTGCGCGCTGTTTTGTTGTAAGTGCGTTTGCTCAACTTCCCTTGTTTGAGTATGCGCTTGAGCGTTGCTAGGATGCGCTACAGTATTCATTTGCTGGCTAGCGACTTTAAAAATTTCCATCTTTTCTCCTTTAAAGATTGCCGTTTTAATCAATATTATTTCCCTACATCGTCATAATTTTAAATTTCTTTATACTATAAATTCTCTCTTTGAATTAATTAAAATTTACGCTTAAATTTGCTAATATTTCTTACTTTTTAAAAGGAAATTCGGTATGAAAATCTCATTTGATTGCGATTGTATATTGCTTCAAAACTCTCTTGAACTGTTTTTAAAAGATTTTATTGCGCATAAAAAAGATTGCGATTTTATAATTTCTGACAGAAAGATAGAGAGCAAAAAGCCTGTTTTTATAATCACCGCAAATTCCGCTCATCTTCAAATTCCTTTTAGCAAAGAGACTCTTTTAAATACGCTTGAAGAGTTTTATTCCGCTATCCAAATTCCAAAAGCAAGCTTTAAGATAGAGCAAAAAGATGAAAATTTAGCCCTTGAAGAGGCTATTTCAAATTTGGTGGAAAAATTTAAAAAAGATCTCATAGCTCTTATAAAGTCTTATCTATGAAAAAGCTTTTTACAACTATTTCAAGCGGTAAATTTAAAGGTAAAAAACTAGCCTTGCCTTCTCTTGCCACTACAAGAAGCACAAAAAATATAGTAAAAGGCTCTTTTTTTGACAGCTTCAGATATGATTTGCGCGGTAAAATTTTCATCGAAGCCTTTGGCGGAAGTGCGCTTATGGCGTGCGAAGCGCTTAGTAACGAGGGTAAAAAAGCATATGCTATAGAGCTTGATAAAGCGGCCTTTAAGATAGCTTACGAAAATGCAAAAAGTATCGATGAACTAAATTTGCGCGTGCTAAACGGAGATACCTTTAAGCTCACGCCAGAAATTTTAAGAAGCGAAAATTTTGGCGAAAAAAGCGTTATCTTATATCTTGATCCGCCTTTTGATATAAGAGAGGGCTTTAAGGAAATTTATGAAAAGTGCTTAAATTTGATATCAAATTTAGACGAAAAGCAAATTTTTTTAATCGCAATAGAGCATGCAAGCTCTTACACCCTGCCTGAAAATATCGGCAAATTTTCGCTTATAAAAACTAAAAAATTCGGAAACACCTCCTTAAGTTACTACTCGTAAATTTGGAATGCTTCTTGCTTTATTTTAGGCAAATAAACTAAAAGGACGGCTATGAAGCTAGCTTCATCACTGATTGCTGCGTGTATGCTTGGCGTATTTGCAAATGCGGCTCAGATAAAAGATATCGCAAATGTCGTAGGAGTTAGAGAAAACCAACTGATAGGATACGGACTTGTAGTGGGGCTTAACGGCTCGGGCGACGGCTCAAGCTCTGAATTTACTATCCAATCCCTTTCAAACATGCTTCAAAGCGTAAATGTAAAAATCGATCCAAACGATATAAAATCAAAAAACACCGCAGCCGTTATGGTTACGGCTAAGCTTCCCGCTTTTGCAAGACAGGGCGATAAGCTTGATGTGGTGATATCCTCAATCGGCGATGCCAAAAGTCTACAAGGCGGCACGCTTCTTATGACCCCTTTAAAGGGCGTTGACGGCGATATATACGCGCTTGCTCAAGGCTCGCTTACCATAGGCGGAAAAAGTGCAAGCAGAAATAGCGGCAATCACGCAACCGCGGGAACGGTATTTGGCGGAGCTTTTGTGGAGCGCGAGATAGTGTATGATATCTACAATCAAGAGGCTATAAATTTAAGCCTTAAAGAGTCAAACTTCGGCATTGCTTCAAATATCCAAAATGCTATAAATTTGCATGTGGGAGGCAATGTAGCCGTGGCTATCGACCCAAGAACGGTTAGGGTTAGTAAGCCTGAAAATGCCAGTATGGTTGAGTTTCTGGCCGGGATTTTAGAGATAGATGTTGATTATAAAGCGCTTGATAAGATAATAATAGACGAGCGCACGGGCACGGTAGTAAGCGGCGTAAATATCACCGTTGATCCCGTCGTAATCACGCATAAAGATATCACGATAAAGATCGAGCCAAACTCTTATGAAGACGGCGAGCGCGCTATAGATATCAAAGACAACACGGCGATAGATCCGGTGGCAAATTTGATAAAGGTAAGCGGAGAGCGCACCACCGTAGCAAGCGTAGCAAGGGCTCTAAATAAACTCGGAGCAAGCCCAAGCGACATCATCGCGATAATTGAAAATTTAAAGCGAGTCGGCGCTATACATGTTGATTTGGAGATCATATAATGAACGTTGATAATCACTTAGCTATAAACGCATATAACAGTATCGCGACAAATTCTATCACAAACAGAGCAGGCAGAAGCGAAGAGGAAAACGATAAGCTCTTAAGAGAGCAAACAGATGCTTTTGAGGCGTTTTTGGTTAAAAGCGTGCTTGATATTGCGCTTAAAGATGAAAATCCGCTCTTTCCAAAGGACGCTGGAGATAAAATTTACTCATCTATGTATAACGACACGATGAGTAGGGCTTTGAGCGGAAATTTAGGCTTTAGTGAGCTACTTTATAATTTTTTAAAGGAAAGGGCTTAAGAAAATTTTATTTATGCCGATTTGGTAATCAAATGTTTAAAAAGGCATAACAATGATATCGACACTCGGTTCAAAATTTGGGCTTAGCCCTCAGCAAATTTCACGAAATGAAGTTAAAAAAAGTGAAGTTAGCGAAGAGATTAAAAACACACAGGATAAAAGCGAAAGCAAGGTAGCGAAAATTTCGCAAGCGATAGCCGACGGAACTTATAAGATAGATCTTTCAAAAACCGCGCGCGCAATTGCCGATGAGATTATGTAGCATGAATTTGTCCTTTGTGTGAATTTGCAGAAAGGACAAATATGCTTAAAACTTATTTAAATGACGCGATTGGCGTGCTTGATGAACTTATTAAAACTACAAATTCTGATATTGAAAATATCAAAGAGGCAAAACACTCCGCCGTTGAAGAGAGTGTGAAGTTAAAAAACGACCTCATAAAAAAATTTGAAAACACAAAATCACTACTTGACAAAGAGCTTTTAAGAATTTCAAAAGAGCAAAACAGCTCTGATCTAGCAAGCATACTTGACGATGAAGTAAAGGCAAATTTAGTCAATATGAGAAGCAAGCTTGAAGAGCTTCATCTAAAAAACAAAGAGTATGCAAGATACGTAGTAACGGTTAAAGAATTTTTTGACAGTTTGGTTAAAGATATGTTTAAAGATGCAAAAGACGATAGCGGCTACGCAAAGGCTACTCCTACGCCTGAGACGCTACTAAAAACAAGGGTTTAAAATGGCTAATATATTTTCTTCGCTAGGAATCGGTATAAGCGGGCTTGATGCGGCTCAGATGCAAATTTCAACTACCGGGCACAATATCACAAACGCCGATAACGAGCACTACACAAGACAGCGCGTGATTCAATCGGCAAGAGAGCCTGAGCACGGGATGCCCGGTGATATCGGACGAGGCACCAAGGTAGATACCATAGTAAGAATTCATGACGAATTTGTGTTTTCCCGACTTAGAAGTTCTTCTAGCAATCTTGAATTTTCGGCATACAAAAAGAGAATTTTAGAAGAGATTACTCAGAGATTTCCTGATTTAAAAAGTGTCGGAATAGGGCGAGATATACAAAACTACTTTGATGCGTGGAATAAATTTGCTTCAAACCCGACAGAGGGCTCTCAAAAGATAAATTTGCTAAATGCGGCTCAAACTTTAGCAAAGAGCATTCAAGGCGCTTCCGATATGCTGCATAAAATTCAGCAAGATGTAAATTCGCAGATAGAAGTAACGGTAAATGAGATAAATAAATATGCAAAAGAGATAGCCGAGATAAATAAGCAAATTCAGCGCGTGGAATCAGTAGGCACCACAAGGGCCAATGACTTGCGCGATAAACGCGATCAGCTTGAGCTTGCCATCTCAAAGCTCGTTAATTCAACCGCCTTTAAAGGCGAGCTTCAAGGAAGTGCTCATATAGACCCTACCATAACCGATATGGGTTCAAAATACAATCTTAATATTTCGGGATTTTCCATAGTGGATGGCGTAAATTTCCATCCACTTGTTCTTGATAGCTCAACCAATAAATTTGGCTTTCATAATATCTACTACGAAAGAGAAGACGGCAAACGCGTGGATATGTCCTCTAAGCTTACAGGCGGCAAACTAGGAGCGGCGCTTGATCTAAGAGGTAGATATCTTAGTGATAGCGGAGAATTTCAAGACGGAATTATTCAAAAATATATAGACAATCTAAACACTTTTGCCAAAGGTTTGATAACCGAGACCAATAATATCTACGCCAAATCGGCTGTAGAAAATATAACAACAGACGAGCTTAGCTTCCTTGAGCCTTCAAGAACGCTTATGAATTTTAACGATGACATCAAGCATGGAAGCTTTGATGTGATAGTTTATGACAACCAAGGTAAAGAAGTTGCCAGAAAAACCATAACCATAGACGCTACTACGACGATGGATGATCCTACTAGAGGCACTTCTATCATCAAAGACTTTAACTCAGATACGGATGATAATAAAGACAATAATATACACAATGACGTAAATGATTATTTTAAGGCTTATTATCAGTATGATCCAGTTACTAAAAAGGGAACGTTTGGCGTATCGGCTTTAAAGCATTCAGGTGAATATAGTATAGCGTTTGTGGATAAAGGAACAAATTTCCCGGGCATAATAGGCACAAATAAATTTTTCAAAGGAAATAGTGCAAAAGATATCGGCGTAAAAACCGAGCTAGTGGAAAATCCGCATAAACTTAAAGGTTACTCAAATCCGACTCCCGGTAACAATGACGTAGCAAACGATATGGTTCAGCTTCAATATAAAAAGATACATTTTTATTCAAACAAGCATGCGGATAAGATCGAGACTATAGAGGGTTTTTATCGATTTATCACAACCGATATCGCAAGCCAAGCTCAGGGCAATAACTACTTGCACTACACAAACCAAGCGATAAATAAAACCGCCATGAGTGAGCATCAATCAGTTAGTGGCGTAAATCTAAACGAAGAGCTAACCTCTCTTATAAGATTTCAGTCAAGCTACGGTGCGGCGGCCAAGATAATAACGACTGTTGAAAAGATGCTTGATACTCTACTAACGCTTAAACAATGACGGATTTAAAATCTTTACTTGACGCTCATGCGCTTGAGAAAAATACCAATCTGGGGCTTTATTCAGCCTCGGATCCGCTTCAAGCAGCAAGCAAATTTAAAGAGCCTAACATAGCCTTAATATGCGCTTTGTTTGCTTACGGCAATGCAAATTTGATCCTTAAATTTCTAAATTCGCTTGACTTTAGCTTGCTTGATGAGAGTGAAAGCAAGATCGTTTCAAATTTGCAAAATTTCAAATACCGATTTCAAAGCGTTGAAGATGTGAGGCAAATTTTTATCACTCTATCTAGGCTGAAAAAAGATGGAGATATACAGAGTATTATCAAAAGCGGCTTTGATAAAAACGGGCTTATGGTTGAAGGCATAAACGAGCTTATCAAATTTATTTACTCTTTAAATTCGTATAGATCCGACGGATATGAATTCTTTTTTGGAAAGAGCTTTGAAAACAAACCAAATTCGCCATATAAACGCTACAATATGTTTCTTCGTTGGATGGTAAGAGATAGTGATATCGACCTTGGGCTTTTTAAAAATTTGCCTAAAAGCGAGCTTTTAATCCCGCTTGATGTGCATACTCACCGAGTTTCGCTTGCGCTTAAGTTAATAAATCGCAAAAGTTATGATTTTACAGCTGTTTGTGAGCTTACGAACAGACTAAAAGAGTTTGATCCGCTTGATCCTATACGCTATGATTTTGCGCTTTATAGGATAGGGCAGAGCAAAGAGCTTGAGAAAATTTTAAATCCCGAAAAATAATTTAACATATTTAAAACGGCTATTTAATGAAACTAAAGAAAAAATTAATATTTACTATTAATTTTTATTTACAAAGTTTTGTTATAGTTATATATGAATTTATTTTAAAGGAATTTCATGAAAAAAACTCTTTTACTTAGCGCGTTGCTTGGTACTATGCTATTTGCTAATGAGCATATGCATTTTGACCCTAAAGCTCAAAAACATATCGTTATCCCTATGGAGCAACTTGGTGAAAAAGGCAATACAAACGTAGGTGAAGTTGTAGCTATCGAGACAAACTACGGCGTAGCGTTTTTCCCAAATCTAAAAGGAATTGAGAGCGGTGCTCACGGATTTCACGTTCATATGAATGCAGACTGTGGCGCTACTGAAAAAGGTCTAGGTATGAAAGCCGGCGGTCACTGGGATCCGACAGATACTAAAAAACACTCATTTCCATGGGATGATATGGGTCACAAAGGCGACTTGCCTATCCTTTATGCCGACAAAGACGGTAACGCAGTATATCCTGTACTAGCTCCAAAGATCAAATCGCTTGACGAGCTAAAAGGACACTCACTAATGGTTCACGTTGGCGCAGATAACCACCACGATCATCCAAAACCACTTGGCGGTGGCGGTGCAAGACTAGTTTGCGGCGTTATAAAATAATTTTCTCGGCTCCTTTTTTGGAGCCGCTCTCTTTAAATTTTCTTCCAATTCTTTAAATCACAAAATATCATTAAAATTTAATAAATTCTTTAGTATTATTTTTGCCTGTTTTGAATTTAGATTTAAGAAAAATTATGGAATTTGATCTCTTAGCTTATTTTATATTTTTTGGCGCTGCGTTTTTAGGCGGATTTATCGACTCTATTGCTGGCGGAGGCGGACTTATAACTCTTCCTGCGATCATGGCTATGGGAGTGCCGCCTCATCTTGCGCTTGGGACGAACAAGCTTCAAGGATCTTTTGGAAGCTTTACGGCGACTTTAAATTTTACTCGCAAAGGCATGATTAACTATAAAGAGGCGTTTTTAGGCATTATCTTTACTTTTATCGGCGCATGCCTCGGCGCTACTTTAATCTTATTTTTAAATCCAAATTTCTTAAAAATCGTAATTCCGTTTTTATTAATCGCTATTTTTATTTATACTCTCATCACTCCAAAGATTGGCGATAGTGATAAAAAAGCGAGGATGAATTATAAAATTTTCTATATATTTTTTGGGCTTTTGATTGGTTTTTATGACGGTTTCTTCGGACCCGGAGCCGGTTCGTTTTGGACTTTTGCTATGGTGGCTTTGATAGGACTTAGTATGAAAAAAGCTGTTGCACACACAAAGCTTTTAAATTTCGTTAGCAATATCGTATCTTTAGGTGTTTTTATCATCGGCGGACAAGTTCTTTGGAAGGTTGGAATATTAATGGGAGTAGGGCAAATTTTAGGCTCTTTCATAGGCTCAAATTTAGTCATTAAAAAAGAGGTTAAATTTATAAGAGCGATGTTTTTATTTGTGGTTGGAGCTACTATCTTAAAACTTCTTTATGATTATTTCGCTTCTTAAGTTCAAAAATCAAAATAAGTGCCAAAATAGGGCAAAGTTAAAAAACTTTTAACAATAAATTTGCTAAAATCTCAGCAAAATTTATAAATTTAAGGTTAATGCATGAAAGATTTGTTTCTCTTTTCAGGTCTTATTTCACATTCACACTCCTTTACTTATGCGGCGCATTTCTTGCTTGTTACGCTTATCATTTTGGTTGTCGCCAAGCTTGCCACTAGAAATATGCAGCTTGTTCCAAGAGGCACTCAAAATGTCGTTGAGGCGTATTTGGAGGGCGTTACAGCTATGGGTAAAGACGTGCTAGGAAGCGAGCAGCTAGCTAGAAAATACCTTCCGCTTGTTGCAACTATAGGTTTTGTAGTATTTTTTTCAAACGCTATCGGTATCATTCCGGGCTTTGAGTCGCCTACATCAAGCCTAAATTTGACACTGACACTTGCTCTTGTCGTGTTTGTTTATTATAACTTTGAAGGCATTAGAAAAAACGGAGTTATTAAGTATTTTGCGCATTTTATGGGACCTAGCAAGGTTTTAGCACCACTTATGTTTTTGGTTGAAGTTGTTTCACACCTTTCACGTATAGTTTCTTTATCTTTCCGTCTTTTTGGAAATATCAAGGGTGATGATTTGTTTCTTATGGTTATGCTTGCGCTTGCGCCTGTTATCGCACCGTTTCCTGCGTATGCTCTACTAACGCTTATGGCCGTGCTTCAGACATTTATCTTTATGATGCTTACTTATGTGTATCTTGCGGGTGCTATTTTAATAAGCGACGAACATTAAAATTTAATTTTACCGACTCAAATTACGGTCGGTAAAATTTAAAATTTCTCACTATTTTTATCCTCAAATTTCAAATAAAATCGCTGTTTTTAGATAAGTTAAAAGAAATAATTGCTAAAATAACGCTTAAAATTTGCGCTATAAATTCACGGCGTATTCTTAACAAAAAGGTTAATTATGTTTGAAGTCGTAATCGGTCTTGAGGTTCATACTCAGCTTAATACAAAAACGAAAATTTTCTGCTCCTGCTCGACAAGTTTTGGCGATGAAGCAAATACTCATGTCTGTCCCGTTTGTCTAGCGCTTCCAGGAGCCTTGCCTGTGCTAAATAAAGAAGCCGTTAGAAAGGCTATAAGCTTTGGCACTGCGGTAAATGCAACTATAAATAAAAAATCGGTTTTTAATAGAAAAAATTACTTTTATCCGGATCTTCCAAAGGCTTATCAAATTTCTCAGTTTGAAGTGCCTATAGTAGAAAATGGCGAGCTTTTTATCGATGTAAATGGCGAGAAAAAGCGCATAGGTATCACCAGAGCCCATCTTGAAGAAGATGCCGGCAAAAACATCCACGAAGGAAGCGTTAGCTTTGTTGATCTTAATAGAGCGGGAACTCCTTTACTTGAGATAGTTAGTGAACCTGATTTAAGAAGTAGCGATGAGGCGGTAGCTTACCTTAAAAAGCTTCATTCTATTTTGAGATTTTTAAACATAAGCGATGCAAACATGCAAGAAGGAAGCTTTCGTTGCGATGCAAACGTAAGCATTAGACCCAAGGGCGATACGAAACTTTACACAAGAGTTGAGATTAAAAACTTAAATTCCTTTAAATTTATTCAAAAAGCTATTGATTACGAAGTGCAGCGCCAAAGCATAGCGTGGGAAGATGGCAAATACGATGAGGAAGTTTATCAAGAAACAAGACTTTTTGATACGGTAAATTTGGTTACAAAATCAATGCGCGGTAAAGAAGATAGCGCGGAGTATAGATACTTCCCCGATCCTGATTTATTGCCCGTAGAAATTCCTGAAGATATGTATAATGAGGCGATTAAAATCCCTGAGCTTGCAGAGCAAAAAGTGGCTAGATATATAAAAGATTACGATATCAAAGAAGACGATGCTAAAAATTTAGTAAGTTCTGCCGAGATGGCAAAGTATTTTGAGGACTTGGTGGGCGCTAACATATCTCCAAAACTCTGCTCGACATGGCTGCTTGTAGAGCTTTTAGGAAGGCTTAAAAACGGCGTTACCATAGAGAACTCTCCTGTAAATAGCGCCAAAATGGCAACTCTTTTAGCCAGAATAGAGGACGGCACTATAAGCGGGAAGGCTGCTAAGGAGATTCTTGATTTTCTTATGGAAAACGATATAAGCGTAGATGATGCGATAGAGAAATTGGGGCTTAAGCAAGTTAGTGATGATGGAGCTATACTTGCGATTATAGATGAAATTTTAAATGCAAACACCGATAAGGTTGCCGAGTATAAAAGCGGCAAAGACAAGCTATTTGGATTTTTTGTCGGTCAGGTTATGAAAGAAGGCAAAGGCGCCTTTAATCCGTCTAAAGTCAATGAACTGCTAAAAACAAAGCTTTGATATGAAAATAGCTGTTTTTGGAGCGGGCAAATGGGGAAGCGCTCTTTTTCATGCGCTTTCTCAGAAAAACGAATGCGTAATAAGCTCTAAAACACCTCGTCAAATTCCAAATTTCGTATCTACCGATGAGGCCTTAAGGGCTGAAATTTTAGTTATGACTATTCCTTCTCAGGTCACGGGCGAGTGGCTTAAGAAAAATTTTAAAAATTACAATCAAAAAATTTTAGTAGCCTCAAAAGGAATAGAAACAAGCAGTTTAAAATTTTTAAACGAAATTTACGAGCAGTACGTCGATAGTTCAAATTTGGCTTTCTTATCAGGACCCACCTTTTCAAAAGAGGTAGAAAAGAAACTTCCTTGCGCCCTTGTCGTAAATTCTATAAATTTGTCGCTAGCCCAAGAAATTTCAAATCTTTTTCCAAGTTATATCAAGGCATATACATCAGACGATGTTATAGGGGCTGAAATTTGTGGAGCGTATAAAAACGTGATTGCCATAGCCGGTGGAATTTGCGATGGTCTTGGACTGGGAAATAACGCTAGAGCAAGTCTTATCTCAAGAGGGCTTGTCGAGATGGCGAGGTTTGGCAAGTATTTTGGCGCAAGAGACGAGACTTTTTTAGGTTTAAGCGGGGCGGGCGATCTTTTTCTTACAGCTTCAAGCGTCTTGTCGCGTAATTACCGAGTAGGACTTGGGCTTGCTAAAAACGAAAGCTTGAATAAAATTTTAAACGATCTAGGCGAAGTTGCCGAGGGTATAGATACCTCTTATGCCATAGAAAAGATTGCTAAAAAAGAGGGGATTTATACTCCTATCGTAAACGAAGTAGTCGCCATGCTTGGCGGGAAAGAGGTTCAAAAGAGCCTTATTGATCTTCTTAGCAGGAAGAAAATTTGAGAATTTTATCGAGGCTGTTTTTTTGCATTGCTATCATCACCTGCAGTTTGCTTTTTGCAAACGAAAAACCGCCGCTTCGCAAAATGATAGCCCAGATGATAATGGTGGGCTTTAACGGCGCAAATCAAAACGAAGCTAAATCCGCAATATCTGATGCTAAGTATCAAAGATTTGGCGGAGTTATGCTGCTTGGCAAAAATGTCAAAGATAAAGAGAGTCTAAAGTCTTTAACTGTAGCCTTTAAGAATGCTCAAAAAAATATATTTATAGCCATAGACGAAGAGGGCGGAATCGTAACAAGATTTAAGGATAAGGTGGGATTTGAAACCTTTATCTCTGCAAGCGAAGTGGCTAGAAAGCTTGATCTGGAAAGTGCAAAAGAGCTTTATGGTCGTATGGCTACTCAACTAAAAGAGGTCGGCGTAAATTTAAATTTCGCCCCGGTTGTCGATGTATTAGACACGGTATCTCCTATCATAGCTTCCAAGGATAGAGCCTTTAGTAGGGATATAGACGAAGTTTCTTTATATGCGAGTGAATTTTTAGACGCTTTTAGCGAAGTTGGGGTGCTAACTACGCTTAAGCATTTTCCGGGACACGGTTCTGCGCAAACGGACTCGCATAATGCAAAAACCGTGATAGAAAACTTTAACTATAATGAACTTAAACCTTATTATGATGCGATCAAAAAGAATCAAGCAAGGCTTATAATGGTTTCTCATGTCTATTTAAATCAAGAGGATAATCAAAATCCTTCATCTCTTTCTGAAAAAATTATCCAAAATTTGCTAAGGGAAAAGCTGAAATTTGATGGAGCCGTCATAAGTGATGATATGCTTATGGGAGGCTTAAAGGACTTTAGCCTTACTCAAAAAGTTGTAAATTTCATAAATGCGGGCGGAGATATTTTACTCTTTAGCGACTTTATGATAGGGGAGCAAAAAACCGCCGAATACGTAACGCAGATAATAGTTGATGCGGTAAATCAAAAGAAAATTCCAAAAGAGCGCATAGAGCTATCTTACGAGCGAATCATGAAGCTTAAGAGCGAACTTCAATAAATTTTATTCCTTGTCATCCACCTAATTTAACAATATTTTTAGACTTTTAAAATTAAATTTGAGTTATAATCTAAAATTAATATTTAAAATCTGAAATTTAAGGAGTTAAATATGGATAAAATTCAAGCTAAAGTCGAAAATTTAAAAGATGAAATGATAGCGCACAGACGCTTTTATCACTCACATCCTGAGACGGGTTGGTTTACATTTTTTACTACCGCCAGTATAGCCAAGAAGCTAAAAGACTATGGATATGGTCTAAAAATGGGGCGCGAGATAGTAAAGCCAGATGCCAGACAAGGGCTTGGCACTCCTGAGGCCGCGCAAAGGGCTATAGAAAGAGCCAAAAGCTTGCTAAGCAAAGAGGAGCAGGAATTCTTGCCTCTTATGGAGGACGGGCTTACAGGCGTAGTTGCGGATATCGATACGGGTAGGGCAGGCAAGATGACGGCGTTTAGATTTGATATCGACGGCGTGGATGTTACCGAGAGCAAAGATGAGAGCCATAGACCTGTAAAAGAGGGCTTTAGAGCCGATATAGACGGTATTACGCACTCCTGCGGACATGATGGACACATCACGATAGGACTTGCACTCGCAAAGATCATAGCTGAAAATTTAGATGATTTTAACGGCAAATTCAGATTTATATTCCAAACAGCAGAAGAGGGCACACGCGGTGCAGTAGGCATGGAGCCTATGGGCGTGGTTGATGATGTGGATTATCTGCTTGGTGGACACATCGGGTTTCAAGCTAAAGTAAATGCAGGCATAATTTGCGGCACCAACAAACTTTTGGCGACATCTAAGTTTGACGTTATCTTCACGGGTCGCTCAGCCCACGCCGCAGGAGCTCCGCAAGAAGGAGCTAATGCATTACTTGCAGCTGCCGAGGCTGCTATAAATATGCATGCTATCACGCGTCACGCCGATGGAGTAACTCGTATAAACGTGGGAGTTTTAAAGGCGGGAGAGGGCAGAAACGTGATCGCGCCAAACGGATTTATCGCCTGCGAAACTCGCGGAGAGACTACAGAGCTTAATGAATTTATGTTTAACAAATGTATGGATATTATTAAGGGCGTAAGCATGATTCACGGCGTGGATTACGAGGTAAAGCTTACGGGCGGTACCAGCGGCGGAGATAGTAGCCCTGAGATAACCGAGCTTTATGAAAAAGCAGCAATTCAGTCGCCTTATATAAATAACGATCTGATAGTGAAAGAATTTACCTTTAGCGCATGCGAGGATTTCGCGCATTTTATGCAAAAAGTGCAAAAAAACGGCGGCAAGAGCGGATATCTGATGATAGGCACAAAGCTTGCCGCAGGACATCACAATAGCTGTTTTGACTTTGACGAAAATGCCTTACTCGCCGGAGTTGATGTGTTTTTACGCTCAACTTATATGCTTAACGGCAAGTAAAATATATTTGCAAGCCTGATGATTTTGGGCTTGCAAATTTTATGATGGTTAAATTTGCAAATGCGCTTTTGGTAAATCAAATTTGTAAATTTAATAAAATAAATTTACTACGATAAAATTTCAAATATCTCTTATTGTCTAATATTTGGATAAATTTACACAAAATTTGCTTAATGAGTAAAATTTACAAGCTTAAGCGTTAAATTTGCTTGATTTGTAAGTAGCGTGAATGAAATTCACGCTACTACATTAGGAAAGTCAAATACCAATTTGCCGCTTTTTATCGTTTTGATAGCTGCGCCTTTTAATTTCTTATCAATTAACGGAGAGTTTTGGGATTTGGATTTGTTTAAATTTTTATCATAGACGTATTCAAAGTCGGGATCTACGATAACGATGTCCGCTAGCATTCCTTTTGCTAACTTGCCTTTGTTGTTTAGTTTAAGAAGTTTTGCCGGGTTAAAAGATGTCAGCTCAACCATTTTTTTATAGTCGATAAGCCCCTCTCTAACAAGATCTAAAGTCATTGGAATCAGCGTCTGAAGTCCCAAAATTCCAAACGGAGCTTTATCAAATTCTAAAAATTTTTCATCCGTATGATGCGGGGCGTGGTCGGTTACTATGACATCCACTAGCCCGTTTGCGATAGCCTCTCTTACGGCTTTTACGTCGCTTGATGTGCGCAAGGGCGGCGACATTTTAAAATTTGTATCATAATTCATCAGCTCGTCTTCTGTATATGTAAAGTGATGCGGCGTAACCTCGCAAGTTACATTTATACCCTCATCTCTAGCTTGCTTGATGAGCTTTAGCGACCACTCCGAGCTAACGTGAGCTATGTGGATGTGTCCGCCTGTTAGCTTTGCAAGAAGCAAGTCGCGAGACACCATGATCTCCTCTTGCTCTCTTGGCATGCCTTTTATGCCTAAAATCGCCGAAACTCGCCCTTCGTTCATATGTCCGCCGCGACACAAAGAGCAGTCTTGCGAGTGGTTTATGACAAATGAACCAAAATGCTTTGAGTATTCAAGTGCGTATCTCATCACGTCGCTGCTTGCTACGGGCAAGCCGTCATCGCTAAATGCAACTGCCCCGGCTTCTACCATATCGCCCATCTCTACGACTTTGTTTCCGCCCATACTCTTTGTGATAGCGCCTATCGGAAGTAGGTCGATTAGTCCTCTTGCTTTTGCTTTAGCGATCATATCGCGAGTTATTACGGCATTGTCATTTACGGGGTTTGTATTTGCCATCGGCAAGCAGGTTGTTACGCCTCCTGCAACCGCCGTTTCGCTACCTGAGTTTATGTCGTCTTTGTATTCAAGCCCCGGATCTCTAAAATGCACGTGCATATCAATAAGCCCCGGCATCACAAGCTTTCCTGCGGCGTCTATGACTCTATCAGCCTTTGGTTCGTCTGTCGTTATATCAGCTATGATTTCGCCGTCTATCAGGATATTTGCCTTAAAAATTTCATCGGAATTTACTATAGTTGCGTTTTTTATTAAAGTAGTCATATCTTGCCTTATTTGTTTGAGATTAAAGTATGAAGTATCGCCATTCTTACGGCAACTCCGTTTTCGACCTGATTTAATACGTGAGAGTATCTAGGATCATCCGCAACGTCTGAATTTATCTCTACGCCTCTATTTATGGGTCCGGGGTGAAGTATCATGACTCCATCTTTGGCAAATTTCATCTTTGAGGCGGTGAGCCCGAAAAATTTAGAATACTCTCTTACCGACGGAAACGCCACTTCGTCATCTTGGCGTTCAAGCTGGATCCTAAGCATGATGATTGCATCGGTATCTTCAAGCGCTTCTTGCATGCTTTTGCAAATTTGACAGCCAAAAGCCTCCATTCCCGTTAGCATCATAGGCGGACCAAACAGCTTAACTTTGATACCGAGAGTTTGCATTGCGTAAATGTTTGAACGAGCCACGCGGCTATGAAATATATCGCCGATTATCGCTACGGTTAAATTTTCTAAATTTCCTCTGTGCTCAAGGATGGTAAATAGATCAAGTAGGGCTTGGCTTGGGTGTTCGTTTAACCCGTCGCCGGCATTTACTACGTGAGCGTCGGTGTTTGCGGCTACAAATTTCGCAGCGCCTGAGCTATAGTGTCTAACTACTACGATATCGGTTTTCATCGCGACTATGTTGTTTATGGTATCAATCAGCGTTTCGCCTTTTTTGGTGCTGCTTTGAGAGGCGCTAAAGTTTATAGCATCGGCTCCAAGACGCTTTGCCGCTATTTCAAAGCTGGTTCTTGTGCGTGTGGAGTTTTCAAAAAACGCATTTACCGTTGTTTTTCCGTAGAGGGATTTTGCTTTTTTGATTTCGGAGTTGTTTAGTTCTTTAAATTCTTTGGCTAAATTTAAGAAGTGGTAAATCTCATCTTTGCTTAAATTTGAAGTTGTTACGAGGTCTTTTTTGGTGTAGCTCATATGCGGTTCCTTTTTTGATTGTTAAATCAAAAAAGCAATACTACACCAAATTTACTTAATTTTTAATTTTGAAGCTTTGCAAACTCCGCACTTAGTCTATCTCTTATCTCATCGCTTACGAGTTCGCCGTCTTTGAAATTTGCCTCAACGAGCTCGTCAAGTCTGTTTAGCACTTCAAACAGCTCACTCTCCCATTTGTCGGGATTTCGTGCGGTATTCATAGTTTCTATGAAAGTTAGTTTCTTGCTCATCTCGCTAAGACTCTCTAAAAAACTATCTTTTAGCTCGACGTCTTTTAGCATATCATCGTAAAGCGCCATATTTTTAAGCTCTCTTAGTTCGCTGTTTATGAGTTCGCAGAAGTCTTTGTATTTTTGCACTGAAATTTGCCTTAAATTTTCAGGAGAGTTGTTTGCAAGTGTGCCGTTTTGATCGATATTTTTAGTTATTTTTTGAATTTGCATATAGATTATTGCCGCAACCGCAAGTGAAACTACTATCGTCATGGTAAAAATATCCATAAATTTCCTTTTTGCTTAAATTTCAAAGGCGATTATACTCAAATTTGCTTTTTCTTTTTGTAAATTCCATCTATGCTAACTACTCCAAGAGCTATCCAAATAAGCACAAACGAGCTTATTTTAGCCGTGTTTATCGGTTCGTTATAGACAAAGACCGCGATTAGAAGTTGAAGTGAGGGCGAGATATACTGCATATAGCCGATGGTGCTTAAATTTATTCTTAAAGCAGCCGAATTAAAGAGTAAAAGCGGTATAACCGTAAGCGGTCCGCAAAGCGTGATAAAAAGCCCAAACCACGAAAAATCAAAGTGATTTTGCCCGCTCTTTGCTATGAAAAACAGCGCCGCAATAGCAATAGGCATAACCATCGTAGTCTCTACGAAAAGTCCTTCTAAAGATGGAATTTTGATACGCTTTCTAACAAGCGAATAGATAGCAAACGAAAGAGGCAGGATAACCGAGATAAAAGGCAGTCCGCCCACATCGTAAATTTGGATAGAGATAGCGATAAAAACGATAAATATCGCAAATTTGCCAGTGTTTGAAATTTTCTCTTTTAGCACCACTACTCCAAGAAGCATCGTTATAAGAGGGTTTATGAAGTATCCTAAGCTTGCATCCACAATCTTATCGATACTAACCGCATAGATATAAATCGACCAGTTAAGAGCGATTAAAACCCCGCTAGTAAAGAGCAAAAAAGCGGTTTTTTTGTTTGTGAAAAACTGCTTTGCATCAGAGAGTTTTTTGCTAAATTTAAGCAGGATATATAAAAACAGCACCGACCAGATGATGCGGTGAGCGACTATCTCGGCAAATCCCAGCTCATAAAGCTGCTTGAAATATATCGGAAAAAGTCCCCAAAGTATGAAAGCGCTAAGACCGTATATCATGCCCGCTTTTGTTTCGTTTTCGTAGTTTTTCATTGGAATTCTTTTTTTGAAGCTATTTTATTTAATAAATTTTTAATCACAGCTTAGTTAAATTTTGAAACACTTATAAAAATTTGTTACTTAAATTCACAAATTTACTCTTTGAGTTTAATTTTATGTGTATTAAAAGTTCTTTTTGGTTAAAATCTGAGTTATTTTTTAAAAAGGTATGAGATGAATTGGACTAAAAGCTCGTGGAGAAATTTAAACATCTTGCAGCAACCCGTTTATCCGAATTTAGATGAGTTAAAAAGCGTGGAAAACAAGCTTGCTTCGCTTCCTCCGCTTGTCTTTGCGGGTGAGGTGAGGAATCTTAAAAAGGCGCTTAAGGATGTTACCGAAGGCAAGTCGTTTTTGCTTCAGGGCGGCGATTGCGCGGAGAGCTTTTTAAATTTTAACGCGAACAATATAAGAGATATGTTTAAAGTCATGCTTCAAATGGCGATAGTTCTTACCTTTGCCGGGCGTTGTCCCGTAGTTAAGGTCGGTCGCGTGGCAGGGCAGTTTGCAAAGCCTAGAAGTAGTGACTACGAAGAGGTAGGAGGCGCAAAACTGCCTAGTTACCGAGGCGATATCATAAACGGCTTTGAATTTAACGAAGCTGCGCGCGTGCCCGATCCAAAAAGAATGATAGAGGCTTATTATCAATCAGCCTCGACAATGAACCTTCTTCGTGCGTTTTCAAGAGGCGGTTTGGCCGATTTGCATGAGGTGCATAGATGGAATTTGGGTTTTATTAAAAAGCCTGAGCTTGGCAAAAAATACGATGAATTGGTTGAAAAGCTTAGTCAAACGCTTGCGTTTATGGAGGCTTGCGGTATAACTTCTCAAAATGCTCCGACTATAAATCAAACTGTAGTTTATACTTCTCACGAGGCTTTGTTGCTTCCTTACGAAGAGGCTTTAACTCGCGAAGATAGTCTTACGGGAGATTGGTATGACTGCTCGGCTCACATGCTTTGGATAGGCGAGAGAACGCGTGGAATCGATGATGCGCACGTGCATTTTTTAAGCGGAGTTCATAACCCGATCGGAGTTAAGATAGGACCTAGCGTAACTAGCGAGGATGTGATAAAACTCGCCGGCAAACTAAATCCGAATAACGAAGCGGGCAGGCTAAATATCATCGTCAGAATGGGAGCTGAAAAGATAGGAGATAAGCTTCCTGAAATTTTACGCGGAGTGAAAAAAGAAGGGCTTAATATCCTTTATAGTATCGATCCGATGCACGGAAACACCGTAAAATCATCAAACAACTATAAAACTCGCGAATTTCATAAAATTTTATCCGAGGTTAAGAGCTTTTTTGAAATTCACAAAGCCGAAGGCACTTACGCAGGAGGTGTGCATTTGGAAATGACGGGACAAGACGTAACCGAGTGTGTCGGAGGTGCGTTTAATATAACCGAAAAGAGCCTTGAAAATCGCTACGAAACGCAGTGCGATCCGCGCTTAAATGCAGATCAGGCGCTTGAGCTTGCCTTTTTGATAGCTGATTTTGTAAAGAAAAACTAAAAAATCAAGAGTTAAAATAGAATTAAAAAGCTGTTTTAACTCTTTAAATTTAAATTCTAATAAAAACTCTCATAAAATATAGGCAAATTTCTTCATTTTTAATACAAATTTTGCTAAATTATCAATAAAAATTATTAGATAACGGAGAAAAGTATGAGATGTGTTTACGATCTTGTGGTGATAGGCGGCGGTCCTTGCGGTATTGCTGCGGTTGTAGAGGCTAAAGCTAACGGTTTTAGAAACGTTTTATTATTAGAAAAAGGCGATAACCATAGCCAAACCATTCGTAAATTTTACAAAGACAACAAGCGCGTTGATAAGAGTTATAAGGGGCAAGATAGCACGATTCACGGAATTGTGGCTTTTGATGACGGAACGAAAGAGAGCACGCTTGATTATTTTGATAGGCTTTTGGACAATGACGAGATAGATACCGCATTTAACTCCGAGGTTGAAAGCGTGAAAAAAGAAGACGGAGTGTTTCATATCACGACCGCTTCGGTGGGATACGGCGCTAAAAATGTGATGATATCCATAGGTAAAATGGGGCGTCCGAATAAGCCTGATTATAAAATTCCCCCTTCGCTAAATTCGGTTGTAAATTTTAATCTAAATTCATGTTCAAGCGGTGAAAAGATAATCGTCGTAGGCGGTGGAAATTCGGCCGCCGAATACGCCGTAGAGCTTAGCGAAGCAAACGACGTGACGCTTAATTACCGCAAGGACAAATTTACAAGACTAAATGATATAAATGAAAGCGCAGTTATGGAGCTTGCAAACGCTAAAAAGCTAAAATTAAAACTTGGCGTAGACATAAAAGAGCTTGAAAACGAATCAGGCAAGATAAGAGTAAATTTCACGGATGATACTAGCGAAATTTACGACCGAATCATTTACGCTATAGGCGGTTCAACTCCTGTTGATTTCTTGCAAAAGTGCGGCGTAGAGCTTGATGAGGATAAAGATCCGATTGTAGATGAGAATTATCAAAGTACCATAAAAGGGCTTTATATAGGCGGAGATATCGTGCTTAAAAACGGCGGCTCGATTGTTTTAGCGCTAAATCATGCGCATAAAGTAATACAAAGCATTAAAAATAGTAGGTAGAGTTGAAGCAGTCTTTTTTAAATTCGCTATCTTTTTTTATACTCGGTGCGCTTGTTACTACAAGTGGGTATTTTTTGTATCTAAATTTGCAAAAGAATTCCGCTTCTAAAATTAGCGAACAAAAAGAGGTGGTGATAAAGGTTCATAGTTTTGAGGAGCTTCCAAAGGATGAGCAGGCTAAATATGTAAGAAAAGATGAGCTTGCAAATTCAAAAGATAGCAGAAGACTTATAGATCAATACGCCCAAGAGATCGATGATCTTGAAAAAGAGCTAAGAGATGCTCAGATGCAAAGTATGCAAAATTCAAGAATAGCCGCAACTCGCATAACCGAACTTCAAAATGAAGTCGATAGCTTAAAAGAACAGCTTAGCAGAGCTGATACCAACACTACGGCAGTTAGCGATAAGCCTATTGCCTCAAAGAGTGAATTTGAGCGTATAAGAGCGAATTTGCAAGCCGAGATAAAAGGTGCAAAGGCTGAAATTTCAAAGCTGAAAGATGAAAACGGCAAGCTAAAAGATACTATTAATCTTAAAAAATCAGAGCTTAAAAGAGTTATTAGTGAGCAAGAAGCGGCTGTTTTAAAAGCTAAGAATTTAAACCAAGACGAACTTAATAAGCTTAAATCGGACTTGGAAGCTAAAAAAGATGATTTTGAAAAGATTATAAAACAAAAAGACGATGAAATTTTAGCCATCAAAAAAGATGCCGACTTGGCTGATGAGAAGCTAAAAAAGCTCTCGGGCGATTATCAAGAAAAAACCAATGATACAAACGATAGGCTAAGAAAAATAAGCGAAGAAAATGCTAAATTCAAAGCTCAAAACGATGAGTTAAATTCTCAAATGGAGAATGTAAAAGCAAAATTTGAAAAAGAAAAATCAAATCTTGAAAAAGATATTTTAAGCATGTCTTCTCTTTATAAAAACGAGGTTGAGAGGCTAAAGATGGAGCTTGAAAGAAGCGTTAGTGAAAGCTCTGCTTTAAAAAATGAACTTGAAGCTACCGTAAAAGACTTAAGCGAGCAGAATATAAAAAAATCCGAGCAGCTTGAAGCCGATGAATCAAATATAACTTATCTTAAAGAGCAGCTTAGAGAAACTAGCGAACGGCTTGAAGAGGAAATTTTAAACAATAAAAAAGACATTAAAAACTATAAAATCTTAAACGATAAGATAACTTTACTGATCCAAAGCAATATCCAAATCGATAAAGATGCCAAAGAGCAGGTAGCAAACGCCCAAAAAGCTATGCAAGAGTATAAAAAAATATCTGATGAATTTGATGAAAAGATAGCTAAAAAAGATTCTCAGATCAAAGAGCTAAGTGATAAATTTGAAGAGTTTAAGCAAAATTTTAAATCTCAAATAGAGGCTAAAAATGAAGAAAACTCAAGGCTTATCAAAGAGGCCAAAGAGCTAAAAAATTTAGCCGCGATAGGTAAAAATCACGTAGCTATAAAAAACGAGCTTGAACAGACAAAAAAACAGATCGCGCAGGTTCTTGAAGATAGCGAGTATCTAAGTAATGAAAATGAAAATTTAAGAAAGATAATACAGCTGAATTTTAAGAGCGAAGTGCCTAAAAAAGTCGTATTTATAGCTTCGGTGGAGTGCGATGATATGGGTGTGGGATCGGATAAGCCTACTATAACTTGCATAAATAAAGTTACCGAGTTTTTGCAAAAATATAATTCAAACTATTATTTTGAGATAACTCCTATAGTAAGTCAGGGAAATTTTATCGCAACTTCCAAGATCGCCAAGCTTGTACCTAAAAATGAGCTTGAGCGCATAAATACCTACGCAAATTTCGGTATAGGAAGAGAACGTGCAAAAACTGCAGGCAACCTTATACGAGATGAATTTGGAGATTTTTCTCGCATATCTTATAGCAGCGAAATCATCACTTCTTCCACAAAGCAAGGCTTTGTCATCAAGGTTTATAGATGAAAATCATCCAACCAAGAGTAGGCTACAGATACAACAGCGATACGATGATGCTGTACGGCTTTATCTGCGAGGAAGGCTTAAAAGGTAGCGTGCTTGAGGTCGGATGCGGATGTGGAGTGCTTGGACTGCTTCTTAAGCGCGATTTTGAAGCTATTGATCTTGATATGCTTGATATGCAAGAGGTAAATATAAAAATTGCCAAACAAAACGCCGATGAAAACGGCTTAAAAGCTAGCTTCATAACGGCTGATTTTGCTAATTTTGAGTACCAGAAGAGATATGATTTTGTTATCTCAAACCCGCCTTACTATCACGACGGAGCTAAGAAGAGTGAAAACGAGCATATCAAAATAAGTAGATATAGCGAATTTTTGCCTCTTGAAAAGCTTATAAAATCGGTAAATTCGATTATGAAGCCAAGCGGAGTTTTTGTGTTTTGTTATGACGCTAAGCGGCTTAGTGAAATTTTAACTCTTTTAAAAATGTATAAATTTAACCCGACCCGCATAAAATTTGTCCATCCAAAAGCAAACAAAGAGGCAAGTTTGGTTATCATAGAAGCTAAAAAAAATTCAAAAGCTTTAGTTAAAATTTTACCGCCGATATTTATTCTTGAAGGTGAAAGATATACAAAAGAAGCAAGTGAAATTTTTACTCGCGCAGGCACTTTTAGTCAAAGTTGCGAGATATGATTCGCCAAAGCGGCTTTGAGTATGAATTCGACTTTACAAAGTGCGATGAATGCGGAGGTAAGTGCTGCACGGGAGAAAGCGGCTATATATGGATAAATAGCGCCGAGATAGAAGCTCTTGCAGGATTTTTGGATTTAAGCGTAGAAGAATTTAAGGATAAATTTTTAGAAAAACACGGATATAAATTCAGTATCAAAGAAAAAATTTATAAAGACGGCTTTGCCTGCGTCTTTTTTGATGAGGTTAAGCAAAATTGTTCTGTTTATGAATTTCGCCCAAAACAGTGCGTAAGTTTTCCGTTTTGGGATTATTTTAAGACTCATTTTGAGGAATTGGAGGGAGAATGTATAGGAATAAGGCGTTTGTAAGAGTTGTGCTTGCGCTATTTATCTCTTGCTTTTGCTTTGCAAATGAGAAGATAAAGATAGATGAAAATCTTTATATATTAGAGGCTTTAATGGCTGTTGATAATGCTAAACATGACGAGGCTATGGCTATTTACAAGAAGCTTTATGAGGAGACTAAAAAGCCCGCTTATCTAAAAGAGGCGCTTAAATTTGCATTTTTTACCAATAGTGCGGAATTTGATAGCATCATGCAGCTTGCGGAGAAAAATTTAAAAGATGACACCGACTTTCTTCGTATTAAAGGCGCAAGTCTTATGAATACAAATAGGCTTGATGAGGCTAGAAAGGTTATGGAAAGCCTTGTAAAAAAAGAGAGTAAACCTCGCAACCACATAATGCTCGGTACTATCTTGTCAATGCAAAATAATAACGAAGAGGCTCTAGAGCAGTTTAAAATCGTATATGAAAAAGACAAAAGCGATGAAAATTTGCTTAGAATGGTAGAATTTCTTTACAACAAAATGGGCAAAAAAGAAGAGGCACTAAGCTATCTTGAAACATCAAGGCGTATTAACGGCTGTAGTGTGCATGTATGCCTAACGCTTATTGATCTATATATGCAAACGGGCAAGATAAACGATACCGTAGAAATTTACGAGGATCTTTATAAGACTACTAAGGAAAAAGAGTATCTTAATAAGGCCGTAGGCGTGTTTGCTTATCAAAAAAACTATGAGGGTGCGGCTAAATTTTTGCAAAAATACAACCATAATGATAATTTGCTAATGGAAATGTGGGCGATAATGGGTGAGTATGACAAGGCTTATAATAAGGCTAAAGAGCTTTTTGATAAAAGCTTTAACCTTGACTATCAAGCCAAAATGGCTGTATATCAGTATGAAAGAGATGCTAAAAATTTAAGCAAAGAGAGTTTAAAGGAGATTATTCATAACTTTGAAAAATCAGCCCTCAAACTTGATGATCCGATATATTTAAACTACTACGGATACTTGCTTATAGATCACGATGTGGATGTTAAAAAGGGTGTAGAGCTGGTTGAAAAAGCTTTGATTAAAGAGCCAAATTCGGTATATTATCTTGACTCTCTTGCGTGGGGACTTTATAAGCTGGGAGAGTGTAAAAGAGCCGATGAGGTTATGAGTAAAACACTGCACGATGATGAATTTGTAAATTCAACCGAAGCAAAAGAGCATATAAGACTTATCAAGGAGTGCTTAAGTAAAAACCAAGCGCAAAAGGACGCGAAGTGATACTTGATGAGATCATAAGACGCACCAGAGAGGATCTAGAGGAAAAAAAGTCCAAATATCCCAAGGAGTGGCTTGGAAGAAGCCTTGCTTACAATCCTTATGTGCCCAGAGATGTCCTGCCCGCTCTTAAATCAGACGAGAAAGATCCTTTTAAAATAATCGCCGAAGTGAAAAAAGCAAGCCCCAGCAAAGGCGTTATAAGAGAGGAATTTGAGCCTATTTTTATAGCTAAGGATTATGAAAGCGGCGGAGCAAACGCGATATCGGTTTTAACCGAGCCTCATTATTTTAAAGGAAATTTGGAATTTATAACTCAAATTCGTAGGTATGTAAGCGTGCCGTTGCTTAGAAAAGATTTTATAATCGATAAATACCAAATTTTAGAAGCTCTTGTCTATGGAGCCGATTTTATCCTGCTTATAGCAAAGGCATTGGGCTTAAAAGAGCTAAAAGAACTGCTTGAATACGCTCATCATTTAGGACTTGAAGTGCTTGTCGAGGCTCACGATAAGGAAGATATCACGAAGGCTATACTTGCAGGAGCTAATATCATCGGTATAAATCATAGAAATTTGCAAAGTTTTGAGATGGATATGAGTTTGTGCGAAAGCCTTGTGCCATTGATACCTAAGTCAAAAATAATAGTAGCCGAAAGCGGACTTTATGAGCATAGCCAGCTTGAGAATTTAAATAAAATCGGTGTTGATGCCTTTTTGATAGGCGAGCATTTTATGCGCAAGAGCGATCTTGCAAAAGCCGTAAAAGATATAAAGGAGGGATGATGGAGCATCTTTGTGCGCCTTGGAGAAGCGAGTATTTTAATACAAAAAGCGCTGAATGCGTATTTTGTGAGGTTATCAATCATCCTGAAAACGATGATAAGACAGGTGTTTTGTTTCGCGCCAAGCACTGCTTTGGTATTATGAATTTATACCCTTATAGCCCTGGTCATTTTATGGTCATACCTTACGCTCATGTCGACAAGATCGAGGACTTGGACGAAAAGACTTGGCTTGAGATGAGCCTTTTTGTAAGAGAGGGCGTTGTGATTTTAAAGCATGAGTTAAGAGCAACTGGCGTAAATATCGGTATGAATTTGGGCAAAGCCGCAGGTGCGGGAATTGCCGAGCACGTGCATTATCATTTGGTGCCTCGCTGGGAGAGGGATACGAATTTTATCACGACGATTGCCGATTTGAGAGTAAACGGAGTTCCTTTTCATCCGCTTTTTGAAAAGTTAAAAAAGGCTTTTGACGAAATTTTAAGTTTGCGTTAGCCAAATTTTTACTTTTTTGTGTTCCAAATTTTAAAATTTTGAGAGAATTTTCATTAAAATAGCCATATTTCATATTTAATAAATATTTTTTTGAGTAAAATAAATGAATTTGAAATGTAAGGTTTGCAATGAAAATTCTTTGGCTACTATTTTTGTTTGCTTGTATTGGATTTGCCGGAATTTATGACGACTCAAAACTTGATTGTGATGAAATTTTAGCTAATAAAACTCAAATTTTTAGCCCGAATTTTAATCCAAATAGCCCTGATTTAAACAGTATTGATTACGGGTGTGCAAATTCTCTTTTAAATATTCCTGCTGTAAACGAGCTTATGGATTTGGCGGTTAAAATTCGCTCGGAGAGCCGCCTTTGCGTAGGGATTATCGCTGAGAAAAACTTAAATAAGTTTAAATTTACCTTGCTTAAAGCGGGAATTTTTCCTGAAATGTATGCAAAAAGTCTTGATGAGCCTTTGATTTATGAGGCTATCCAAGAGCGGGATAGAGCGTATTTGCGCTACTGGGGTCATCAGAGGATATCGAATTTTTTGCTGTTTAAAGAGTTTAATAAAACCTACAACCTAGCTCTTGATCCGCTTGTAAAACACTACACGAATAACTTTACCATGGATGAAGGAAGTGCGATTTACTATGCCACAAAGGTTGCAAACGAGTTTTTAAAATTTGCCGTTAATTCAAAAGAGCGACAAAATGATGCGACAAGACTTGATATAAGCGAGATAGATAAGCGAGTTATAGATCCTCAATTCTCAAAATACGAGATAAATGAGTTGATATATTCGGGCAAAATTTCTAAAGAGCTGCTTCAAAGCGCTTTTTATACGGCGCTTCTTTACGAAAAAAACGAGGAAATTTTAAGCGAATTTATAAAAATTGGAGCTGAACTTAATTTGGGATACGAGAATTCCTTGTTTTTCTCTCTTAAGAATTTAAGTAACGCTAAATTTTTACTCAAAAACGGCGCGGACGTTAATTATAAAAATTTACTCGGACAAACTCCGCTTTTTATGGCTGTTAGGTTAAATGATTTTGAGGCGGTTAAATTTCTTGTTGAAAATAGAGCCGATATCAACGCTAAAACCATTGATTTAAACACTAAACTCGCCTATATATCAAATTTGGGCGAAGCGGTGCCAAGCTACATAAAGCTTTGTGATTTTGAGCATACTTCAAGGACTATCTTTATGGAAGCTGCTGCTAATAGTGATGTTGAAATTTTGGAGTTTTTGGTTGAAAATGGCGTAGATACGGACGCGATTGACGATGCGGGATTTAACGCATTTGATTATGCCAGAATGGGAAAAAAAGATATAAATTTACAGTATCTTACAACGATTGGCTTAAGTTCAAATTTAAAAAACAGATAAGGAGGAGAGAGTGAAACAGACCGCTTTTATCACGGGAGCAACATCGGGCTTTGGCGAAGCTACGGCAAGAGCGCTTAGTAAAGAGGGCTATAAGCTCATACTTTTAGGACGCCGCGAAGATAGGCTCAAACGACTTGCTGCCGAGCTTGGTAATGCTCATACCATAGCAGCCGACATAAGAGATAAGGAAAAAATTTTTAGAGAAGTTGCAAATTTGCCGGAGAATTTCAAAGACATAGAAATTCTCGTAAATAACGCAGGGCTTGCGCTTGGACAAGAAAAAACAAACGAAGCAAGTATCGAAGACTTTGAAACGATGATAGATACGAATATCAAAGGGCTTTTATATGTAACCAAGGCTGTTTTGCCGATAATGACGGCTCGCAAAAGCGGCTATATCATAAACTTAGGCTCGGTTGCCGGTGAGTGGCCGTATCCGGGCGGAAATGTCTATGGCGGCACAAAAGCCTTTGTTAAGCAGTTTAGCTTTAATCTTAGAAACGATCTGCAAGGTACGGGAATTCGCGTCACTCAAATCGCGCCTGGTATCGCAAAGACCGAATTTAGCCTTGTTAGATTTAAAGGAGATAGCGCAAAAGCCGATGCGGTATATGACAAAACTCGGTTTATCACATCCGAAGATATCGCGCGTATTATAGTTGATTGTATAAATTTACCAAAACACGTAAATATAAATTCGCTTGAAGTTATGGCGACGACGCAGACTTGGGCGGGATTTGCTTTTGAAAGGGAGTAGATGAGATATTTAGCTTTATTTTTACCTATATTGATGTTTGCAGATCCTGCAAAAAATGCCGAATTATTCGGTATATTTACACTTATCCCGCCTGTTGTGGCGATAGTCCTTGCATTTATCACCAAAGATGTTATCTTATCGCTTTTTATAGGTGTATTTAGCGGAACTTATCTGCTAAGCGTTATGAATAACGGTGTGATAATGTCTTTTGTAAAAGGATTTGTCGATATCGTTAAGCGCATAGTAGGCTCAATGGCCGATAGCTGGAACGCAGGCATTATCCTTCAGGTGCTTTGTATAGGTGGCGTGGTAGCTCTTGTAACTAAAATGGGTGGCACCAAAGCTGTTGCTTTATGGCTTAGTAAAAAAGCAAAAACCGGAATTTCAGCTCAAATTTCAACTTGGGTGATGGGGCTTTTTGTCTTTTTTGACGATTATGCAAACGCCCTTATCGTAGGACCTATCATGCGTCCGATAACCGATAAATTTAAAGTTTCAAGAGAAAAGCTTGCTTTTATCATCGACGCAACGGCTGCACCGATAGCAGGAATTGCCATCATATCCACATGGGTCGGACTTGAAATTTCACTCATTAAAAACGGCTACGAGCTAATCGGAATAACCGATATAAACGCATTTGGGATATTTGTAGAGACGATTCCTTATCGCTTTTATAACCTCTTTATGCTTTTGTTTGTGGTCTGTACGGCAATGATGGGGCGCGAATACGGAAGCATGCTTGCAGCAGAGCGTAGAGCTCGCACGGGAGAGCTTCATTCAAGCAAATCAAGAATGGTTGATATCGAGGATAAGACTCTTGAGCCAAAAGAAGGCATCAAGCTTCAGACATCAAACGCCGTTATACCTATATTGGTTCTTATAATAGGCGCTTTTGTTAGTTTTTATTTTAGCGGTCTTAGTTCGCTTGAGGGCGAAACTCTTGAAAAGGCTCTTGCAAATCCGCTTACTTTTGAAACGCTTAGAGAAACTTACGGTGCGGCTGATGCTTCAGTAGCGCTTTTCCAATCAGCTCTTTTAGCTACTATAGTGGCGATACTAATTGGCGTTTATAGAAAAATTTTCGGCGTAAAAGAGGCTATTGAGACTTGGGTTAAAGGCTGGAAAACGATGATAGTTACGATTGTTATCTTGCTTCTTGCGTGGTCTTTGAGTTCGGTTATCAAAGAGCTTGGCACATCAAGGTATCTTGTCGATATGCTTTCAGACGCCACGCCTAAATTTATCCTGCCTGCGACTATATTTATACTTGGCTCTTTTATCTCGTTTTCAACGGGAACCAGCTACGGAACGATGGGAATTTTGATGCCTCTTGCCATACCTCTTGCAAATGCCGTGGGTATAAGCAGCGGGCTTGAGGGCGACGCGCTTCATGCGTATATGATCATAAATATTTCAGCCGTGCTTACGGGGGCGATATTTGGCGATCACTGCTCTCCGATATCAGATACCACCATCCTTTCCTCAATGGGTGCGGGGTGTAACCACATAGACCACGTCCGCACGCAGATGACCTATGCACTTAGCGTAAGCGCCATAAGCATACTTGTAGGATATATACCTGCTTCTTTGGGACTTAGTGTGTGGATAGTGCTTCCTCTTGGGTTTTTAGCGGTATTTTTAACGGTAAGATTTATAGGGCAAAAGGTTTGATTTGACTGCAAGCGAGTGCAAATTTGTAGGAGAGTGCGGAAGTTGCACTCTAAATTTAAGCTATGACGAGCAGGTTGAGTTTAAAAAGAAATTTATAAAAGAAAAATTTAGCGAGTTTTACGGAGGCGAATTTGAGTTTTTTGCCTCCGTGCCGACTTGCTACCGAAGTAGGGCTGAATTTGGTATCTATCACGACAAAGATAAACTAAGCTACTATATGCGTGGAGACAAGCGTAAATTTGTGCTAATTGACGAGTGTTTGAAGGTTGAAGCTAAAATCGCAAATTTAATGCAGCCTCTTTTAAATTTCATCGAAAAAAACGAAAATTTAAAGCATAAACTATTTGGCATCGAGTTTATCTCGACTAAAGATAGCCTGCTTGCTATGCTTTTGTATCACAAGAAGCTTGATGGGCTAAAGAGCGAATTTGATGAGCTTGCAAACAAATTTGACATATCCGTAATCGCAAGAAGCAGAGGACAAAAGCTAGTTAGCGGAAGTGAAAATTTAAGCGAACGACTCTATATAGAGGGCAAGGAGTATAAATTTAGCTTTAGCGAAGGAGCTTTCATACAGCCAAACAGAGCCGTAAACGAAAAGATGATATCTTGGACCAAAGGCTGCGTTCATGGAGCAAACGATCTGCTTGAGATGTATTGTGGTCACGGGAATTTCACTATCCCGCTTGCAAGCGAATTTAATCAAGTTTTGGCAACTGAAATTTCTAAAAAATCGATTGCAAATGCTCTTAAAAACTGCGAGCTAAACGAAGTTAAAAATATCAAATTTATAAGAGTTGGCAGTGAAGAGCTTATGCAGGCTTTTAGCGGAGTGCGAGAATTTCGCAGATTAGAAGGCGTAAATTTAAAAGCCTTTAATTTCTCTCACATCCTTGTCGATCCGCCTCGCGCGGGACTTGATATGAGTGTGATAAATTTCATCAAAAACTACGAAAATATCATCTATATATCCTGTAATCCCGAAACTTTAAAAGAGAATTTAAAAGAGCTTGATAAAAGCCACGAGGCGGTTAAATTTGCGATATTTGACCAGTTTGCAAATACGACTCACATAGAGTGCGGAGTGCTTTTAAGGAGAAGAAGTGCAAATTCATGAAATTTTAAAAACAGCTAAAAACATAGCCATAGTAGGCTTAAGCCCCGATGAGAGCAAGGCTAGCAATGCGGTGGCTAAATTTTTGATAAAAGAGGGGGTTTAGGATTTTCCCTATTTATCCGAAAGAGGATGAAATTTTAGGCTTTAAAGTATATAGAAATTTAAGCGAAATAGATGAAGATATCGACATCGTAGTGATGTTTAGAAAGGGCGAATTTGCAACCGCTCTTGTTGAAGATGTGATAAAAGTAGGTGCTAAAACGCTTTGGCTTTAGCTTGGTATAACAAACAAAGCGGCCAAAGAGCGCGCAAAAGAAGCGGGTGTGAATTTCGTAGAAGACAGGTGTATAAAAATCGAATTACAAAGGCTAGAAAATGATATCGTTAAATAAAATAATCCAAGCAAAACGCGCCATAAGCGGCTTTGTTTATAAGACGCCGTTTGCGTTTAGTCCTAAGCTTAGCTTGCTAAGCGGAGCGCAAATTTATCTTAAAAAAGAGAATTTGCAACGCACGGGAGCTTACAAGATAAGAGGCGCATACAATAAAATAGCAAATTTAAGCGATGAAGAGCGTGCAAAGGGCGTAGTTGCGGCAAGTGCGGGCAATCACGCTCAAGGCGTAGCTATATGCGCTAGGGAGTTTGGTGCGCCAGCCATCATTGTAATGCCCGAATCAACACCGCTTTTAAAGGTTTCAGGCACAAAGGCTCTTGGTGCGCAAGTGATTTTAAAGGGCGATAACTTCGATGAAGCTTACGAATACGCAAACGAATACGCAAGAGAGCGAGGAATGAGCTTCATACACCCTTTTAGCGACGAATTCGTAATGGCGGGGCAGGGCACGGTAGGGCTTGAGATGCTTGATGAAGTCGCCGATCTTGATATGATCATAGTGCCTGTCGGCGGAGGAGGGCTTATAAGCGGTATAGCAAGCTGCGTTAAGCAGGTAAATCCAAACATCAAAGTAATCGGAGTAAGTGCCAAGGGCGCTCCTGCGATGTATGAGAGCTTTAAGGCTAAAAAGAGTAAAAATTCAAAAACCGTTCGAACGATCGCGGACGGTATTGCCGTAAGAGACGCTAGTGAGGTTACTCTTGCGCATATATTAGAGTGCGTTGATGATATAGTTCAGGTTGATGACGAAGAGATAGCAAACGCGATTTTGTTCCTGCTTGAAAATCAAAAGATCATCGTTGAAGGCGCAGGGGCGGTCGGAGTCGCCAGTGTACTTCACTCAAAAGTGAAATTTGAAAAAGACGCAAAGATCGGTATAGTCTTAAGTGGCGGAAATATCGATGTGCAGATGCTAAACATCATCATCGAAAAGGGTCTTATAAAATCGGCCAGAAAGATGACGATAAAGGTTACTTTGGTTGATAAGCCAGGTGCGCTTATGAGTCTAACCGACTGCTTAAAAACCGCAAATGCAAATATCGTTAAGATTGATTACGATAGATTTTCTACCAGTCTTGATTATGGCGATGCAAGTATCACAATCACGCTTGAAACTAAGGGCAAAGAGCATCAAGAGATGGTGCGAAACACTCTAAATGATCATGGGTTTGAATTTACTCAGCTGTTTTAGATAAATTTGGTTTATTGTGCCCGTACGGATTTAAAGCGGTCAAATTTAAGCAAGCTTTTATCTAAATGCAAAGTATGAGGCGGTAAATTTAACAATCCCTTTACCAAATTTTGATAAAATCGCGCTAAAAGGAGAAAGATATGGTTGATTATGTAATAGTTGCGCTTCTAGTTTTGGTTTTGATCGTATTTGGCGTGATATATAAGGTAAATAAGCAGGCTTCAAAAGCGTCAAAAGAGATAAAAAGCGATATAACGAGCGAAATTTCGCAGATAAAATCAATCGGCGAGCTTTCGGTATTTCAAGTTTATAGCAAAGAGATCGTGACAAAGACCGATCATGCGTTTGGAAGCTTTGGCAAGGAGTATCTGCGCTGGCTGGTTAGTGAAAAGAAGCTTTCGATGATATTTGAATTTGAGATAAATTTCATCTACGATCTAACAAGTCCTAAGATGGATATCGTAAATACGGCAAACGGCGAGTATCTTATCGTAATGCCGCCTTGTAAATATAAATTTTCGATTGCCAATATGAAATTTTATGATGAAAAAAACGGCAAATTTATACCGTTTTTGTTGCCTGATTCGCTAAACGGCTTTTTTGGAAGTACGTTTACGGAAGAAGATAAAAATAAGCTCATAACAGAGGCTAGAAACGAGGTTGAGAAGATGTCAGTTAAGCTAATTTCCGAGCTTCAAAACAAAATTCACAAATCGGCTCGCGATACTCTTGAGGCGATTGCAAAAAGCTTTGGCGCAAGGTCGGTTAGGTTTGAATTCCATGATAATGACGAGCCGCTTGACAGACGCTTAAATCTACAAAACGTAGCCTGAATTTAGCCTTTAGTAAAGAGGGCTAAAATTTAAAAATTTAAGGAGAGTTTTAACCCTCCTTTTTTATTTTACTCTCCCAAATATTTTTTAAGATCGGCTTTAGCGTCGCCGCTTATTAATCCAAGATTGTAATTTTGCACTAAGAAATTTAAAATTTCCTCATTCATAAACTCAGGCAGACTTGGTCCCACGTGAATATTTTTAACTCCAAGATATAAAAGTGCAAAGAGTATGATGATAGCTTTTTGCTCCATCCACATAAGCACGATAGAAACAGGCAGGTCGTTTACCGCTATGCCCGTAGCTTCGCTAAGAGCTAGAGCGATTTTAACCGCGCCGTTGCTGTCGTTGCACTGTCCAAGATCAAGATAGCGAGGAATTTGCGTGCCTTCGATGAAGCCAAAATCAATGTCGTTAAATCTAAATTTGCCACAGCTTGAAGTAAGTATCACGCAGTCTTTTGGCAAGCTTACGGCAAGTTCTCGGTAGTATTCGCGGTCTTTTCCCGGTGCATCACAGCCTGCTATAACGAAAAATCGGCGAATTTTGCCTTCTGTTACCGCCTTTAAGATTTCACCTGCCATAGGTAAAATCGCCTTGTAATGATGACCCGTGCTTATGATCTCATCGCTATCAAATCCGCTTATATCAGGAAGGCTTAGCGCTTTTTCAATCACAGGAGTAAAATCATCGCCGTTAATATGCGTCACATCCTCAGTGCCTGCGATATCATATCCAAAGAGCCTATCTGCGTATGTGCAGGATGAGCGAAGCGGAACTATGCAGTTGGTGCTCATTATGATAGCGCCTTGCCAAGCGTTAAATAACTTAGTCTGATCAAACCAAGCCTTGCCGATATTGCCTTTAAGGTGTGGATATTTGCGTAGCTCAGGATATCCGTGTGCAGGAAGCATCTCTGAGTGAGTGTAGATATTTACGCCTTTGTCTTTGGTCTGCTCAAGTAGCTCTTTAAGCATATGAAGGTTGTGTCCGCTAACTAAGATCGCCTTGCCTTCGGCTTTGTTTTGTGTGACTTTAACGGGACTTGGAACGCCGTAAGTGCTAGTGTGCGCATCTGAAAGCAGATCCATTACCTCAACTCCTGCTTTGCCGACTTTTAGAATTTGCTCGATATGCTCCTCAAAATTAAAATTCATATTTGTAAGCGTGAAATAAAGCGTCTGCGCTATCACATCATCTACGTTTTTGGTGTTTGCGCCAAGCTCGTTTGCATGGTGACGATACGCGCTCATGCCTTTAAGCCCAAATATCATCATATCTTGAAGCCTAGCCTTTGTGCTATCCTTGCCGCAGGTTCCTTTATCTTGCCCTTTTGAGCCACACCCGTTTGGAGCGCTCATCTCGCACTGGTAACAAAACATCTTTTGATCTATCGAACTCATCTTGTATCCTTTCTTTGTTGAAATTTGCTAAAATTGTATTGAATTATCAAAATTTAAGTGTTGATACGTATCAACGCCCAGTGGTTTTTAGAATAAACAATGGCTCAAATTTAAATAAGGCATTTGCAAGCGCGATTTTTATATGAGGTCGGCGTTTATTTAAGAGTTGTTGCCTTGGGCTTGTTTTTAATAAAATTTAAAGGTATAAAATGGCGATTGTAAAAGCCTTGCTGATAGGTGAAGTTAAAACTTATGGAGATGCAAATTCAAACGATGCGCTTAATAAAATTTGGCAAAGTGCGATATTTAAAACGGCGACCGAGGGTGAAATTTATGCAGATAAATTTGGCTTTCATGGCGATGAAGTAGCTGATAAAAGGCATCATGGTGGAGTTGAAAAGGCTATATTTGCAAATTCTTACGAGAATTATCCTGTGTGGAGTGAGTTTTTAGGTTTTGCAAATTTGCCATTTGGCGCAATGGGAGAAAATTTAACCATATCAGGACTTCATGAGAATGACGTTTTTATCGGTGATGTGCATAAGATAGGCTCGCTTGTGCTTGAAGTAAGCCAGCCTAGAAAGCCTTGCTTTAAGCTATCAAAACGCTGGATGAATGCAGGCGTAGCAAAAGAAATTTTTAGAAGCGGGCTTAGCGGCTGGTATTATAGAGTGCTTGAAGCCGGTTCTTGCAAAGCGGGTGATAGTGTGGATATGGTTTTTCGAGATAGTGACTCCATGAGCGTGGCTGATGTAAATCGCGTATTTTATTCACCCAAAGAAAATGCCCATTTGATCGATAAATTTATGAATTTAAAGGCTTTAAGCGCAGGTTGGCAAGATGATATGAAAAGACGTATCGAAGGTGTTTACGATACATCCTATATGGATAAAATTTAGTGGTTTAAATTTACCGAGTTTGGTTTGCTAATACTATTAGATTGAAAATTTAGACAATTATTTCTTTGTCTGGCTTTTAAATAGATAAATTTACTTTAACTTTGGCTATTTTATCAGTTTATATCTTGACAAAAAACGAAAAAATGAATATAATCACGTTTTCTTATTTGGTATTGGGGTATCGCCAAGCGGTAAGGCATCAGGTTTTGGTCCTGACATTCAGAGGTTCGAATCCTCTTACCCCATCCAATTTCAACCTTATATTGACGCAGAATAGAGCAGTGGTAGCTCGTCGGGCTCATAACCCGAAGGTCGGGGGTTCAAATCCCTCTTCTGCAACCAAACTCCCATTTTATCGATGTTTCAAAGCACTTAAAAACTTACTTAATTTTTGCTGAAATTGAATTTAGTAAATTTTCGATAGTTTCTTGCGATTTTTTAACGTTACTTGTGATGTATTTTTGAGTAGTAATTATATTTGTGTGACCAAGTGTAAATGATACTTGCTCGATAGGTAATTTAAGATAGTTTATTGAGTATGTGCTGATGTGTAAAATTTATATTAATTCGGATTTAAAAGAGTAAAATATGCCAAATGTTAATTCAATAACTCAAACAGATAATAATCGCGATAGTTTCCATAAAAATTAAATCTTACAAAATGCTTTTCAAAAACAGATATTATAAATTAAAATAAAATAATAGATAAACAATTAAAAATTTATTTTTAATAAATTTTTACAACCTCTATAGTATAATCCTAAAAATTCTATTTTTAAGTTCAAATAAAGCTAATCACAAAGGAAAAAGGAGTTTGTTTTATGTTTAGTAGGGTTTCAAATAAAATCGCGACAATTATATTTGTTTTGCTTACCGCATCTTTTCTTGCGTTTGCATTTTTAAGTTATAGGCAAACTACTCTGGCCATGGTAGGGATGTCTGAAAAGTCAAAAGAGGCGATTACTCTTTCGGGAGGGCTTTTTATAGAGGAGTATGTAAGCTCAAGAGTGGAGGCGGTAGAGAACTTTATTTATTACTTGCAAAAAAATCCCGAATTTTTCTCGGACAAAGAGGCCTTGAAGGCAAATTTTGGAGATCTTGTAGCCGTTGCAAAGCTTGATGCTCTTTTTATAGGATTTGAGGATGACGGTTCGCTTATAAATGCCTTCTTTGAAAAGGGATCAAGGGAGCCAAAATACGAAATTTTAAGCCTTGAAAAAGATGGATATGACTCAAGAAGTCGTGATTGGTATAAGGCTGCTAAGGCTGATAAGATATTTGCAACGGAGCCTTATTTGGATCCGGGAAGCAATAAAATAGTATCTAGCTTTGTAAAACAAATTCTCATAAACGGCAAGGTTATGGGCGTAGTTGGAGCCGATGTGGATCTTTCCATACTTGGAGATACTTTAGTAAAGATGAAGGACAGCAATACAGGTGTTTTAAGTCTAGTTGATTTGGATAGTTTGAAGCTGGTATATGACACAAATAAAAGCTTAATCATGTCTAATTCTGAACCTGCAAAAAGAGCGGTTGAAATTTTGGAAGGCGGGTTTAAAAAATACGGAGAAAAGGCGTTTGAATTTGAATACGAAGGAGTAAGAAAGGTAGGCGCTTGCAAAAGATACGATCTTGCCAATTGGCTTGTGTGTTCTTCAAACGAATTTAGCGATTATGATGAGACTTTAAATGCAGTTTTGAAAAATCAAACAATTCTTTCTGTGCTATTTATCGCAGTGATTGTAGGAATTTTGGTTTTTGCTATATCTAAATTTCTCAAACCCCTCAACCTAATTTCAACAGGATTAATATCCTTCTTTAAATTCCTAAACCATGAGATAAAAGAGCCTGCTAAATTAAACGTAAAAACCAAAGACGAATTTGGACAAATGGCATCTTTAATAAATGACAACATAAGCAAGATAGAATCAGCCAAAATCTCTGAAAACGACTTTATAAAAGAAGCAAATACATTCGTAGACAGTATCAAATCCGGAGACTTTACGGCAACTCTTAATGCACAAACGTCAAACCCTGCATTAAATCAGTTAAAACATACATTTAAAGAGCTTCAAGAGGCTTTAAAAGATAATATTGCCAAAAACGGCATAGAACTTATAAATCTTCTTGATAAATTTAAAAATCAAGACTTTACGGCTAGACTTGATGATAACGGTAAGATGGCAGAAGGAGTAAACGGACTAGGTGAAGAGATATCAAACATGCTTCGTGCAAATTTGTCTCAGGCTGAAAATTTAAGACAAAAAGCACAAGCTCTATCTGAATACATGAACGAACTAACAAGCGGAGCTAATAGGCAAGCAAATTCACTTCAAGAAAGTGCAGCCGCAGTAGAGCAGATGAGCTCGTCAATGTCTGCCATATCTCAAAAGACTCAAGATGTAATAAGACAAAGCGAAGAGATAAAAAACATAATAGTAATAATAAGAGATATAGCAGATCAAACAAACTTACTAGCATTAAATGCTGCTATAGAAGCGGCACGTGCCGGAGAGCATGGACGTGGCTTTGCGGTAGTTGCCGATGAAGTAAGAAAACTAGCCGAAAGAACTCAAAAATCATTAGGTGAGATAGAAGCTAATACAAATGTACTCGCTCAAAGCATAAACGAGATGAGTGAATCTATAAAAGAACAAGCTGACGGAATAAACATGATAAATCAATCGGTTGCCAATATAGATGATCTAACCAGACAAAATGTAATAGTAGCCAATAAGACAAACGAGGTAACAGCTGAAGTTGATAGTATGGCTAAAGATATAGCAGATGATGTGAAGAGGAAGAGGTTTTAGGATTTGATTGTATAGTCAAGTAAAAACGCAAATTCTTTTATAAAAAAGAATTTGCTACCCCTTCTTAAAAGCTAGATACTAAAACTACTAAAAAATTAAAATAATACTGTTATGTCACAAAGTTACCAAAGTAAAAGTCGGTTTTTGCTAATATGTCTTTAAATTTAATTTAAAGGAGACAAAATGCTAAAAAAGACTTTGTTAAATTTAGCTTTAGGAAGCGCGTTGGCAACCGTTTTATACGCCTCAGGCGACGAGATAAAAGGTCTTAACGTAATGCTTACAGCATCCGATACTCAAACGCAGATGATGGCGATGGTGTTATCCACAAAAACACTTGAACAAAAAAAGGACGTAAGGATAGTTCTTTGCTCCGAAGCGGGCGATCTTGCACTTAAAGATAGCAAAAGCGAGCTTCAAAAACCGCTTAATAAATCACCCAAAGATCTTCTGCAAGGAGCGATAAAAAACGGAGCCAGCGTTAAAGTTTGCCCTTTATACCTCCCAAACAAAGGACTTGATAAATCAGCTCTTATAGAGGGCGTTGAAGTGGCTTCTCCTGATGAAGTAGCCAAAAGTTTGCTTGATGAGGAATACAAAAATTTAAGCTATTAAATTTACTTTTTTCTTACAAAAATAGGCTTTCAAATAAGCAAAGCCTATTTTAAACCCCCTTTTTTTTGTTCATATTTTTATTTTTAGTTTTGAAGCCTCATTTTACTCGCCTTGCCTATATTTTTAATCTTGAATTTTAAACAAAACGGGTATAATTCATATAAATTTAATCATAAAGAGAAAAAATGGATAGAGTAGAGCAGGCGATTGCCGATATAAGAAACGGTAAAATGGTTGTTATGGTCGATGACGAGGATCGAGAAAACGAGGGTGATCTAGTCTTTGCAGGCGCATTTAGCGATACGCAAAAAGTAAATTTTGCCATCACTCACGCAAAGGGAGTTTTGTGTCTTGCGATTTCTGAAGATATCGCAAAAAGGCTTGAGCTTAATTTGATGGTTGATAAAAACACATCTTGCCACGAGACGGCTTTTACAGTTACCATTGACGCAAAGGCTGCGACAACCGGAGTAAGCGCTTATGAGCGCGATATGACGATACGTTTGGCAACCGACCACACTTCTAAGCCCGAAGATTTCGTAAAGCCCGGACATATCTTTCCTCTTATAGCCAAAAAAGGAGGTGTGCTAAGCCGCACGGGTCATACGGAAGGTTCGGTTGATCTTTGCAAATACGCAGGCGTTACGCAATCAGCCGTAATTTGCGAGATCGTAAAAGAAGACGGAAATATGGCAAGAAGAGCCGATCTTGAGGAGTTTTGCAAGAAATTCGGACTTAATATGGTCTCTGTTTCAGAGCTTGTAGAATACAGACTAAAGCATGAGAGTTTAATTCATGTAAAAGAAAAGTCAAAATCGAAAATAGCGGGCTTTGACGCTATAAAATACGAAATAACCGACCATAAGGATCAGGTGCATTTTGCTTTTGTCTTTGGCGAGATAAGCAAGCGCACAAATGTAAAATTTCATAAAACTACAAGCGATATAGAGCTATTAACCTCGGCTAAATTTGAAGAGCTTTTAAAATCCATCGAGTATCTAAGCGAAAACGACGGTGTTTTGGTGTTTTTGCAAGAGGAAAAGACCTGCGATAGCACTATTAAGGACTTTGGTATCGGAGCTCAAATTTTAAGAAAGCTTGAGATCGAAGAGATCGAGCTTCTAAGCTCAAGCAAAAATAGAGAATTCGTAGCTCTTGGTGGATTTGGACTTGATATAGTTGAGTATAAGGAGCTTAACTAAGCTTAAATTTGCAAAACCAAGGAGGATTTTTGCAAAAAGTTATTTCGGCTCTGTTTTTGATATTTGAACTGCTTTGCTTTTGGTTTTATTACGCTAGTGGCGATTTTAAATTCCTTGTTTTGGCGGGTTTTACGCTTGGAGGATTTTTTATATATCTGCTTGCTAGTAAAAAAACTCAGCATCAAAACGACATAGAGCGAGCTTTTGCAAAAACTCCTAATTTGGGGCTTTTGCTTGTAGATGAAAGCGGAATCGTCAAATTTATCAATAAAAAATTTGAGCAAATTTTCGCTCTTGAAAGCAAAAGATACTACGAGCAAGAATTTGATACTCTTGTTTTAAACTCCAAACATCTTGAGTGCTTAAAAAATTTTTCAAATTTGAAAAACAATCCTTGTGATAATCAAAATTTCATTGTTTCTATTAATAATTTTTTTTACAGATTAAATATCTCAAGCGTGCTTGAGGGCGGGGTCAAATTTGACGGATTTATCATCACCGCAAGCGATGTAACGCATGAAAGAGAGCTTGAGCAAAACGAAGCCGAGCACCATAGAATGCTAATAGCAAATGCAAAGATGGCGGTTGTGGGCGAGATGATAAACTCCATATCTCATCAGCAACGCCAGCCTTTAAGCTCTATCTTGCTATCGCTTGAAAATATTGAAGACTCTTTAAACGAAGATAGGTTTGATGAGATCGCAGAGCATCTTAATCGCTGTAAAAAAGGCGTTCGTCTTATGGATGAAACTATAAAAGCTTTTAGAAGTTTTTATAAAAACGATAATAATATAATAAATTTTAATGTAAAAGATGTTATAAACGAGCTTGAATTTATAGTAAAGCCTCAGATGAATACAAACGGAATTTCGTTTGAATTTATCTGCGAAGGTGGTGAATTTATGGTTTACGCAGCCCCTTCTTACGTGAAGCAAATTTTATTAAGCTTACTTTCAAATTCCAAAGACGAGCTTGTCGAATTTATGAAGGAAGATGTATTTTTTGAGCCTAAAGTTTGGATAAATTTGCAAAGTGTTAAAGATGAAATTTGCATAAGCGTAAGTGATAACGGTAGTGGTATAAGAGGAGATAAAGAGCGTATTTTTGAGCCGTTTTTCACGACTAAAAAGGACAAAGGAACGGGCATGGGGCTTTATGTGGCTAAAATTTTAGCTACCGATAAGCTTGGCGGAAGACTTGCGCTTGAAAGTGCGAAAGAGCCTACTAAATTCGCGCTTTATCTAAAAAAAGGGGCTAAAGAGGCGGACAATGTATAGCAAGATAAAAGAGATATTAAAAGATGTAAATTTGCTTCTTGTTGAGGACGATGATGACCTAAGAGAAGCAATAAAAAGCGCTTTGGCGCACTATACAAATGAAATTTACGCTTGCAGGGATGCAAAAGAGGCGTTAGAGTGTTTTAGCTCGCACAATATAAATTTGATAGTTTCTGATATCAATATGCCTAGAATGAGCGGGCTTAAGATGGCTTCGATTATCAGAAAGAGCGACGAGAACGTGCCTATAATATTTTTAACCGCTTATGATAACGATGAAAATATGCTAAGCGCCATTGAGGTTAAGAGCTCGGGCGTTCTTAAAAAGCCGTTTGATAAGCGCGAGCTGGTGATGATGATGAGTTTTGCGGCAAACAAATTTAGAAGCGATTTTGCAAAAGTGGATCTTAAAAACGGCTTTGTATTTAATGCATTTACAAGAGAGCTTTATAAAGACGGCGAAGTAGTTGCGTTAACGAAAAAGGAGCAAGCACTACTTCATCTTTTTCTTAAAAACCAAGCTAGAACCGTTAGCTTTGAGATGATCGAGGCTAACGTATGGCAAGGGGAAAGCTGCACAACTGATACTATAAGGTCTTTTGTCTATAAGCTTCGCAAAAAGCTCTATCCAAAGCTTATACAAAATGCTCAAGGAAGGGGATATAAGCTATGCTTAAATGAGGAGTGTGACAGGACTATAAGCGGGGTGGGGTATGTTTGATGTTAAAATTATCAAATATTTAGTTTTTGGATTTTTATTTTTTAAATTTACATTCATATAAGGCATTAATTTATACGCTTATATTATTAAAATATAATTTTAAGATTAAATACTATCAATTAATGTATAATACAGATAAAAATTTAATATTAACGAAACAAGGAATTTGTATGAAAGCTATTATAAAACAAAGCTTGGCCTTTTCTATTGTTGCATTAAGTTCACTTTATGCAGTAGATGTTACTATAGATAACTCTACTGCTAGTCCTAATTATGGTTCATATCTACATGATGACCGTTTTTATATAGGACAAAGCGGTAATACTCTTACATGGAAAGGCACTCCTAATGATCTTAACCAAGTTATAGCTATTTATGGCGGATACGGGAATGATGAAGTATCAGGAAACACTTTAAATTTTGGCGGAAACCCTGGAGCTAGAGTTAAAGTATCGAATATATATGGAGGATTTTCAAAAGATAATATTGCCAGAGGTAATACCTTAAATATGACAGGAGGAAAGATTTTTGCGTATGCTTACGGAGGCTATGGGGGCAAAGGGGCTATAGGAAACAGACTGATGATCTCAGGAGGGGAATTTGATAATTTCGATCCTTTAATTCGCGGAGGAGTAGCCAAAGATGGGGAAGCTAGAAATAATAAAGTAACCATAGAAAATGGAGCCAATATAATACAAAGAGCCATCATAATGGGTGGCGAAGTTGAAAACCAAGGCAACGCCTCTGAAAACACCGTAACAATAAACGGAGGAGTATTTCAAGGAGATATGACCGCATCTGGAGGGCGTGCTAATAGCAACGCCTCTGAAAACACTGTAACAATAAATAGTGGAAAATTTAAAGGGGAAGTATTTATAAGAGGAGGAGACTCTATTAGCGGCAACGCTTCAAATAATACCGTAACTATAAATGGTGGAAAATTTGAAAAAAATATATCTATAGTAGAGGGGGGATATTCTATAAACGGTAACTCCATAAATAATACCGTAAATTTAAATGTGGATAATCTTATCATAAAGGGTGTTTATGGAGGTGCTAGTGTTAATAATAAAGACGGCTTTACCGGAAACACTCTAAACATAAGAGGAAAGAATATTACAGCAGACGAAATTGCAAACTTTGAATTTATAAATTTCTATATACCTATAGGATTTAATGTTATAGCAGACAAGATGTTAAATGTTAATATGGTATTAGATTTGACTAAGTCTAAAATAGGTGTAGGTATGATGCAGGGAGGAGTATTGAATAACGGTGATAAGATAACGCTTATAGAGGCACAGAAAGATATGATATATCCGGACAATATGACCAATCAAAAAGGGCAACTCCAAGCAGGAATTTCAGCTCTTTACGACTTTACTCTTAGCAAAGACACGTCAAACAAAAAACTACTTGCTATAGTTAAAAAAAATAACCAAGGAAATCAAGGTAACCAAGGAAATCAAGGTAACCAAGGAAATCAAGGTAACCAAGGAAATGGTGGTGGCGCAACACTTCTTCCCTACCCTAAAAACGTAGTAGAAACCACTATAGGAGAGCTAGGTATGCTATCTTCAAGTTCTGATATGATATCTTCCATGACTCTTCAAACAGATTCAAACGGAGCATTCGGCTCTACAAGCGCATCAAACACTAGACTTAAGTCAGGCTCGCACGTAGATCTAAAAAGCTTTAACGCGGCAGTCGGTCTTGCTAAAGAATTTGAAGGAAACAGTGTAGGAATGTTTGTAGAGTTTGGTGGAGGTAAGTATGATAGCTTTAATGACTTTGACAAGATAGATGTAAGAGGTAACGGTAAGTTTAAATATATAGGTCTTGGTATAGCTACTAAGTTTAGTCTTGCTAATAGCTTTTATCTAAGCTCAAGCTTTAAAGCAGGCAAGATAAAAAGTGATTACGAAAGTGATATACCTGCTGTAACTACTGCTAAATATGAAGCTAAAAGAAGCTACTATGGAATGCATTTAGGCTTAGGCAAGACGATAGATATAAGTGATATATCAAATATAGATATATACTCTAAAGCACTCTTTAATAAGCTAGGAGAAAAAGAGATAGAGGTAGATATAGTAGGAGATAGAATTCTTTTAAAACCTGCTAAATCCTTATCGGCTAAGATAGGAGCTAGATACAACCATACTATAAACGAAAGATTTGATCTTTATACAGGTGCTAGCTATGAAAGAGAGTTTAAAGGTGAAGCTAAAGGATATAACCTAACTCATAATGTAGATATAGATAGTCCAAGTATCAAAGGAAGCACTTATAATGCAGAGATAGGTGCTAAGCTAAACAGTACAAATAACCTAACGCTAGACTTTAACCTACAAGGCATGACAGGTAAAAAAAGAGGTATTAATGGCGGTATTGGGGTGCAGTGGAGGTTTTGAGAGTGAAAGCGGGAGGGTATGAATTCTCCCGCTTGTGTCTAAAATTTAGCTCTTTATTAAAATTTTCTAAATATACAAAACTACTTAAATAAATTCATAAAATTTCGTAAATTTCAAAAAAATCATATTTAAATCATACTTTTTATCTATAATTTCTCTACAACCACGACAAAGGAGAAATATGAAAAAAGTATTATTGTCAGCAACGATAGCCTGTTCGCTGTTTGCATCGGGAGATGTTTATAGCGATGTTGTTAAGCCGCTATTTTTAGATGCGACTTCGGATAAGTCCATAGGCAGACTGCTTCCGACTAATGCCGTTAAAATAAGCGAGGAGGGTTCTGATAGGGTAAAGGTAGTAATTCGCGGGTATAAAAATCCTGCCGTAGATAACGTGATTTATTATAGTGATTCACAGCGCGTCATAGCGGCGGCTTTTGCCAAGACGGCAAAGATTGATTATAAGATGATTGAAAAGGGTAAAGACGGTAAATGGGACAAAGTGGAAGTTGTCGCTTACACCCCTAAGGGCGAATTTGTAAATGAAGTTTCTTCTATGTTTGCAAGAGCCGATCAGATGTATAAAGATAACTGCGGTATCTGCCACACTGCTCATGCGACCGACCACTACAAAGCAAACCAATGGCCAAATCTTGTAAAATCAATGCTTAGTAGAACCGCGATAGACAAAAAAGATGAGTGGCTCATCACTCAGTATTTACAAAAACACTCTTCGGATGTGAGCGCAGGAGCGAAGTAAGACGCGAACTGCTTCGCATCTGTGCCTAAGCGAATAGCCTTGAGTATATCGCATAGCGATACGAAGGTTGCAGACGTATTAAGAATGTAAATATATTTTTTAAGGAGAAAAGATGAACAGACAAAGACGAGATGTTTTAAAATTCGGCGCGCTTTTAGCAGGAGCTCCGCTAATTTCAAAGGTTGCAGCTACGAATTTGCTTGCAGATGAGCTAAATTCCGGTCTTGTTAAAAACGGCACGGTAAATACCGCAGCTCACTGGGGTATGCTAAAAGTAGAGGTTAAAGACGGAAGGATCGTCGGCTCAAACCCTATCCAAAAGACAAGCGATATACCAAATCCGCTTCAAAATTTTACCGCCGATATGGTATATAAAAGTCGCATAAGATATCCGATGGTACGCAAAAGCTATCTGATGGATCCAAACAATCCAAAACCGGAACTTAGAGGTAAAGACGAGTGGGTTAGGGTAAGATATGAAGACGCGATCAAGCTTGTGGCCAGAGAGCTTAAAAAGACGAGAAAAGAAAAAGGAATTCAAAGCGTATTTGCGGGAAGCTACGGCTGGAAATCAAGCGGAAACGTGCATAATTCCAGAATTTTGCTTCATAGATTTATGAATTTAAGCGGCGGATTTGTGGGACACCTTGGCGATTATTCCACAGGAGCAAGCCAAGTCATAATGCCTCATGTTATGGGAAGTATTGAGGTTTATGAGCAGCAAACCAGCTGGCCACTTATACTTGAGCACTCAAAAGTAGTCGTTATCTGGGGAGCAAACCCTCTAAACACGCTTAGGATAGCTTGGACGAGTACTGATGAGCAAGGCTTTAAATACCTTGAAGAGCTTAAAAAATCAGGCAAAAAAGTAATAATCATCGATCCGATTAAGAGCGAGACGGCTCAATATTTTGATAAGGCTCAGTGGGTAACTCCGCTTCCAAATACCGATACTGCGATGATGCTTGGTATGATGCACTACTTATACACAAGCGATAAATACGATAAAGAGTTTATCTCGACTTATACGGTCGGCTTTGATAAATTCCTTCCTTATCTGCTAGGTAAGACGGACGGAGTGGCAAAAGATTTGGATTGGGCGAGCAAAATTTGCGGACTTAAAGCGTCTCTTATCAAAGAGCTTGCAGATACCTTTATGAATAACCGCACTATGCTAATGAGCGGTTGGGGTATGCAAAGAGCTCATCACGGCGAGCAACCTCACTGGGCTATGGTAACTCTAGCTGCTATGCTGGGTCAGATCGGACTTCCGGGCGGCGGCTTTGGCTTAAGTTATCATTACTCAAACGGCGGTGCTCCTACTTGCAAAGGCGGAGTAATCGGCGGTATGAATAGTGCAAGTTTAGGATTTTTCAATGAAGAGGGTGAATTTATCGGTACAAATACGGGAAGCTTTGATAAAAATGGTCGCTTTATAGCTAAACCTGTAGCGGCAAGCGGCACTGGTCAAAGTTGGCTTTCAAAAGCAACCGAATATGTATTCCCATTAGCTAGGATAGCCGACGCATTGCTAAATCCGGGTAAAGTTATAGATCACAACGGTAAGAAGATAACATATCCTGATATAGACTTTATCTACTGGGTCGGCGGCAATCCATTCTGCCACCATCAAGATACAAACACTCTTGTAAAAGCTTGGCAAAAACCTCGCACCATCGTCGTAAATGAGCCTTACTGGACACCGACAGCAAAGATGGCTGATATCGTGTTCCCAACTACAACGGCTTATGAGAGAAACGACATCACGATGACGGGCGATTACTCAAATATGAACATCGTCCCTATGAAACAAGTCGTTGAAAAATTTGAAGAGTCAAGAGACGACTATCAAATTTTTAGCGATCTTTGCAAGGCTTACGCTAAAAATCTAGTCGTAGCATATACCGATAACGGCAAAAACGAATTTGACTGGATCAAAGAGTACTATGACGCAGCTTATAATCAAGTAATCTCAGTGCCTGATTTAGTAACTGATATGAAACCGTTTAATGAATTCTGGGCCGCAAATGAGCCTGTTACATTTGCTTCTACTCCGGAGAGTGATCAATGGATAAGACACGGCGAATTTAGAGAAGATCCTATCCTAAACGCACTGGGAACGCCGTCGGGTCTTATAGAAATTTACTCAGAAACTATCGAAAAGATGGGATATGACGACTGCAAAGCTCACCCTATGTGGTTTGAGCCTATTGAGTGGCTGGGTATGAAGGATAAGCCTGCTAAATTCCATATGATAAGCGCTCACCCTGCAGATAGACTTCACTCGCAGCTAAGCAATACGAGCATCCGCGACAATTACGCAGTGGCAAATCGTGAACCGATCTGGATAAACGAAAAAGACGCTAAAGAACTTGGCATAAAAGACGGTGATTTGGTGCGAGTGTTTAACGCCAGAGGAGAAGCGTTAGCCGGTGCGGTCGTAACTAAAAACATATCAAGAAACGTTGTAAGGCTTTGCGAGGGCGCTTGGTATGATCCTGATATGAACGGACTTTGCAAAAACGGCTCTGCAAACGCACTAACCATAGATATACCGACCAGCAAGCTTGCAAACGGCAATATAGCTCATACGGCTCTGGTAAATATCGAGAAATTTACCGGCGTTGCTCCTAAACTAACTGCATTTAGCGATCCGAAATTCGCTATGTGATATCCAAATTCTACCGCTTTATTCGGCGGTAGAATTTATCTTTTTAAAATTTAGTTATTCATAGTTGTCAAAATTTACAAATTCTCTTTTTCCAAATTCAGTAAAAACTCCTTTGTTTTTAAGCCTTCTCCACCTGAGTATCCGCCAAGTGAATTGCCGGCTACTACTCTGTGGCATGGGATGATGACAGGGATTTTATTTTTGCCGTTTGCAGAGCCAACCGCACGGCAAGCCTTTGGGTTGTCTATGTTTTTAGCTAGCTGGGCGTAGGTCACTCTCTTTCCGTAAGGAATTTTAAGCAGCGCTTCATATACGCTTTTTTGAAAAGGAGTGCCTGAAATTTGAAATTTGCATTTAAACTCGCGTAAATTTCCTTTGAAATACTCATCAAGCTCTTTTAAACAAAGCTTTAAATTTTCATCTTTAACCTCTGTTTTTACAAATTTATCCACGAAATTTAGCTCGCAAATTCCGTTTTCGTCTGCGCAAATTTCTAAGATGCCGATAGGGGATTTTAAGTAGGCTTTTTGCAAATTTACTCCTTTTGATTTCGTATCCTTAAATTTAGCAAATTTTAGTTTAGTTTCTTATACGTTTTTGGATAAAATAGGACTAAATAGTTAAAATTTGCAGCTTATTTACCTTAAGCAAATAACAAAGGATAAGTGATGGATTTTTTTAAAGAGTATGAAAAACACGTTGATGAAAGGGCATTGCTCGGTGTTCCACCGCTTGCTTTAAGCGTAGAGCAGACAAAGCAAGTTTGCGAGCTTTTAAAAGCGGGCGATAAAAGGCAACCCGAGCTTATAAATTTGCTTGCTACTAGAGTAAATCCGGGCGTTGATGATGCGGCTAAGGTAAAGGCTGAATTTTTAAACGAGATTATAAATCACGATGTTAAGATCGCTGGCATTGATAAGCTAAGCGCGGTAAGCATGCTAAAGCCTATGCTTGGGGGATATAGCGTGATCGTGCTTATAGCCTCGCTTCAAAACAGCGATAAATCCGTAGCAAAAGCCGCCTGTGAGGTGCTTAAAGAGACGATTTTCGTGCATGATTATTTTAACGACGTGCTAAATTTAAGCAAAAGTAACGAATTTGCTAGGGAAGTTATGATCTCATGGGCGAATGCAGAGTGGTTTTTATCGCGTAAGCCGCTTGATGAGGTGATAAAGGCGGTTGTATTTAAGGTGCCAGGAGAAACGAACACCGATGATCTAAGCCCTGCAAGCGAGGCATTTACTCGCTCTGATATCCCGCTTCATGCTAATGCGATGCTCATTAGAAGGCAGCTGGGAAGCCTTGAGAAGATAGCTGAGCTTAAAAAAAGCGGCCGTGAAGTAGTTTACGCGGGCGATGTAGTGGGAACCGGCTCAAGTAGAAAAAGCGGTATAAACTCCATCCAGTGGCATTTGGGGCGAGACATTGACGGCGTGCCAAACAAAAAAACAGGCGGCATAGTTATCGGCACGACTATCGCTCCGATATTTTTTAACACCGCAGAAGATAGCGGTGCACTACCTATAATCGCTGATGTAAGCTTGCTTGAGACGGGCGATGAGATTGAAATTTACCCGTATAAAGGTGAGATAGTGCAAGCGGGTAAGGTCGTAAGTCGCTTTACGCTTATGCCAAATACCCTACTTGATGAAATTCGAGCAGGCGGGCGCGTACCGCTTATCATCGGTCGCGGGCTTTGCATGAAGGCTAGAGCGGCGTTAAATTTGGGAGATGAGCAGATATTTACTAAGCCTACTCAGCCTAAGGATGATGGCGAATTTGGCTTTACTCTGGCTCAAAAGATAGTAGGCAAGGCGTGCGGCATAGAGGGCGTGCGGCCAAATTCTTACGTTGAGCCTTTGACTTTAACCGTAGGTAGTCAAGATACCACGGGTCCGATGACAAGAGATGAGATAAAAGAGCTTGCAAGCCTTGGATTTTCGGCCGATTTTGTGCTTCAGAGCTTTTGTCATACGGCTGCTTATCCTAAGCCAAGCGATTCGATTACGCATAAGACTCTGCCGAAATTTATGAATTCTCGCGGCGGCGTTAGTCTAAAGCCAGGAGACGGCGTCATACACTCGTGGCTAAATCGCATGGTGCTTCCAGATACCCTTGGAACGGGTGGCGATAGCCATACGCGCTTTCCTATCGGCATAAGCTTTCCCGCAGGAAGCGGTCTTGTGGCGTTTGCTGCGGTGCTTGGCGTAATGCCTTTAAACATGCCCGAGTCCGTTTTAGTGCGCTTTAAAGGCAATTTTCAAAGAGGCGTTACTCTTAGAGATCTAGTAAATGCGATACCTTACTACGCCATTAAGCAAGGGCTACTAACCGTAGAAAAGAAAAACAAAAGAAACATCTTTGCAGGCAAAATTTTAGAGATCGAAGGGCTTGAGAGTCTAAAGGTAGAGCAGGCTTTTGAGCTAAGCGACGCTTCAGCTGAACGCTCCGCAGCTGCCTGTGTGGTGGCTCTTGATAAAGCGCCTGTGATAGAGTACATAAGATCAAACATAACTCTCATCGAAGCGATGATAAAGGCAGGGTATGAAAGCAGGGCGACTCTTGAGCGAAGAGCTAACAAGATGCGCGAGTGGCTGGCAAATCCAACCCTCCTAAAAGCCGATAGTAACGCCAAGTACACTGAAGTGATAGAGATAAATTTAGACGAGATAACCGAGCCGATACTTGCTTGTCCGAACGATCCTGATGACGTGGCGACTCTTAGTGAAATTTTAGCCGATGAAAGACGTGCCAAGAATATCGATGAGGTCTTTGTGGGAAGCTGCATGACAAATATCGGACACTACCGCGCTTTAGCCGAAGTGTTAAGAGGCGAGGGCGAGATACCTACGCGCCTTTGGGTTGTGCCGCCTACGAAGATGGATAAGGATAAGCTTGAGCGCGAGGGGTACTATGACGTGTTTAGAAGTGTAAAAGCTCACATAGAAGTGCCCGGCTGCTCGCTTTGTATGGGAAATCAAGCGCGAGTCAAGGATAACGCCGTGGTCTTTTCAACCTCGACCAGAAATTTTGACAACCGAATGGGGCTTGGCGCAAAGGTTTATCTTGGAAGCGCGGAACTTGCTGCGGTTTGCGCTCTACTTGGAAGACTTCCGAGCGTGGAGGAGTATATGAGGATAGTTCCTGAAAGAATCGCAGGCAAAGAGGATGAAATTTACAGATATCTAAATTTTAATGAGATAGAGAATTTTAAGATAGATTAAATTCCGATTTAAGCGGGTGAATTTGCGAATTTGCTTGCTTAAAGATAAAGGACTAATATGCATCCCCGCAACTCCTTTTTTTATAATCCTAATACTTCTTATCGTAACTTTCTTTATGGCTATAATAATTCCTAAAGGTATACGTAAACTAAGAGCGCTTCTTATATGGTTTTTAGTGTTTTTTGGGGGTTTGTTGGTAATTTGGATTGTTGGGTATTATTATAGCTATAAGTATGCAAATATAAATATCTATGAAGAGCCTAGCATAAATGCTTATTATTCAGGAGAAAGAACTACTACTCAAGGCTTTCCTGTTTTAAATCAGGATACAGGCTATAATGCAACCGAAGATATAGCCTTTAAAATGCTAATGAATGGCAGTTTAGACTATATAGATTATAAAGTTAAAAGCGATAACGATGCTTATAACGGTAAGTATATTAGAGTTTATGTGGATAATAATATATCGAAAGATTGTTATATCTCTCCAAGACTTGATTTGATTAAGTTTATGAAAGACCAGAAAGTAACATATCAAGAAGTAAATGTATTTTTTAACGAACTGCATTCAAGCAAAAAAGTGAGAAGCAAATATTTGAAGAGATAAAACGACTAATACAAGATAGAAATGATACAGATGATTATGCTCCGCGAAGAGTATTTAGTTATATATCTGAAACAATAAAAACATTAATATTTTAAAAGCTTCTTAGCTTTATTGTTGTATTGCCTAATTGCCAAATAATACATCAATATTCATGTATTCAGTCTCGCAAAATAATTAATATCAGTTTTGGTTCTTGGAATTGCCTGATGCGGTTTTTTAAGTATATATCTTGTCCATTGTCAACTTCATAAGTTTAGTTGATTTATTTTTTAGATTTGTTATATTGTAATTTAGTTTTCAAACATTCTATAACTATATTGTTTTGAACTTTTAACTTCTGTTGCCATCTTTTGGCTTATGATAGTATTTGCAACACATTGAGAGTTATTTGTCAAGATTGCAGAAATATCTGATAAATTTCATTGTTGGCTAATTTAAATTTCGCCAAGTTTATAAACAGCGGAAGCGATAGAAGATAGAAGTGATATTGTTAACCGATAGTACATCCGGAGTAGTCAAATCTGGAATAACATCTTTATAAGGATATTCCTCTTATTTGTAATATTTGGTTTAAAGCTCTCTTTGTTTGAACTTTTTGATTTATTTACGGTTTTGCTAAATACTATTAGCAAAAGTTTTGTTAAAATCCACCGGAAGTAAAACTACCAAAAAGAGCTTTAAATAAAGCATGAGTTTTAAGAAATTTTAAACTTTTATCAGAAAATCCAAAAAGCTCTTGTTATGATACTTTCTCTTGATTTAATTTAAAGAGAATTGGAAATATTGCCAGAATTATTATCCTCAATAATATTGTTAGGAATAAATGTGCTTGTAAAAAACTGCAGATAATAAAATACACAATCATTGAAAAGCTTAATAGTTTATAATAAATAACAAATCAGCTGACTGAATTTAGTATAAAAAGCAATTTGATAGACTCTATCATCTAATTACTGACTGTCCTTTAAAAAGCCAAAAGAGTTGTTCTGTATAAAGAAATCTTTTCCGATGGCAACTCCCTAAGGTAAAAAAAGTCTATGGTATAATTTCCAATTGTACCAAATTTTAAGGAGTTAAGATTTAAATTTATAAAGTTCTTAAACTCATAATGTAGTATAAAATAACTTAAATTATTTGTAGAGATTTTGCAATTAATTATGAAAGGTGTAATTGGAAATCAATATATAAAAATATATATTTAGATTTTTGATTTGTTAAATAACTCTAAAAGATTATTTAAAATTTTTAAGTTGAAATTTAAAAATAAGGATAAAAATGAAAGGCATAGTCTATCTAAACGGCGAATTTATGGATGCAAACGAGGCAAAAGTAAGTGCATTTGATAGGGGGTTTATATTTGGCGACGGAATTTATGAAGTAGTGCCCGTACTTGGCGGCAAGCTTGTGGATAAAGATGGATTTTGGCAGAGGTTTGAGCAGAGTTTGGCTGCGATAGAGCTTAGTTTGCCTTGTGAAAAATCTAAATTTGAAGAAATTTTAAACGAGGTCATATCAAGAAATTCATTAAAAGAGGGCGGAGTGTATATGCAGATAACCAGAGGCGTTGCCGATAGGGACTTTTGCTTTATCAAAAATTTAGAGCCTACCTGCTTCATATTTTGTTACGAAAAAGAGATCATAAATAATCCAGACGCGATAAACGGCATCAGTGTAGTAAGTGTCGAAGATATCCGCTGGAAACGCAGAGATATCAAGTCTATCTCGCTTTTAGCTCAGTGCTATGCAAAGGAGCAAGCCGTAAAAAAGGGCGCTTACGAGGGATTTATGGTTGAAGATGGCTTGGTGACCGAAGCTACAAGCTCAAGCGCTTTTATCATCAAAGATGATGTCTTGATAACCAAGCCTCTTTCAAATGAAATTTTGCCCGGAATTCGTAGAAAAGTAATTCTTGGATTTGCCGAGCAGGCGGGACTTAAGATAGAGCAACGTGCCTTTAGTATGGATGATGTTTATAATGCCGATGAGGTTTTTATTTCCGCAGCTACGCTTTTGCTTTTACCTGTCATAAGTGCTGACGGAAGAGCGATAAACGGTGGAAAAGTTGGCAAATATGCGCCAAAACTAAGACAAATGTATGTAGATAAGCTTAAAAAAGAGATTGAAAATTATAATTGAACTTTTATGATCATAAAAAAGATCGAGTTTAAATTAAAAATTTTAAAACCGTTTTTTTGAGCTAATGAGGTACGAGCGATGTTTTTTGGTTTAATCTTAAGTGTAATTTTGAAGCATCGCTTTAATTGCTTTTTTAATTGTATCAAAGATATTCTAAATACTTCGCTTATATAATTAATGATTAGAGTACATTTATAATGTAAGAATAAAATTTATCACAAACTAATTTTACAAGTCTATACTTTAAAACAAGTTAAACAATATTATTATATGCTCAAATGTGTGGCAATTATTGGTAAAATAGTATTTGTATATATAATGGCAATGATATAGTTTGTGAAATATTTTTATAGAGAGATGTTGGAACTATCGTTTGCTTTCTTGTGAGCTTTGATTATAAAAATAGCAGGAAGAAGAAAATTAAAAAAGATATAGATCTTCTAGGAACACACAAATGTTAAAACAAATTCGCGTATAATAAGTCTTACAATATAGAGGAAAATGTTTTTGAAGATATTATAAAGGATTATATGTTCTATTAATATTAAGAAGTTTTAAAGTAGTTTGTAATTTTAAAAGGAATGGCAAAGTAAATTATGAAATTTAAATTGCTTGATTTGTATAAACACTAAAAAATAATTACTAAATAAAATACACAAGCAAAATATATAATGTTTTCATAATACCATTTAATGCAAAAAAGTATGCTGTATTAATGATAATCGCTACTGTTATGATGATGGTGCTGTTCATATGCCCCATACATACAAATTCTTTGGCTCTTTTTAGTGATATCTTTCGTATGTTTTCATGTGTTTGCGCCATCTTTGAGTTATTTTGCCATCTAGCTTAGCGAACAAGAGAAGCTAAAGAAAAGACTTTTGGTTTCCATAGGGCTTGATTTAAGTCTCTATTGCGATGGCGATTTTTTGTCGCACCTATCTTATATGAGGCAATTTGTAAGCTAATCCGACCTGGGCACATAGATACTAAAACACTTATAGTTATAGCGATTATTGAGCTTTTTGGTAAATGCCATAACGGGTCATATTTTTACTAAAAGCCGATATGGAAAATATAAAATTATCTTTTTTATATGATGAGTGATTTTTTAAGCCCTGTAGGAGCAGTATTATCGTTTATTTTAAAGTGTGTATTTGAGCAGATAACCTGCTTGCATAGCCTCTTTTGGTCTTATTCTCCTATAAAGGCTAGCTTAAATATTTTGTTTGAAACTTTCCCTGTTAAGATTGATTAAGTTAAAATTTGATTGAAAGCCATGAAAAAGTGTTTCAAGTTCATGACTGCATATAGTTTAAATCATTTATAATATATATGGTTTTATTATAAGTAGCGAAGACGCTTTTAAATTCGGTCATATATCAAATAAGCTTTCTTTCAAACTTTTATATAATCAATATATGTCACTCGATATTTTAGCCATAATTCAGCGATATTGTCTTGAAAAAAATAAAACAGCAACGGCTATAAAATTTTCGGATAAAAATTATCTTAATTTGTAGAATTTAAATTATCTTTTTTATTTTAGAAAAATCACTATTTTGTAGTAGTGTAGCTCTATTTTTGATAAAACTGATAATTGTTATTTAATTATAAAAACCTTAAGAATCTTTATAGTATGGGCTATTTTAAATATATTATTAATTATTTATTAAATTTTTTAGTTAATTGTTATAATAAATGTTAAATAAGAAAAATAGTAGTAATATTATGGGATTGCATATGTAATATTATTTTTATTCTTTAGATAATACTTGAGATAATACTTGCGCCCTGTAATCACTAAAATTTATAACTGTTAATTAAAATATAGGCTTTGGCAAACTATAATTTAAAATATGCAAATATAGCAGATTTACTAAATATCTAACTTAAAAGGAGAGAGTATGAGAGAGGATGTCCTAGCTAGGATAAACGAACGTCTTAATCTTTTGGCTAAGATGCCAAGAGTAAAGAATGATAGCTCTATCACCGAGGCTTTAAGGGCAAAAGGCTTTACTCGTCGTGATTTTATGAAGTGGGCTGGTGCGATGACTGCTTTTATGGCGCTTCCTGCATCTATGACGCCTATCGTCGCAAAGGCTGCGGAGTTAAGCGATCGCTTGCCTGTGATTTGGCTTCATATGGCTGAATGTACGGGCTGTTCTGAAAGCTTACTAAGAACAGATACTCCTACGATTGATAGTTTGATATTTGACTATATCTCACTTGAATATCACGAGACTATCATGGCTGCTTCAGGCTGGCAGGCTGAGGAGAATTTGGAGCATGCCATAGAAAAGTATAAAGGAAAGTATATTCTTTTAGTGGAAGGCGGTATCCCTATGGGAGCTACTGAGGGATATCTTACCGTAGGACCTCTTGGTTATACGGGATATTATCATGCAAAACACGCTAGCGAAAACGCCGCAGCTATCTTTGCTATCGGAACCTGTTCTAGCTTTGGCGGAGTTCAAGCTGCTAAGCCAAACCCTTCAAATTCTCAAGCTCTAAGCAAGGCTACAAGCAAACCCGTTATAAACGTTCCTGGCTGTCCTCCGAGTGAGAAAAATATCGTTGGAAACGTGCTTCATTATATTTTATTTGGGACTATTCCTTCGCTTGATGTGTTTAATCGTCCAAAATGGGCTTACGGGCTTAGAATTCACGATCTTTGTGAAAGACGCGGACGCTTTGACGCAGGCGAATTTGTTCAAAGATTTGGCGATGAAGGCGCAAAAGACGGATACTGCTTATATAAAGTCGGCTGCAAGGGTCCATATACGTTTAACAACTGCTCACGCGAGAGATTTAATCAGCACACGAGCTGGCCGGTTCAAGCGGGTCACGGCTGCATAGGTTGTAGTGAGCCTGATTTCTGGGATACGATGGGACCGTTTGAAGAGCCTATGGGCGATAGACTTTACAATACCGTTTTGGGACTTGGCGCCGATAACGTAAGCGATAAGATCGGTATAGGAGTTTTGGCTCTTGCAGGTATTGGTATGGCAGCGCACGCAGCTATCGCTACTTTTGCAAAAGATAAAGATGAGAAAAAGGCGTAACAATGAGCGAACAAAGAATAGTAATAGATCCTGTAACGAGGATTGAAGGGCACCTTCGAGTAGAGGTTGTCGTAGATGAAAATAACGTAGTTAAAGAGGCTTATTCTGGCTCTACCTTATGGAGAGGAATAGAGCAGGTAGTAAAGGGTCGCGATCCTAGAGATGCGGGATTTTTTACTCAAAGAATTTGCGGAGTTTGCACATATTCTCATTATAGAGCGGGTATTGTTGCCGTTGAAAAGGCTCTTGGTATAGTTCCTCCGCTTAATGCAGAGCTTACTAGAACGCTTATGAACGCAGCTCTTTATCTTCACGACCACGTTGTGCATTTTTACCAACTCCACGGACTTGACTGGGTCGATATCGTCTCCGCGCTTGAAGCAGATCCGAGAAAGGCCAGCGAAGAGGCGTTTAAATACTGCGAAACTCCGTATGCTACGGGAGCCGATAAACTAAAAGAAGTTAAAGAAAAGGTCGCAGCATTTGCCAAAAAAGGAAATTTAGGACCGTTTGCCAACGCTTACTGGGGGCATAGTACATATCGCTTCACTCCTGAGCAAAATTTGATAGTGCTTTCACACTATTTAGAATGCTTAAGCATGCAAAGAACCATAGCTCAAATGATGGCTATATTTGGCTCTAAAAACCCGCATCCACAAAGTTTAACAGTAGGTGGCGTAACCTGCGTTATGGATCTTTTAAGTCCGTCAAGACTTGGTGAATATCTAACCAAATTTAAAGAGACGGTTGATTTTGTAAATCGCGCTTATTATCCTGATATTTTAATGGCGGCTAAAGCTTACGGAAACGAGCCAAGCGTATTAAATGACGTGGGAGTGGCGAATTTCTTATCTTATGATGAATTTTTAGTCGGTAGAAACGATAATCTATTCCAAAGCGGTATAGTTCTAAACGGCGATTTAAGCAAGGTTTATGAAGTGGACGATATGAAGATAACCGAAGAGGCTACTCGTGCTTGGTATAAGGACGATAAACCGCTTCATCCGTATGACGGCAAAACAGATCCTAACTATACGGGACTAGTTGATATGAAGACCCTTGACGGGCATGGCAAGATGGTTGATACTAAAGTATTTGACGCTAAGGGTAAATATAGCTGGATAAAGGCTCCAAGATATGAGGGCAAGCCTATGCAAGTAGGTCCTATCGCAAGCATCGTAGTTAACTATGCAAGAGGAAACAAAAGAGTAGTGCCTATCGTGGATAAATTCTTGCAAGAGACAGGACTTCCGATAAACGCTATATTCTCAACATTAGGAAGAACGGCTACTCGTATGCTTGAGGCGAAAGTAGTTGCCGATCACGGTTTAACGGCGTTTAATAACTTGATTGAAAATTTAAAAACGGATCAAGAAACTTGCGCTAAATACGTAATAGACAATAAAAAAGAGTATAAAGGCTACTTTGCGGGCAATGCTCCAAGAGGCGCTTTATCTCACTGGTGTAGAATTAAAGACGGCGTTATAACAAACTGGCAAGCGGTAGTTCCATCAACTTGGAATGCTTCTCCAAAGGATGCAAACGGCATTCGCGGATCATACGAAGAGTGTATAATCGGACTAAAGATAGCCGACTTAACTCAGCCGCTTGAAATTATTCGTAAAATTCACTCTTACGATCCATGTATCGCTTGCGCGGTTCACGTTATGGATACTAAGGGAAATAAGATTAGCGAATACAAAATAAATCCAAATTTGTAAGGAGGATTTATGTCACATCATAAACCCGATCGCATCAGCGAATACGAATTTTCGATAGGTCTTAGGCTTACGCACTGGATTAGATTTGTAGCGATTGCATTTCTAGTCGTAAGCGGGTTTTATATATCTTATGTGTTTATAGCTCCTGAGGTTACTAACGAGCCTACGATATTTTTAAATGCAAAATGGCGCGCGGCTCATCAAGTGGCGGGATTTATACTCATCGCGGTTACGATATTTAAGCTTTATCTTTTCTTCTTTGATAAGCTTAGTAGAAAAGAGCTTGCTAGTATTTATGATTTCTTTAGTCCAAAAGTTTGGATAGCGCAGATCAAATACTACATATTTTTAGGGCCGCATCCGCACCTAAGAGGCGTGTATAATCCGCTTCAGTTTGCGTCATATTTGTTCTTTTATCTTGTGCTTTTTGTGATCTGTTTAACAGGCATGGTGCTTTATGTGCATGTTTATCACGAAGGGCTTGGTGGGTTATTTTATGAGCCGATGAGATATTTTGAAGAGCTTATGGGCGGACTTGCAAACGTTAGAACGATTCACCGCGTAGCGATGTGGATCATAATGATATTTGTTCCGGTTCATATTTATATGGCCGTATTTAACGCGGTCAAAGGCAAAAACGGTGCTATGGATGCCGTTGTAAGCGGATATAAATTCGTCAAAGAAGAGCACTGATATATGAAGGTGCTCGTCCTTGGCATCGGTAATGTAATGTTCTCCGACGAAGGTGTCGGAGTTCATTTTACCGAAATGATAAAAAGAAACTACAAATTTACTCACGAAATCAACTCTTTAGAATTTGTTGACGGTGGCACCTTGGCGATAGCCTTAACTCCGATCATAGCGGAATTTGACTATCTTATAGTGGTTGATTGCATAAGCGCTGATGAATCAAGCATAGGCGATGTCTATTTTTTCGACTACGAAGCGATGCCAAATCAAATTTCATGGGACGGCTCGGCGCATGAGGTTGAGATGCTTCAGACTCTTCAGCTTATGGATCTAGCCGGAGATATGCCAAAGACTAAAATTTTAGGCGTTGTTCCAAAGCGAATAGAACCTATGAGTTTTGAGCTTTCAAGTGAAATTAAAGCTAGCGCCAAAGTCATGGAAAAAACACTGCTAAAACACCTTGAAGAGCTTGGATTTAGCTATGAAAAAATCTCAAATTTAAATATAATAGACCTCGCAAACGAATACAAAAACAAAGGCATCTGATGATACTAGTTTATGAATTTGAGTATGCAAACTCAAATGAAAATTTGGCGTTTTTTCTAAATTTTTATGCTAAAAAAAGCGGATTTTCTTGCGGCATAGAGCAAGAAGGTTTATATACAAGGCTTTATTTAGAAGATGAGCAGGAAGAACTTTTAAAATTTTCTGATGAAATTTCAACTCTTATACCGCACTTTATATTTTTATCAAATTCTCGTGTTTTTGTAAGCGATGAGTTAAAAGGCGAGCAAAAAGAGTTTAAAAACACTCTTTCAAACATCACTCCAAAGATGATACAAAATTTTCATGAAGGCAACATTTCAGCTTGTGAAAACGAAATTTTTAGTGATGTTAAGCTATTTAAAGATGATAAATTTGAAGCGGTTACAAAAGAAAATTTTAAAGAGATTTTGGATTTTGCGATTTTAAATTTTAAAAAAGGAGAAAGTTTAAAATTTAAAGATTTGGAGGGAAATTTTGAAATTTTAAACTTCGGCGAGTTAAGCGGTGATTTTGATATCCTGATGCCTACCAAGCTTAAAAATTTGCCAAAAATTTTTATATCCGATCAAAATTCGCAAATCGCTCTTGCGAGCTACGAAAAACCTGTTGTGGAGCTTAAGACAAGCACTCTTTATAGGCAGAACCACCCAAATGCGCCGTATTTTTTTGATGTGAAAGCTCCTAGGGACATATTTATCTACGCGCTTTGCGAAAGACTTTTTGAAGAGGGTGTAAATTTCATCGCGCTTAAATGCGATAAAGAGCTTTTTAAAGCTACAGTTTTAGAAAACGAATACATATTTTCAAATGCTCAAATTTATTACAAAAATGGCTTTAGCGACTTCATAGAGGCTTCAAAAGATAAAAATTTAGCCAATTTCTATCTAAGTGCAGATGAATTAGGCATGAAAGATGAAAATAAACTCAGAGTTTTTTTAAGCAAATTTGAAGATGACGAGTTTAAAATTTATACTAAAAATAACGATTTTGAAGTGCTAAATTTACAAATTCCAAGCAGTTTTGAAGAGATTTTTGAAATGATATCAAAAGAGGAGGGCGGAGATAGGCTTGTGGCAAATTTTAGCGCAAATTTCCCTCTTACAAGTGGAAGCATAAACACTCCAAATAGCTTTTTTTCGCTATTTTGCATAGTCGGTAAAATTTTTGGCTTTGATGATGACTTTAAAAAAGCGGGCATTAAACTGCTTCAAAATGCGATGGATTTTAACGGTCCTAAGGGTCCAAGGCTTGATTTTAAAATGGCTTCAAAAACCGGCTTTGACATCGTTAAATTTGTAAGAAGTGGCATGAGCTTTCGCCTAGCCGGAGTTGATGATAAGATTTTAAGCTTTGGTTATCTTGAGTCGTTTGCGCATTTTATAGCCGATTTTTGCGATGTTTTACGAGAGGATTTTGACTTTAAGCACATCGTTTTGCAAGGATCTTTGTTTGAGTGTAAGGCTCTTTCAAATTTGATGGCAAAGCACCTAAGAGTAGGCGTTAGCGCAAAATTTAGCAAAGGACTTTCGCTTGAAGAGATGCGTAAAGTATGAAATTTCAGGTCTTGTTCAAGGGGTCGGATTTCGTCCTTTTGTCTATAATTTAGCTCTTAAATTCGCTCTTTTCGGCGAAGTATATAATGATGACGAAGGCGTTAAATTAACCCTTTATGGCGAAGATGAGGCGTTGGCCAAATTTGATAAAGCATTGATAGATGAGCTTCCTAGCCTAGCCAGGATCGATGAGATTTTAAAATTTGAGCTTGATAATGTTAAATTTAGTGACTTTAAGATAATTCCTTCAAAATCCGCTAAAAAAAATGCGCCTATCTTGCCTGACTTTGCACTTTGTGTTGATTGCGAGCGAGAATTTTATGATGTCACAAATCCTCGCTATCACTATCCTTTTATAAACTGTACTAACTGCGGACCTAGATTTTCAATCATCAAATCACTTCCGTATGATCGCATGAATACGACTATGGATAAGTTTAAGATGTGCGAATTTTGCGGTAGCGAATACAAAGATCCCACCAACAGAAGATATCACGCTCAGCCGATATCTTGCCCAAACTGCGGTCCAAACCTAAGCCTAAAAGATAAATTTGGAAAAATAGTAACAACACGAAACGAAAGTGTAAAAATAGCAGCAAGGCTTATAAAAGAGGGTAAAATTTTAGCTATCAAAGGGCTTGGTGGCTTTCATTTGGTATGTGACGCTACAAACGAAGAAGCGGTAAATGAGCTAAGAGCTAGGAAACACCGCCCTAAAAAGCCTTTTGCTATCATGTGTAAAAATTTGCAAAATGCTAAAAAACACGCATGCATAAGCCCTGCCGAAGAGCAAATTTTAACTTCAAATTTAAAGCCCATAGTAGTTCTTGAAAGAAAATTTGAGTCAAATTTATCAACTCAAATAGCACCAAATCTTAATAAAATAGGTATATTTTTGCCATACACGGGCGTTCATCTTTTGCTATTTGAATACCTAAAAAACGATATTGTAGCGACTTCCGCAAATATTTCAGGCGAGCCTATAATTTATAATGAAGCAAGCTTGCTTGAGAAAATGAGCGATGTGGTTGATTACTATCTTGATAATGACCGCGAAATTTACTCTCCAAGCGATGATAGTATAGTATTTGTTATAGGCGATGAGCCTGTTTTTTTACGAACCAGCAGGGGAGTAAATCCTAATTTTTTGTATACGAATTTTAAAGATAAACGCACTATTTTAGCCGTAGGAGCGGAGTTAAAAAACAAGTTTGCCATATACAAAGATGGCGAAGTAATGATAAGTCCTTATATAGGAGATCTTAAAAATATAGCGACTTATGAGAGGTTTTGCTCTTTAATTGAGCTTTTTGCTCAGGTTTATGAGCTTAAATTCGACGAGATAATAGCCGACTTGCATCCTCATTTTTTAAATTTAAAATGGGCGAAAGAGTATGCGGCTAAAAACGCAGTGAAAGTAACTCAAATTCAGCACCATTATGCTCATTTGCTATCTGTTATTTTTGAGCATAGTCTTGATATAGATAAAAAATATCTCGGTTTTTGTTTTGACGGGACCGGGTATGGAAGTAACGATACGATATGGGGTGGGGAGATTTTACTCATCAATGGCAAACAATATGATAGGATTTTTCATTTTGATGAGTTTTTATTGCTTGGCGGAGAGAGTAGTATTAAAAACATATATAAGATAGCTTACTCGATAATATTAAAATATCACTTGGAGGAAACTGCCGATAAATTTTTAAGCAAATTTGACTCTCGTGAGTTAAAAAATTTAAAAACAATGCATGATAAGAAAATAAACTCTGTTACCACAAGCTCGCTAGGAAGGATATTTGACGCGTTTGGTAGCATTATACTAGGACTTGATACTATAAGTTACGAAGGTGAAGCAGGAATGGAGCTAGAAGCACTTTATGATGAAAATTTAGATGTAAGCTACAAATTTGAAATAGTGCAAAACAAGATAGAATTTAAAGACGCTTTCGCTCAAGCCTTAAAAGATGATAAAGTTATAGCCGCTACAGGCTTTATAAACGGACTTTGTGAAGTGGTTGTTAAAATAGCCATGTCAAAAAGATATGATGTTCTACTTTCAGGTGGGGTCTTTCAAAATAGAGTTTTCTTAAAAAAAATAATTAATATTCTTAAAGATAATAACATAAATTATTATTTCAATAAGAACTTACCTACTAACGATTCTTCCGTATCTATCGGACAATTAACGTTTGCATTAATATAAATATAAGATTTATATCATATAATATTAATATAAATTCACTTAAAGGAGTTACTATGGATGAAATTATAAGATTCAGTGTTTCTTTGCCGAAACAACTGCTAGATGAACTTGACAAAAAAGTAAGCTCGCAAGGCTATGCGTCCAGAAGTGAATTTACTCGAGATTTGATAAGAGAAAAGATCATTAGCGACAGTTGGAAAAACGCAGATGAAGAGCTTATAGGAGTTCTTACTCTGATATACACTCATCATCAAAACGACCTTGTAGTGAAAATGATGAATATAGAGCATGACGCAGAAATTCATATCACCTGTACGACTCATGTCCATATAGATCATTACAACTGTCTTGAAACGCTAGTATTGCGTGGCAAAGCTCATGCTATAGAGAAATTTTGCGAAAAGATAGCAGGTCTTAAGGGGGTTAAATTCGCAAAGCTTACCAAAGCCGCCGTTCCTCAATCCTAACTTAAAAACAGGCGAATCAAGCTACAAAATTCGCCTGTTTAAACTCCTATTTTGATATTTTTATTTTATTTCATATTTAGTAACTTAATGATAAAATCGAATATTTATTGAAAATTTATTACTTTTAAAGGCTAAATATTGAGTAGTTTTTCTTTTCGCAAATTTGTAAATCACGAAGCAAGTTCTGGCGTATTATTGATGTTTGCGGCAGTCCTTGCTATCATCTTTCAAAATGGATTTTTAAGCGATTTTTATAACTCTTTTTTGCGTATAAATATGGGATTTTCATTTGGCGAATTTGAGCTTAAAAAGCCTCTTATACTGTGGGTAAACGACGGTCTTATGTCGATATTTTTCTTTCTTTTGGGGCTTGAGCTTAAGCGTGAGATAGTAGAAGGCGAGCTAAGAAACATATCTCAAGTTATCCTGCCCGTAGTAGGAGCCATAGGTGGTATCATCGTGCCCGCGCTTATATTTTATTCACTAAATTACAATGATGCTTTTGCCGTTAAGGGTTGGGCGATACCAACGGCTACGGATGTTGCATTTGCGCTTGGTATTATCATGATTTTAGGTACTAGAGTGCCTGCAAGCCTTAAAATTTTCTTAGTTACGCTTGCGATTATTGATGACGTTTGCGCCATTTTGATAATTGCTATTTTTTACAGCGGCGATCTTTCGATAATTTCTTTTGCTGTTTCTGCAGTGGCTATCCTTGGGCTTTTTGCTCTGAATTTCTTTAAGGTAAATCGACAAGCCGTATATCTTATTTTGGGCATTATACTTTGGGTCAGTGTTCTTAAATCAGGCGTTCATGCTACGCTTGCCGGAGTTATCGCTGCATTTTTTATACCGATTAAGCCCGATACCAACGGCAAATCCATGCTAAAAGATATCGAGCACAACTTGCACGGCTACATAGCGTTTTTTGTTTTGCCGGTTTTTGCCTTTGTAAATGCCGGAATTTCTCTTAAAGGAATAGGCGTAGAGCAACTTCTTCATCCCGCTTCAATTGGCGTTATTTTGGGTCTTTTTGTCGGTAAGCAACTTGGTGTTTTTGGATTTTGTATGATAGCTATCAAGCTTGGATTTGCAAGATTGCCTAAGTATTCAACTGTGCTTCAGTTTTATGGACTTAGCGTGCTTACGGGCATCGGCTTTACGATGAGTTTGTTTATAAATTCGCTTTCTTATAACGATACTTACCAATTTGCTTACGCCGATAAGCTTGCCATCCTTATAGCTTCTTTTATTTCGGGGCTTGTTGGATATATCATACTTTATTTTGCGGGACGAAATAGAAAAACAGTAAAAGAAAAGAAGATATGAATATACTAAATAAAAATTTCCTTGCCAACGAACTTGTAAAGTGGCAAGAAAGCGGACTTGTAGATCGTTTAACCGCACAGCGCATAGCTCAAAGCTATGGAATTGATTTACAAAACATAAGCGATAAAAACAGCCTTATTTTAAAGCTTGTGGCGTATCTGTTCTTTGCGCTTTCTCTCATAACTCTCGTGGGTGCTAATTGGGAAGAGATACCGCGCATAGCTAGGCTTATCATCGTAGTAAGCGTTACCGCTTTTGTAAATTTAGGCGCATTTTATATGCTTAAAAAAGGCAATGAATCTCAAAGTACGGCTCTTTTTTTCTTGGGAAATTTTTGTTATGGTGCGGCTATAGCTCTTATAGCTCAAATTTATCATCTTGGAGAGCATATGCCAAATGGCATTCTTCTTTGGGCTATCGGCGCATTTGCGATCGCACTTTCTTCTGAAAAATCGATAATAACGGCTCAAGCGCTTATCATCGCGCTAATTTGGTTTATTTTAGAGCTTGAGCTTAAAACGCTATCGCACGGCATAGTTATATTTTTTGCTTTATCTATATTTTCACTTTTAAAAGAAGAGTCAAGACTGCTTACTTCAGCGCTTTTTGTAGGGATTTTTATTTACTTGGTTTCAGATATCACCAACTATTACGGAGGAAGTGAATTTTGGCTGATAACTAGCAACAACCTAATCTTGCTATCTCTTGGCTATCTGCTTCTTTGTTTAGGAATTTCTTTTGCTTTGGAGCATTTTAATCGCTTTTTAACGGCAGAGTATTTAAGAAAAGCTTCTATATCAATAGGGCTATTCACGCTGCTTTTTGCAATGACTACAGATAGCATTAGGTATTACGGTTATGAACCTCAAATGAATGATGTCTTTATATTTTACAAGGGTTTTTACGGCACCATGTATCTTGCTTTTGTCTGCGGTGCGCTTGCTTTATCTCTTATATTTAGGCGATTTTATACGGCAGGACTTTGCGTAGTGATGCTTATCTTGCCGCTTGTTATCGGATATGCGTTTGAGTATACCGATGCGGTTTATTCGTTTTTGAGTGTATTGGCGGGTGTGGTTCTTATCAAGCAAGATTATGTCAAGCTTGGACTATTTGCTATTTTTGCAGTGGCTATCGTTAGATATATTGATCTGATAGGCGATTACATAGGCGCTAGTTTGTTATTTTTAGGCTTTGCGGTTACCGTGCTTGTTGTTTCAAGAAAAAAGAGGGCAAAATGAAATTTAATCTTATTTTTTTAGCCATAATTTTTCAAATTTTAGCTCTTTTTGGCATGCTTGGCTATGCTTACGCTCCGATTTATTTTGGAAAAGAGATTAAAGTAGATGTTAGTTTATATGATCCAAGGGATTTATTGCGTGGAAATTACGTAAGTTTAAATTACGATTTTTCAAGGCTTCAAGATGATTTACAAAGCGAAAATTTAAAAGGAAATAAAATTTTTGCTATCTTAAAAGAAGGTAAAGACGGCATTTATAAATTTGAAAAACATAGCTTTAAAAAGCCCGAAAGTGGAGTATTTTTAGCAGGCAGGATACCGCCTTATAGACATTCGGCTATCTTTGGGGTTGAGGCGTTTTTCTTGCCTATTAAAAAAGCTCTTGATATGGAAAGAGATATCACTCAAAACGGCGCATTTGCGATTATAAGCGTAATGGATAACGGCAAAGCAAGAGTTAAGGATATAGTTTTAAAGCCAAGTATAGAGCTTGATTTAAATGACGGCGCGGACGAGAGAAATTCTGAACCGAATTTATAACTAGAATATAATAAAATTAAAAAAGGAAATAAAATGTGTAAAGATTGCGGATGTTCGCTTAGCGGACACACTCACGCCCATACTCATGCTGACGGTACGAGTCATTCTCACTCGCATGATCACGCTAAAGATCACGGTCATGGCTCAAATCATGAGCATAGCCACGCACACGAGCATATGCATACTCATTCAGACGGCACTACTCATGCGCATTCTCACGATCATGAAGGCGAACATGGACACGGATCAAGTCATGAACATCGTCACGAGCATGCCCATCCTGCGCTAAATGACAGTAAAACAGTCGAGGTAATTACGAAAATTTTATCTCAAAATGATAAAGAAGCCGCGCATAACAGAGCTCATCTTGACGAGCATGGAATTTTATGCGTAAATTTGATGAGCAGTCCTGGAGCCGGCAAGACGACTTTACTTGAAGCGACTATAAAAAGCGGTAAATTTAAGATAGGCGTAGTCGAAGGCGATCTTGAAACAAACCAAGATGCCGATCGTATCATAGCTGCAGGAGCAAAAGCTCATCAGATAACCACCGGACAGTCCTGTCACTTGGATGCCTTTATGGTGCATGAGGGGCTTCATCACTTGCCGTTAAACGATCTTGATCTGGTATTTGTAGAAAACGTTGGAAATTTGGTCTGTCCGGCAAGCTATGACGTAGGATCGCACTTTAACGTCGTGCTTCTTTCGGTACCTGAAGGAAGCGATAAGGTATCGAAATACCCTGTGATGTTTCGCTCGGCGGATCTTGTGATAATAACCAAAACTTCGCTTTTACCACACTTTGACTTTGACGTTAAAAAGGTCGTAACCGAAGCTAGAAAGCTAAATCCAAAGGTCGATATCATCGAGCTTGACTCAAAAACGGGCGAAGGTGTAGAGAAGTGGCTTAAGTATCTTAAGCTTAAAAAGGAGCTTAGATAATGTGCCTGTCTATCCCTTCCAAAGTGCTTGAGGTAGATGAAAACAACGTCGCTTTGGTTGAGACCTTAGGCGTGCAAAGACGCGTTAGCCTTGATCTCATCGGTGAGACCGTGGAAGCTGGCGAATACGTGCTTATCCATGTTGGATACGCAATGGAGAAAATCGACACCAAATACGCGCTAGAAAGCCTTGAAATTTACCGCCAGATAGCAGCCGATATGGCTTCAGGCGAGATAGACGAGGAAGAGGGCGATATGGGACTAAGCGATATGCGAGATAAAATTTGAACCTTATAAATGAATTTAGAGATAAAAATCTCATCTTAGCGCTTTCGAATTTGATTAAAAAAGAGAGCGTTAAGCCACTAAATATAATGGAAATTTGCGGCGGACACACCCATAGTATCATGAAATTCGGGCTTTCTCAGCTTGTGGGCGAGCATATAAATTTCATTCACGGTCCGGGCTGTCCCGTTTGCGTCATGCCAAAAAGTCGCATAGATGAGGCTATAAAGCTTGCATCGCGCTCTGACGTGATACTTTGCACGCTTGCGGATATGCTTAGAGTGCCTGGCTCTCACACCAGCCTACAAAAGCTTCGCAGCGAAGGAAGCGATATAAGAGCGCTTTATTCTCCGCTTGATTGTATTAAAATAGCTACGCAAAACCCTGATAAAAACGTGATATTTTTTGCTATCGGATTTGAAACCACTACGCCTATGAGTGCAAATTTGGTTCAAAAAACAGTTGAGCTCGGTATCAAAAACCTATTTTTTCATATCAACCACATCACCGTTCCTGCACCTGTTAAAGCCATACTTGAAGATAAAGACGTAAGGATTGACGCGTTTTTAGGACCAAGTCATGTAAGTGTTATCACGGGCTGGGGAATTTATGAAGAGATAGCAAGTGTGTATAAAAAGCCCATTGCCGTTAGCGGATTTGAGCCGCTTGATATCATGGATAGCATACTGAATTTGGTTCGTCAGCAAAATAAAAGCACGCATGAAATTTACAACGAATACGCTCGCGTGGTAAGTAAAGATGGAAATTTAAAGGCAAAAGAGCTTATAAATCGCTATTTTGAGCCTTGCGATTTTGAGTGGAGAGGGCTTGGCAATATCGCAAATAGCGGTATGAAGCTAAGAGATGAGTTTAGCTATCTTGACGCTAGAGTTAAATTTGACTGCTTTGTTGAGAGCAAAAAAGAGAGCAAAGCCTGTATATGCCCTGAAATTTTGCGCGGGCGAGCTAAGCCGTTTGAGTGTAAAATTTTCGGCAAGGCTTGCACTCCAAAAAGCCCGGTAGGGTCGTGTATGGTTTCAAGCGAAGGAGCTTGTGCAGCGTATTATAAATACGGCGGTATAACGGCTTAAAGAGCTGCGATTTAAAAGCTTTTGCGTTAAATTTATAGAATTTAGGCTGAAATACACGCAGATCGCAATATCTGATGTATATCATAAATTTGCGTTTAGATTGATTTGCAAATTAATTTATCAAGCGAAAAGATTTGCGTGTGATATTAAATTTAGGATATAAAAATGGATAAGATAATGCTAAGCCACGGAGGTGGCGGCGAGGAGATGAATTCTCTTATAAACGATCTGATTTTTAAAATTTTTGATAATGAAATTTTAAGCTCAAGCAACGATAGCGCGATTTTAGATCCGTTAGGCTTTACAAGCGAGAATTTTTTAAAAGAGCCAAAAGAATTAAGCGGGGCTGATGATAAAAAATCTAGTAAAAAGATAGCATTTAGCACCGATAGTTTTGTCGTTACTCCGATATTTTTTAACGGCGGAGATATCGGTAAGATAGCAGCTTGCGGGACGATAAACGATCTTGCTATGGTTGGTGCAAGAGCGAAATATCTTAGCTGCTCGCTTATCATAGAAGAGGGGCTTAGCTTAAGCGAGCTTGAGCAAATTTTAACCTCTCTTGCTATCACCGCAAAGCAAAGCGGCGCAAATGTAGTATGCGGCGATACAAAAGTAGTTCCGCGCGGTAAATGCGATAAAATTTTTATAAACACTTCAGGAATCGGCGAGATGATAGCCCAGCCTTGCGAGCTTAAAAATTTAAGAGCCGGAGCTAAAATTTTGCTTTCAGGTGATATAGGCAGACACGGAGCGGTGATACTTGCAAGCAGAGAAGAGCTTAGTCTTGAGGGCGAGCTTAAGAGTGATTGCAAGAGTCTAGCGGGTGTTGTTGAAGCGCTTTTTGAGGCGGGAATTAGGCCTTTGTGCATGCGAGACGCTACTAGAGGAGGGCTTTGCGCTGCATTAAACGAGTGGGCGAAAGATAGCGGGCTTGATATATTTATAAAAGAAGAAAACATAAAAGTAAGCGATGAAGTAGCAGGTGTGTGCGAGCTGTTTGGATTTGAGCCTTACGAGCTTGCAAATGAAGGAACCTTTGTGCTTGCGGTTGATGAAAAAGACGAGCAAAAAGCGCTTGAAATTTTACGTAAATTTGATACAAACGCAAACTCGATAGGAGAAATTTTAAGCTCCGATAAAGGACGAGTGATACTTCAAAACGCTTACGGCTCAAAGAGATTTTTAGAAGCTCCTAAAGGCGAGCTACTACCTAGAATCTGCTAAATTTAGGATTTAAGATGCATGAGTTAAGTATAGTTCAAAGCCTAGTATCTCTTTGTGAGCAAAACGCAGCTAAGCAGGGCGCAAAAGAGATCACTAAAATCGAGATAAAAGTAGGGCGCTTAAGCGGAGTGGAGCCGCACTATCTTGAAAGCGCCTTTGATGTCTATAAAAACGAAACTATTTGCGCAAACGCCGAGCTTATAATAAACCTTCAAAATGTCGTTGTAGAGTGTGCCGAGTGCGAATTTAGCGGTGAGCTTAGCGAAAACGACTTTACCTGCCCAAATTGCCAAGGACAAAATTTAAAGGTAATTGACGGCGAAGAGATGTATCTCATGCGACTTGAGATGATATAGCTTGGTGTGATATAAAATTAAAGGGCGATATTTGATAAGACAAGAAATCAGGGATAAATTTAGCAATCTTTTAAAGACAATAACAAAAAATGACACAGATATCATAAGCAGATTAAGCACTATGGTTGATTTTATAAGACCGAAAAATAGCGATGAGACACAGGAGTGCTTGACCGCTATTGATATGCTTGTTGAATTTTTTAATAATAAAAGCAAAGAGAGCGTTGATATCAGCAATGATATAAATTTGTTTTTTATAAAGCTGAAAATTTCTACAAATATAAGCAGCTTCGGGATCTTGTCTAAAAACGGATTTGCTTATGAGATAAAGGAGCGTTTTTATAATAAATTCCTGCCAAGTCCTCCTGATAACGGCGAACTTAGGCATGTGTTTGCCACTTTGTTCAATAAAAAAGACGACTATATCTGGGTGCAAAAGATAGATGATGAAATTTGGGAAAGGTTTTTTGCGGCTCTGTTTTCAAATTCCATTCACATACATCAGGTTAAAATTCACTTTTTTCACGAGCTTTTGTATGCCACGGAGATGATGTCCGTATGGATAGCCGCGCAAGAATTTGACGATAGCTTCGTAAGGCTTGATAAAACTCTTTTAAATAGAGATTCTGCGTTTATAGCGCTTCAAAGAGATATAAGCAAATTTGTTCATAAAAATCAAAAAGACCGCCTTGATATACACTCTACGACTCTTGATATTAAGCACTTAGAAGTGCTTTTTAATCAATGCGAAAGACAGATAGCTGATCTTAAGAAAAAATCCGTAAGCCTTGGTATATCGCTTCACGGAGCTTATAAGCTGGAGCGCTTAAAGCAGATATTAACAAGGATAAGAGATGCGATAGAGCTTATTAAAAAATTTGATACCAAAGAGGCTCACCTTACTCTTGTGCGACTTTTTAAAGAGGCCGTTAGAAAAAACGCTACTAAAAATTCTCTCACCGAAGCTTACAAACAAAGCAGTCGTATCATCGCTAAAAGCATCACAAACAACATAGGCGAGCACGGAGAACACTATATCGCAGATAGCGTAAAAGAGTATATAAAGATGTTTTTAACTTCCGCAGGCGCAGGTATCATTATAGCTTTTATGGCACTTTTGAAGATCAAGATCGTGCAAGCTGACTTTTTGATAGGCACACAAACTATTCTTTCAAGCTTAAATTACGGCTTGGGATTTGTTTTTATCCATCTTATCGGATTTACCGTAGCAACCAAGCAGCCTGCTATGACAGCATCAACCTTTGCGCAAGAGGTTGAAAGAGATGAAGATAACAAAGCAAATCAAAATAGGCTTATAGAGCTTATATTTAAGGTTGCAAGATCTCAGTTTGCCTCGGTAATGGGTAATGTCACTTTAGCTCTTTTGATCTCTTTTGCTATAAGCTGCTTTGTGATAAACAGAGGCGGTGTAATTTTAAATAGCGATGAAGCGGGATATTATCTTAAGAATTTAGAGCCTCTGGCGCCGCTTTTATACGCCGGCATAGCCGGAATTTGGCTGTTTTGCTCGGGGCTTATCGCAGGATATTTTGATAATAGAGCCGATTGTCTGCAGCTAAAGCAGAGGTATTTTCATCATCCTTTATTTAAGAAGTTGTTTAAAGAAAACGCCAGAGAGAAAATTTCTTACTATTTGCACGACCATCACGGAGCTATTATGGGAAATTTCATCTTTGGCATACTTCTTGGCATTACGCCGTTTGTCGGGTATTTGATTAATCTGCCTTTGGATATCGCTCACGTGGCATTTTCAAGCGCATATTTGGGATACTCATCTACACATTTAGGAATTTCTACTTATGAGTTTTTATACTATCTATGCTGCGTTTTATCAATAGGGCTTGTTAATCTAGTCGTTAGCTTCGTAATCGCTTTAAAAGTATCCCTTGTATCAAGAGATACTTATATAGGCAACTTTTTTAGCTTTGCAAAGAAGCTGTTTTTAGAAATTTTAAAGCAACCTCACAGGCTTATTTTGCCGTTTAAGGACAAGGATAAGTAAAAATAAATTTGCCAAGAGCGTTACTTGGCAAATTTTAATTTGTGGTTAATTTTACTTAGAAGGTGCTATTAGGTTTCCTCTTAAAGCTATATCACAACCGCTAATGGTGCTAAAATTATGCCCGATACTTTTTATTTCGCCTACTACTTGATATGTGTTTCCTTTTTTAAGTTTTGCGAGCTCATCGTTGTCATAATTTGTGATATAAGTGATAGAGTCTTTGCCTGATTCAAGTCTTGTTCCTCCTTGAGTGATTTGCGTTAGCTTACCCTTTAAGCGGACATTTTTATAAAGATACTCTTTGTTTGCCGCCACTTCGTTTTCTTTCCATGCTTTGCAAATTTTACTTGTGGTTAAGTCTATCACTTCTTTTGAAAGGGCATCATCAGATGAAGAGGTTTGCCCTACTTGACTTATCGACTCTCTTACTTTTTTACTGGTTTCAAGTATGTTATTGCTAGCTTCTTGCATACTGCAACCGGCAAAAGAAAAAGCCGCTATCGCCATTAAAGGGTATTTATAAAAGCTTCTCATAAAATTTATCCTTTTAAATGAATTTTGATTAATTTTATTATAAATCTCTTTAAATATCGTATAATTTTTTACCAATTTATAATACTCAAATAGCGATTATACATAAAATTATATGTATTTTATAAAACTCCACTCATCATCAAAGTAGCTATTATCACAAGAAGTAAAGATATCAGAAATTTTATCTTTTCTATAGTTACTTTTTTGATAAGCTTGGCACCTACAAAAGAGCCCATAAAAGCACAAAGTGTAGCGGTAAGAACTAGAGACAAATTTGCATTTATGGCTTGAGTATGGAAATTTAGCCCATAAACGATAAGGCGAGATATATCAACCATAATGGCTATAAAAACGCCTGTCGCTATAAATTCGCTCTTGCTCATACCGCACTTTATCAAAAACATACTTCTAAAAGCGCCTTGGTGTCCTGAGAGCCCGCCAAAAAATCCGCTTAAAGCTCCGCCTAACGGCAGAAATTTAGGCTCAAATTTCATCTGTTTAAATTTAGGCGAAATTTCAACTATCACAAAGAGCAGTATGAGCGTGCCTATGATAAATTTTATGCTTTCAACTTCCATCTGTTTGCTAAAAATTTCATAGCTAAAAAGAGTATGCGCCGAGCTTAAAAGATTAAGACAAAAAGCTCCTATAAAAGCAAAAATCATTGCAGGAATTCCAAATTTGATTAAAATATTTTTATTAAATTCTCCCGCAAAGAGCGCGCCTTTAAAGATATTGTTTGCAAAATGCACCGTCGCAGTGATCGCAATAGCTACATCAACAGGAAAAAATATCGCCATAACGGGCATAAGAAGCGTACCAAGTCCAAAGCCCGAAAATAGCGTAAGCAGGGCGGATGAAAGCGCGGCAAGGCTAATCGTAACGATCTCTAAACCCATCTTTTGCCTTGATTATTCAAATATTAAAAACGGAGCCTCAAGCACGTTTTTGATGATATTAAACGGCGACATAAGCGTATCTGCAAGCACTTGAGTGGAGTATTTTGGATCATCAAGCGTTCCTCGCACCTTTATGACCGTAGATATGCTTCTATCCTTGCCTAGGATGATTTGATTTATGATAGGGATTGAGCCGATTATGGAGCTTGCGTCTTTTAAAAGCTTTAATTCCAAGTCTATATCGATATTTTTAGTAGCCAAGTCTATAGTGCCGCGACCTGCTATATCGGCACTTGAGCTTTCCAGATCAATCGCTACGAACTCTATCAAATTTCCTTTTTTTTGGAATAAAATTTTGCCGAATTTGATAGGAAATCCCTTTTCCGTAAAGTCCGGTGTCTTAAAGATAATCAGCGACGGAACCGAATTTAAGAAGGTTAAAAGCCTGTTGTAAAATGTATAGTCGCTTAAATTTGCGCCGTGCAATCTTACTTCACCTTTAAAGTTATCTGTGCTTGTTCCTAAAATTCTAAGTTTGAAATTTCCTTTTTCAAAGCTGTTTTTGCCTATTAGAGAATTTACAAATTCTCCGCTAATATCATTTGCGGACATATCGAATTTATCAGCCGTTTTACTAAGGCTTAAAGTGCCGCTGGAAGGCTTTGCTTCAAGCTTCAGGCTATTTTTATCCACGCTTCCGTTATAGCTTAAAAAATCCATCGTTCTATTTATATCATATATCATAATTGATGATTTTATACCGCTAAATTCGATATTTATATCCTTGCTTTGATTGCTATCATCGCTCTTAAGCTCAAAATCCAAATCCTTGATATCCACAAAAGTCTTGCCGTCTTTTACTCTGAATTTAAGCCGGTCCGTAGCGCTCTTGCCCGATATTAAATTCTTTGAAATTTTGATATCAAAGCTGTCGCTGTCATAGTCACTTCCGTCTTTTTCAACTAAAGGAAGGCTAAATTTAGCATCTTTTAAACTCAAATCTATATTTTCAAAATCCTTTGTAACAAGCGTGAAATTCGCGTCCTTTATGCCTATATCCTTAAGCAGAGGGGAGTGGTTGATGACATCTTTTAGGTTGTTTATGGTTATCTTGTTTTCATTGCCAAACACCAAATTTACTTTAGGATTTTCTATATCAAGAGTTACATCTTTTTTGCTAAAATCAAGCTTAGCTTTTAACGGCAAATCAGCGAATTTGGCTATTTCGTTACCGTCTATATTTAGATCAAATTTCTTTACATTGCCGCTTATATCGGCATTTTGCTTAGCTATATCCACATCTACTTTTATATCCGCGTTAAAAAAGTCCATTCCGCTATCAGTGGCATTTACTAAAACCTTATCGTTTGATATATTTATGTCGGCATTTTTTACGTTAAATTTCGCTCCTGCGATATCCACGACACTATCTTTGGCGTTAAATTTGCCATCTATCTTCATATCAAGCTTATCAAAATTCAGATCAAGCTTGAGTCTTCCCTCCGCCTTACCGCTTTTTTGCTCGATAGGTATATCTATATGATACGCTTTTAGGATGGAATTTACCTGCTTATCAAATGCCGCACTTGCCTTTAGATCAAGCAGCAGTCCCGCACCCTTTTCGTCAAAAATTTTATAAATTTCAAGGCTTGTGCCGTTTAAATTTTTACCCTGCCATTTTGGATTTTTAAGGCTAAATTTCAGAGTTTCGTTTTTAAGCTCAACTTTTACTTCTTCTACCGTAGCAGGTGGGAGTTTGGCGTCAAATTTGGCTTTTACGTTTTTAGAAACACCGTTTGCCTTAAGCTCTTTTAAGTAAAAATTCTCGGTTTTTAGGTCAAATTTACCGCTTAAATCCTGCACGAAGTAATTATCCGCAGTCACATATCCGTATATCCAGTTTTTCACGTCTTTATTAAGCTCAAGCTTTGCGCCAAGTTCATCCATGAAGCCCTTTAGACTGCTTGCGTTTATATCGCTTATAGTGTAGTTTAGCATCTCATCTTTAAGTTTTATGTTTGCTTTGCCGTTTAGCTCGTGGCTTGAAAATGTACCGTTAAAATCATAAATATTGTTTTTTATATCCGCGTTTGCATTGCCTGTTAGATTTACATTAAAGTCTTTAAAAGCAAGCCAATAAACATCGATATTAAGTCCGTTTGGTTGAGGAGTAAATGTCGTATCAAGCGTTAGATAAGCCGTATCGATGTGAAATGCGTTTTCAAAAAACAGTATCGTAAATTCGTTGTTATCGAGTTTAATCCTCTCAAGCAATACCTCTTTAAAGAGCATGTCTATCCAGCCTATATTATCCGTTACTCTAAGCAAGCTATCGTTTGAGCTATCTTCTTTGCTGGTCTTTGGAATTTCTATATTTCTAGCTCTTAGAATTAGTTTTTTATCAAGTTTTATATATAATTGTTCGGCTTTAAATTCGCCAAGATCAATTTTTTCTACGTTAATTCCATGCTTTAACGTAGCTATAAGGATGGTTAAAAATATGATGATGAAGGCTAAAATATGCCAAATTTTTTTCATAATATGCGAGATAATATTCATTTTTTCCCTAAGTTTTCTTCTCTATCTTGCAAGACCCGTTGCAACAAGCGAGGTTATTTTCTTGCCAAAAGGCAGTGTAGGCGAAATTATAACATATCTAAAGTCTAAAAATTTTAACATAACAGCGCTGGATAAGCATATCTTAGCCTATATAGGACATCCTCAATCAGGCTGGATAGACGTGGGAGAGGGCAAGCTTGCCAAATTTGATTTTTTACACAAGCTAACCACCGCAAAAGCCGCTATGAGCGAGATTACTTTGATACCGGGCGAAACTACGGCTATATTTTTAAAAGATCTTGCCGTAAAGCTAAATTTAAACGAGCGAATTTTAAATGAGATTTATAGCTCGTCAGCTCCTATTGCCGACGGGTTTTTAGTGCCTGAAACGTATAAAATTCCTATCGGCATAAATGAAAATCAGCTTATCGAGTATCTTTTAAGAGAGTCTAAGGCGTCTCATGAAAATCTCTCTAAAAAGCTTTTAGGCGCATATGACGAGCAAAAATGGCAAGAAATTTTAATCACCGCTTCGGTTATCCAAAAAGAAGCAGCCGATGAGAGCGAAATGCCTCTTGTAAGCTCTGTTATCCAAAACCGCCTTAAAAAAGGCATGAAGCTACAAATGGACGGGACTTTAAACTACGGGCTTTTTTCACACGAAACAGTAACTCCAAAGCGTATCAGAGAGGATAAGAGCAAATTTAACACCTATTTGCACGAGGGGCTTCCACCAAGCCCAATTTGCACGGTTTCAACAGCCGCGATAAAAGCCGCGATAAATCCTGAAAATTCGGAGTATCTATACTTCGTGCGCGACAAAAAGACGATGAAGCATAAATTTAGCAAAACTTACGCCGAACACAACGAGCATATAAAATCCCAAAAGTGAATTTATGCCGAAATTTACGTTAAATTTGCTAATATAATCCAAAATTTATAAAGGCTAAATATGAGCGATATTATTTGGACTAAGACCGATGAAGCGCCTGCGCTTGCTAGCTACTCTTTGCTTGCGATTTTAGAAAATTTTTTAAACAAAGCAGACATCAGTATAAAAAGCGTTGATATATCGCTTGCAGGACGTATAATCGCAGCTTTTAGCGATAGGTTAAAGCCTGAGCAAAGAAGCGAGGATTATCTTGAAATTTTAAGCAAGATGACTGATGATAAATTTGCCAACATCATAAAACTTCCAAATATTTCCGCAAGTATCCCGCAACTAAATGCCGCTATAAACGAGCTTAGAGCCAAAGGATACGATATCCCTCTTTATGTAGAGGAGCCTAAAAACGATGAAGAAAAGATAGCCAAGCAAAGATATCAAAAAGTGCTAGGAAGCGCGGTTAATCCCGTTTTGCGTCAAGGAAATTCAGATAGAAGATCAATCCTCGCAGTAAAAGAATACGCCAAAGCAAATCCTCATAAAATGGGAGCTTGGAGTAAGGATAGCAAAAGCGAAGTAAGCTATATGAGCAAGGGGGATTTTTATTCGAACGAAAAATCATACACTAGCAAAAAAGATGACGTTTTAAAAGTTGAATTTACAAATAAAAACGGCGAAAAAAGAGTGCTTAAAGATGATCTTAAAATCCAAAAAGATGAAGTTATAGACGCTACTTTTATGAGTGTAAACGCTCTTAAAGAATTTATCAAAGAGCAAATTTCAGATGCGAACTCAAAAGAGCTTTTGTTTTCGGTGCATCTAAAAGCCACCATGATGAAGGTAAGCGATCCTGTGATATTTGGTCATTTTGTGCGCGAGTTTTTTGATGAAGCGTTTGAGGAATTTAAAGACGAGTTTAAAGCTCTTAAGATAAATCAAAACAACGGCTTAAAAGAGCTTTTTGAAAAGATCGCTACTCTTGATAAAGAAGTGCAAGAGAAAATTTTGGCTAAATTTGATGAAATTTATGCCAAGCAGCCCAGTTTAGCTATGGTAAATTCAGATCTTGGCATTACAAATTTGCATGTGCCAAGCGATGTGATAATTGATGCTTCAATGCCCGTGATGATAAGAAACTCGGGCAAGATGTGGGATAAAGACGGCTTGTTAAAAGAGGCTAAAGCGGTGATACCCGATCAAACTTATGCAAGAGTTTATGAGAGTGTGATTAAAGATTTTAAGAATAACGGCGCGCTTGATCCAAGCAAGATAGGAAGTGTGGCCAACGTTGGTCTTATGGCAAAGAAAGCCGAGGAGTATGGAAGTCACGATAAGACTTTTATAATGAATGAAGATGGGGTTATAGAGGTTTTAAGTTCAAGCGGTGAAGTTATATTTAAATTTGAAGTTCAAAACGGCGATATATTTCGCATGACGCAGACAAAAGACGACGCGATAAAAAATTGGGTTGAGCTTGCTTTAAATAGAGCTAAAATCACAAATTCCAAGGCTATTTTTTGGCTTGATGAAAATCGTGCCCATGATAAAGAAATTCTTAAAAAAGTAAGAGAAATTTTAAACTCAACCGACTTAAAAGAGCTTGATATAGAAATTTTAAGTCCGGAAGCGGCTTGTAAAAAGACGCTTGATATAATCCGCCAAGGCAAAGACTGCATAAGCGTAACAGGCAATGTGCTAAGAGATTATCTAACCGATCTTTTCCCTATACTTGAGCTTGGAACAAGCGCTAAGATGCTCTCCGTGGTGCCGCTTTTAAAAGGCGGAGGCGTGTTTGAGACGGGAGCGGGCGGGTCTGCTCCAAAGATAGCAGAGCAGTTTTTTGAGGAAAATCACCTAAGATGGGATAGTTTAGGCGAATTTTTAGCGCTAATTGCAAGCTTAGAGCATCTGGCAAATACAAAAAACAATGAAAACGCAAGAATTTTATCGCTTACTTTAAATCAAGCCGTTGCAAAATGGCTTAAAGAAAATCGCGCTCCGCTTAAAAAGGCGGGAGAGCCCGATAATCGCACGAGCCATTTTTATCTTGCGCTTTACTGGGCGGATGAGCTTGCGCAAAACGGCGGCAAACTCGCTGGCAAATTTCAAAATTTGGCCAATGCGCTAAAAGAAAACGAAAGTGTTATAAACAAAGAGCTTTTAGAAGCGCAAGGCGCTAAGGTGGATATCGGCGGGTATTATAAATTTGATGATAAACTGGCGCAAATCGCCATGAGACCAAGTAATACACTAAATCAAATCATAAGAGAGGTTTAAATGAAAATTTCAGTTATCGGAGCGGGAAATGTCGGTGCAAGCGTAGCTAGCACACTGGTTTTAAGAGAAGTTGCGGACGAAATCGCGCTTGTTGATATATTTGGCAACGTTGCGGCGGCTAAGGCTATAGATTTGGCTCAAAGTGCGGCTGTTTTTGGTATCGATGTGAAGGTTGAGGGCGGAGATGATTTTTCGCTTTTAAAAGATAGCGATATAGTGGTAATCACCGCAGGAAGCCCTAGAAAAGAGGGTCAGACTAGAGAAGATCTGCTTCTTAAAAACGCAGGCATCGTAAAAAGTAGCGTTGAAAATATCGTAAAATTTGCACCAAATGCGATAATCATAACGGTAACAAACCCGCTTGACGTGCTAAATTTCGTTGTTTATAAAGTAAGCGGCTTTGATAAAAAGCGCATTATCGGTATGGCGGGCGAACTTGACTCGGCAAGGCTTAAATTCGAGATAGGTCAAAAAACAGGACTTAAAAATTCAGAGTTTAACGCTCATATCATAGGCTCTCACAACGACGACATGCTAGTTTTAAAAGAAAATGTCAGCGTAAATTTAGACGAAGCAAGCTTTAACGAAGTGGCTCATGAGGCAAAAACAGGCGGGGCTAAGATAGTAAAACTGCTTGGCACATCGGCGTATTATGCACCTGGAGCTGCAGTAGCCAAGATGTGTGAGGCGATAGTTAAAGAGCGCGATGAGTGGCTAAGCTGCTGCGTGGTCTTGGATGAAAATTTAACTTGCGGCAGACGAGTAAGGCTTGGCAAAGACGGAATCAAAGAGATAAAAGAGCTTAGCCAAAACGAAAAAGAGGCTGTGCAAAAAAGCCAAGATGATATTAAGAGAAATATAGAATTTCTTATCCAAAGTAAATTTTTCTAAGTAAAATGAACATTCACGAATATCAAGCAAAAGCTATTTTAAAGGAATTTGGCATAAACGTAGCGGGCGGCAAGCTCGCTTACTCAATCGATGAGGCATTGCAAGCCGCAAAAAAGCTAAATGGCGATAAATTCGTCATTAAAGCTCAGGTTCACGCAGGCGGTCGGGGTCTTGGCGGTGGCGTAAAGATAGCCAAAAGCCTAAGCGAAGTTGAAAGTATCGCAAAAGATATGCTTGGCATGAGCCTTATAACTCCCCAAACCTCAAAAGATGGCAAAGTCGTTAGAAAAATTTATATCGAGGAAGCGCTTGATATAAGCAAAGAAATTTATCTAAGTCTCGCCTTTGACAGAAAAGAGGAAAACATTAGCATAATCGCCTCAAAAGAGGGCGGAATGAGTATAGAAGAGACCGCCAAGGATCATCCCGAGCTTATCAAAAAGGTAAATGTAGATCCGCAGATCGGACTGCGCGACTTTCATATCTTAAATTTGATAGGATTTTTTGGATTTAGCAAGGAGTTAAGCCTAAAATTTAGCGAAATTTTAAAAAAGCTTTATCAAATTTATATAAGCAAAGATGCGAATTTGATAGAGATAAATCCTTTGGTTTTAACTTCCAAGGATGAATTTTACGCGCTTGATGCGAAGATGAGCTTTGATGACAGCGCCGTTTTTAGGCATAGCGAAATTTTAGCCCTTAAAGATGACGATGAAGAGGAACCAAGTGAGCTTGAAGCCAAAAAAAGCAGGCTTAACTACGTCAAGTTAGAAGGCAATGTAGGCTGTATAGTAAATGGTGCTGGGCTTGCCATGGCTACTATGGACATCATCCAAAACGCAGGTGGAAAGAGCGCAAATTTCTTAGACGTAGGCGGTTCGGCAAACCCTGCAAGCGTGGCAAAAGCCTTTGAGATAATACTTCGCGATAAAAATGTAAAATCGATATTTGTAAATATCTTTGGCGGTATCGTAAGGTGCGATAGGATTGCCGGCGGAATTTTAGAAGCGGCTAAAGAATTTGAGCTAAAAACCCCTATCGTAATCAGACTTCAAGGGACAAATTCGACCGAGGCTATGGATATGCTAAAAAGTGCGGAGTTAAAGAATTTGCATGTAGTTGAAAATTTGCTTGATGGCGCAAGATTGGCCGTTAAATTCGCAAACGAAAAAGATTTAATATGAGCATATTAATAGATAAAAACACGAAAGTTATCGTGCAGGGCTTTACGGGCAAGGAAGGGACATTTCACTCTCAAAGCTGTCTAGAATACGGCACGCAAATTTTAGGCGGAGTAACTCCTTTTAAAGGAGGGCAAACTCATCTAAATTTGCCCGTGTTTGACACGGTAGAGCAAGCCGTAAATGCGACAAAAGCCGATACAAGCTTAGTCTTTGTGCCAAGCGCCTTTGCAAAAGACGCTATAATCGAAGCTGCGGACGCCGGCATAAAACTAGCCGTAGTTATCACCGAGCATGTGCCTGTGCTTGATATGCTTCATGCTAAAGCTTACGCGATCAAAAAAGGAATGCGTATCATCGGACCAAACTGCCCGGGTATCATAAGCTCAAACGAGTGTAAGCTGGGCATCATGCCAAGCTCTGTCTTTAAGCGAGCGCAAACCAACATCGGTATCATATCCAAATCAGGCACCTTAACCTACGAAGGTGCAAACGAGATCATCAAAGCGGGGTTTGGAATTTCAACCGCCGTGGGCATAGGCGGAGACGCCGTTATAGGAATGGCTTACGAGGAGCTTTTAGAGCTTTTTGAAGCTGATAATGATACCAAAGCGATACTTTTAATAGGAGAAATCGGCGGAGATCTTGAAGTAAAAGCCTGCAAGATGATAAAAGAGAAAATTTCAAAGCCGATAGTTGCCTTTATCGCAGGAAATTCCGCTCCAAAAGGGCGTAAAATGGGTCATGCAGGAGCTATTATAAACGGCATAGAAGGAAGTGCGGAGTATAAGATGAAAGCGCTTAGAGAAGCAGGCGTGTTTGTCGTGGATACTCCTACTGATATAGGTGCGAAATTTAAAGAGATAATAAAAATTTAAAGCAGAGCGGATATATTCGCTACTTAAATAAAAACTAAAATAAATTTTATCTATTTTTTGAAATCTTAAATTTAAGCAAGATTATATAAAATTGCTGAATTTAGAAATTTTAAGCAAGGAAAACAGATGTTGATAAAAGAGGGTGTCGCAGTTTGGGTTGATACGACTCGCTGTAAAGCCTGTGATATATGCGTTAGTTATTGTCCTGCAGGTGTGCTTGGTATGAGGCTAGAACCAAGTGCTGTGCTTGGTAAGATGATAGAGGTAGTGCACGAAGAGGCCTGTATAGGCTGTAGGGATTGTGAGCTTCACTGTCCTGATTTTGCGATTTATGTAGCCGATAAGGGCTTTAAATTTGCTAAACTTAGCGCGGAGAGTAAGGCTAGGGCCCAAGCCGTAAAAGCTAACCGCTACGAAAAGCTAGGAGCCTAATATGAGAGAGATCATATCAAGCGGAAATGAGCTAGTAGCACTTGCTGCGATAGATGCGGGATGTAACTTCTTTGGCGGATATCCGATAACTCCTTCAAGCGAGATAGCTCACGAGCTAAGCGTGCTTTTGCCAAAAAACGACGGCAAATTTATCCAAATGGAAGATGAGATAGCGGGAATTTCAGTAGCACTTGGAGCCGCTATGAGCGGAGCTAAGGCTATGACCGCAAGCTCGGGACCCGGGATCTCGCTTAAGGCCGAGCAGATAGGGCTTGGATTTATCGCCGAAATTCCGCTCGTGATCGTAAATGTAATGCGCGGAGGACCAAGTACGGGACTTCCTACACGCGTATCACAAGGCGATATCTTGCAGGCAAAAAACCCGAGCCACGGCGATATAAACAGCATAGTTATCGCTCCTGCAAGCTTAGAGGAGTGCTACACTGAGACTATTCGAGCCTTTAATCTAGCCGAGCGTTTCATGACGCCTGTGTTTTTACTGCTTGATGAGACTATAGGGCACATGCACGCTAAGGCGATTTTGCCTGAACTTAGCGAGCTTGAAATTTATAATAGAAAGCAGTTTGAAGGCGAGGCAAGCGAGTATAAGCCTTACAAAGCCGCAAGCGATGAGCCGGCGACTTTGAATAAATTTTTTAAAGGTTACAGATATCATATCACGGGGCTTCATCACGGCGAAACCGGCTTTCCTACAGAAGACGGCAAGATAGTAGAATACAACATCAACAGGCTGTTTAACAAGATAAATGCTCACACCGACAAGATAGACTCTTTTGAGGAGTATAGACTAGATGACGCTGAAATTTGCATCATAGCTTACGGAAGCGTGGCAAGAGCCGCTAAAGAGGCGGTTGAAATTTTACGCAAAGAGGGCTTGAAAGTAGGGCTGTTTAAGCCTATTACGCTATTTCCGGTAGCAAAAGAAAAGCTAAAAAATATCAGTGCAAAATTTGAGAAAATTTTAATCTGCGAGCTAAATTTAGGTCAATACACGGGCGAAATTCAAAAGGCAACGCTTAAAGAGAGCTTTAAAACGCTTCACAAGGCAAACGGACGACCGATCAGCCCGCAAGAGATCATCGCCAAGATAGGGGAGTTTTAAGATGGCATTTAACTACGATAAATATCTAAGAATAGACAAGATGCCGACCCTTTGGTGCTGGGGATGTGGCGACGGCGTGATACTTAAAGCGGTCATTCGCGCTATAGATAAGCTTGGATGGGATATGGATGATGTCTGCGTGGTTTCTGGTATCGGCTGCTCCGGACGATTTAGCTCTTATATGAACTGCAACACCGTTCACACGACTCACGGACGAGCAATAGCCTATGCGACGGGCATAAAGCTGGCAAATCCAAACAAACACGTGATCGTAGTAACCGGTGACGGAGACGGGCTTGCTATAGGCGGCAACCACACTATACACGGCTGTAGGCGCAATATCAACTTAAACCATATCCTCATAAACAACTTCATCTACGGGCTTACAAACTCCCAAACCAGCCCGACTACTCCGCGCGGAATGTGGACGGTTACGGCGCAACTTGGAAACATCGATCCAAGCTTTGATGCTTGTAAGCTTGCAATCGCGGCTGGAGCGACATTTGTAGCTAGGCAAAACGTTATAGAAGCTACAAAGCTAGAGAAAATTTTAGCCGAAGGCTTTGCTCACGACGGATACAGCTTCTTTGACGTGTTTTCAAACTGTCATATAAATTTAGGCAGAAAAAACAAGATGGCTCAAGCCGTTCAAACTCTTGAATGGATAGAGTCGCTTTGCGTGAGCAAAACGAAATTTGATGCTCTTAGCGAGGATGAGCAAAAGGGCAAATTCCCGCTTGGAATTTTGCATCACGACACAACCAAAACCGAATACACCAAAGCCTACGATCAGGTGATAAAAGCCGCTAAGAGTGGAGAGAAAATCGACTTTGGAGCGATGATATGAAAAGACAGCTTAGATTTGTAGGTGTGGGCGGTCAGGGTGTTATACTAGCGGGTGAAATTCTAGCCGCAGCCAAGATAGAAGAGGGCGGATACGGGGTTAAGGCCTCGACTTATACATCGCAGGTTAGAGGAGGGCCGACGAAGGTTGATATCTTGCTTAGCGAAGATGAAATTTTATATCCTTATGCAAACGAAGGCGAGATAGAATTTATGCTTGCGACGGCTCAGGTAAGCTTTGAGCTATTTAAAGAGGGTGTTAAAGACGGCGGTATCATCGTCATAGAGCCAAATTTGGTTCACGCAAGCGATGAGGATAGAAAGAGGTGGCAAATTTATGAAATTCCCATCATCACTATCGCAAAAGACGAGGTTAGAAACGTCATAACTCAAAGCGTAGTTGCGCTTGGTGTGGCGGTTGAGATGAGTGGGTGCATGGACGCAAATTTAGTGCGCGAAGTTATGCTCTCAAAGGTGCCGCCAAAGGTGCATGAGGCTAATACAAAAGCTTATGAATTAGGTATAAAATATGCAAAGGAGATAAAGAAATGATAGGAATATTTTACGCAACAGGCAAAGGCGATACGCAAAAAGCGTGCGAATATGCGGCAGCTAAGTTGGGTGCCGAAGTTAAAGTGATAAAAGCGGTTAAAGATGTAGCGCAATCAAGCGAATTTGAAGGCTTTGATCTTTTGATCTTAGCAAGCTCAAGTTATGGATTTGGCGAGCTTCATGAGGATTGGAAGGCAAAGCTTGGCTTGCTAAAAGAGGCAAATTTAAAAGGTAAAAAAGTAGCTTTAATAGGAGTTGGCAATCAAGAGCGCCACGGCGATAACTTCTGTGGCGGGATAGTTGAGTTTTTGCCTTTTGTAAAGGGAGCTTCATTGCTTGGTGCAAAAGATAAGGACGGATATAAATTTGACTACTCATCTGCATTTATAAACGGTAAATTTATCGGACTAGTGCTTGATACGAAGGGCGATAAAGAGTACGAAAAACGTATAGATAAATGGGCAAGCGACATAAAAGCTCAAATTTAACTTTTAAATCCGCTTGGTTTGTGTCATCACTGGCCAAGCAGAAATTTATTACTTTTTATTAAGCTCTTCTTTTGTTTTAAATTTATCCGTATTTGATAGATAGTGCGTAAGTTTAGCTAGAGAATTTATTAAGAATATATATAAAATAATAGGAATACCAAAAAGAAAACCAGAAAAGAGAATAGTACCATAAATCATATCTGTTGTAGGCTTTAGTATTTCTATATAATAATATCGTCCTTGCATACTTCCTTCATTCCATCCTTCTGCATTAAATAATATTAAAAAATTTGCAATCAATATAAGGATAACAAGTAAAATGTAGTTATTTTTCCTAATTGGAGTTATTGCATACAAAAGACAAACTGCCATATTTATTGCCATCAAGTAAAAGAAAGGAAATCCTTCTCCCGCTAATATTAAAATTATGCCTATGCAGACAATAACATAGCCTAGTTCTGATACAAACTTTTTTGTTGTTTCTATATCTTTGTTCATGTTTTAGCCTTATTTATACAAAACAGACCCAAGACGAACCATATTTGAGCCGCATTTTATAGCTAGTTCAAAGTCGCTACTCATCCCCATAGAGCAAATTTTAGCTCCATACTGCTCAAGTTCTTCATAAATTTTGCGCGTAGTTTCAAAGCTTTTTTGGATAGTCTTTATATCATCAACATGCGCGCCGATACTCATTACACCCACGGGGCGTAGGAATTTGCATCTCTCTTTGATAGATAAAAATGTCTCCACCGCCATTTTAGCTTCCACACCCTGCTTACTCTCCTCTTCGGCGGAGTTTATCTGAAGCAAGCACTCAAGCTCATAGTTAAGCCTTTTATCCACTTCAAGAGCAGCTTTAAGGCTTTCGCAACTTTGCCAAAGAGTAGGTCGCAAAGATATGAGCTGGTTTATTTTATTGCTTTGAAGGCGACCGATAAAGTGCCATTTTATAGGATTTTGTGGCAAAATTTCAGCTAAAATTTGCTGTTTGTTTTTAAGTTCTTGGACTCTATTTTCACCAAAATCAACTTGCCCCTCATTAAAAAGCTCTAAAACTTCTTTTACGGTTACGTTTTTACTGACGGCAACTAGCTTTACGGCTTCATTTAGACCGGTGCTATTAATACGTTTTAAAATTTCTTCTAAGTTGCTCATTGTCCGCTACCGCTTAATCTTAAAATATCATTAAACGTTGCAAATATCATAAGCGTTAGCAGCAAAGCCCAGCCGCAGTAAGTAAGTCCAATATAGACTTTTTCATTCATCTCGCGGCGAAAAATCAGCTCATAAAGGTTAAAAAGTATATGTCCGCCGTCAAGCGCAGGGATGGGCAGCAGGTTTAGCACACCTAAATTTACAGATATCAAAGCAGTGATGATGAGCAGGGTTGAGATACCGATTTTAGCTGCTTTTGATGTGATATCGGCTATTTGGATTATCCCACCCATATCCTTCATTGGCACGACACCCTCGATCAGTTTACCTATACCTATAAATATGAGCTTTGAAGCCTCAAGCGTCTCTTTGTATGCAAATTTGATCGAGTTAAGACCTGTGTTTTTTAAATTTATTATCTCTCCGCTTGGGGATATGCCGATGAGCGGTTTTTGGATTTTCTCTCGAAATAGATTTAGGCTCTCGCCTATCTTTGGGGTTAAATTTATGGTTAAAATTTTGCCTTCGCGTTCTATTTCTATCGTTGTAGGCTTTGGTAAAATTTGCTTAGTTATCTGGTCCCACTCGCGGA